>JBAXSN010000139.1:0-8574 GCA_037130675.1 Verrucomicrobiota bacterium
GTTTTCTGGAAATGGGCATGAAAAGCAACATACAAGGCTGGTATGGGGTCGCGCCTTTGGCGCTGAAAGATCGCTTTCGCGAGAGCGTATCTTGCAATCCGAACAGTATTGTCGGCTCCCAGCCTGTTTCCGTGAACAGCGGTGCGCAGTCTCACGGAAACAGGCTGGAAGCCTGTGTCACGTTCACTCCCCACTCGTGCGCTCAATCGTCGCCAGGAGCAGATACGCGTGGAGTTGCTGAACGTAAAGCTCCGCGCGCTCGCGCGGTCCCGACCACAAGATGGATCGCCCATTCCGGTGGACTTCCATCATGTGCTGCTCCGCCTTTTCGGTCGGGTAACCGAAAACCCGCTTGAAAACCATGGTGACATAACTCATCAGGTTCACGGGATCATTGTGAACCACGACATTCCAAGGGACATCGAGCGCGGTTTTTTCTTTGGTTTCGGTCAGCGTTTCGGCCATGTTGAGTTTCAAGCGTAACAACCGAATCGTCTAAACGAAAGCCCTTGGTTTGCGCTAGTTCCCGAACCATCCATGACCGCCACTCGCACATTTCCGCTCCCTCTGCTCCTCGCGACAGTCACCCTGCCATTATACGTTCTTGACCAGGTGACCAAGTGGGCCGTGTTGCGCGTGCTCCAGTACGGCGAGATGCGCCCGATCCTCCCGAACTTTTTCGATCTCGTGCATTTTCGCAACACGGGGGCTGCGTTCAGCATGTTCAGCAATTCAAACGGCGCCTTTATCGCCTTGTCTGCGGTCGCGCTGTTGGTCCTGGTGGGGCTCGCCTGGCGCGGCACATTCAAAGACCGGGTAGGCGGCCTCGGCTGGGCGCTGTTGCTGGCGGGGATACTCGGGAATCTCACTGACCGGATTCTGCACGGCTACGTGGTCGATTTTTTATTGTTCGATCTCCATGTCCCCTTTGCCAATCCCTGGCCAGCCTTTAACGTCGCGGACTCCTGCATCTGCGTCGCCACTGCCTTGTTCGTCTGGCAGTCGTTCAGGGGGACGGGGGAAGCTGCAAAGCAGGGATAAAGGCAGCCTGTCCATGCCGTCCATTTTGCCCACTTAGTCCATAGCGGGACCACCCGAGATGGACGAAGTGGACGAGATGGACTAAATGGACGAGCCCCATCTCCGCCGGATTTCTCCAAATGCCCAGCGGGCGTGCTCGGCGATCAGCGGTTCGGGATCGTTCGCGGCTTGCTCAAGCGCGAGAAGATCGTCCGGAGTCCCGACGTTGCCCAGCGCCACACAGACATTGCGCAGAAAGCCGCGCCGCTTGATTCGTTTAATAGGGGAGCGCCGGAAGAGCACTCGGAACTGCTCGTCGTCGAGCGCGAGGTATTCGCGCAATCCAAGTTCAACAGCCGGCCTGGGGGAAAATGCCGCTTCGTGCCCGACCTGTGCGAACCGATTCCACGGGCAGGCCTCCAGGCAGTCGTCGCAGCCGTAAATTCGGTCGCCGATCAAAGGGCGGAGAGCTTCGGGGATGGAACCTTTGAGTTCAATGGTCAGATAGGAAATGCAGCGGCGGGAATCGAGCTGATGCGGAGCAGCGATGGCGCCGGTTGGGCAGGCGTCTATGCACCGGGTGCAGCGGCCGCAGCGATCCGCCATCGGTGGGTCGGCGGGGAGGGTAACGGTCGTCAGCACCTCAGCCAGAAAAAACCAGGTGCCCAGGTCAGGACTGATCAGCATCGTGCTCTTTCCGTGCCATCCCATCCCGGCGAGCGCCGCAAAGTCACGTTCCAGAATGGGGCCGGTGTCCGTATAACAGCGTTGCGAGCCGCCGTGCCGATTAAGGAACCCATCGATCTGCCGGAGCTTTGGCTCGATCAGTTCGTGGTAATCGTCGTTCCAGGCATACCGGGCGATGCGGTCCCCGGGTTCGGATGAAGCCGGGCCAGGCGCTTTGTCCCCTTGCCAGTAGTTCATCGCCAGCACGATCACGCTTTGCGCCCCCGGCAGGACGAGTTGGGGATCCGTGCGGCGCTCCCGATTGCGTTCAAGCCATCCCATTTCTCCGGCTCGTCCTTCTTCCAGCCACGAATGGAAGGCGTCAGCGTGGGGCGGGGTCACCGCGGGTGCGACCCGGCAATGCGCGAACCCAAGCGAACGGGCAAGTTCGATCAACTCAGACTTAAGCGTGAGGGCCGCTTCAGGTTGGAGCGGGTCAGCCACGGTTTACTCCGAAAATCGCCGACGCGCTTCGGCGATGATTTGCTCGGCCACCTCGGCGTGGGACCTGATGCTGGTCTCGACCAGGAAATCGGCGGCGGCGGCATAAAGGGGGGCGCGAACGGCGAGCAAGTTGGAGACCGTTTCCCTCGGGTTGGGCGTGTTTAGTAAAGGGCGCTTTTTGTTGCGAGAGACGCGTTCAAAAATCACATCCTCCGAAGCTGTCAGTCCCGCCACAAAGCCCAGGCGGTGGAGCAGGGGAAGATTGCTCTCGCGGGTGACGATTCCGCCGCCCGTGGCCACAACCAGTCGCTGGCGGTTCTGATCGAGCAAGGATTCGAGCGCTTCTGCCTCGTATTCCCGAAAAGCTGCCTCGCCATAGGTTGCGAAGATCTCCGCTATCGGCATTCCAGCCGCCTCGACCACCAGGGCGTCGGTGTCCACGAATCGGAAGCCCAGCCTGGCCGCCAGAAGACGACCGACCGACGACTTGCCGCTTCCCATAAAACCAACCAATACAAGGTTGGTGGAAAGCGCCGCTTGCGGCTGTGATTTTGTGGGTCTGTCAGTCATTGGGACTGGTTAGTCTAGGCGTTTGGTTTTCCACCGTCAACACACGGGAGACCACACACGAGACCACGGGTGAAATTAAAGTGGTGTGAGCATAAGGAATCCGGAGCGCCAAATTCACACCACCTTTAATTGGACCCCGAGACCACCATGATCGAGCTACCCAAGATTCCTGTAGTCGCCCCGCTCAGTTGCATGGGCGTCAACTTAACAAAAAATTGCGAATCCGTAGCGCAGCGTAAGGCGGCAGAGGGCTGCCGCACCAAGGCGCTGGCGCGCTTTAGGAGACGCGCGATTTGAAATGCGCGAAGCGCCTTGGAGCAACGGTGGCCCGTCACCGCCTTTTGAGCGCGCTCCCCCGATGCCTCACAGCGGCGTGGCTACAGGGACGTGGACGCGGGCGTTGGCGTTGGCGTTGGCGTGTTCGATGGGACAGGTGTGGGCGTGGACGCAGGCATCGGCGGAGGGGGGGGCTGCGGCCAGTCATCGGTGCGGAATGGAACGGCGGGCAGACCTGCCTTATTCACCAGATTAACCTCTGGGTTCTGCGCCCAGCCATACCGGATTGCGATCGGCTTTGGCACCGACGGTGAACTGACTTCGATCGACGGCTCGGCTGCGGGTGCCGCCGTTTTCGCTCCCTTCCTCTCTTTCCCTGATTTCGGCAACGAGAGGGTGCCGGTATGATCCACCGGATCGACGCCGACGATTTTCGCATCGGCCCAGACAAATTTACGATCCTCGCCGGCGAGGGCGAATCCCTTTGCCGCGCCGCCATCCTTGGAGGTGAGTCCAATGGCGGTGCCGGGTTTGAACGTGACCCTTGCAATGCCCGCATCGAATTTCGCGCCGGTGAAGATTGGCCCGGACGCGATCACGTCTTTCCCGTAGACCCTGGCCTCGGCAACCAGGGCGAGACGCCGTCCGATTTCCTGTTTGTTCTTGGGATGGATATTGAGCGGATCGCCAATGTCGATTGCCACCGCGAGCCCTGTGGCGGGAAGAGTTTCCGCCGTGAACCGCTGTGCCTCGCGAAGCTCCGCCCATAATGAGTCGGCTGGTTCCGGGCGGACTTGCGTGAAGTTGGCGAGTTGAGCGATGAGAAACGGAAAATCGCCCAGCCCCCAAGCGTTGCGCCAGGAGGTGATCATGGTGGGAAGCAGCTTGCGGTAACGTGCCGCGTCCTGGGCGTTGCTTTCACCCTGATACCAAATCGCTCCCTTGATCGGATACTTCGCGGCTCCGAAGATCATGCCGTTGTACAGCGCGCTTGGGAAGGCGCCGGTTTTGGGATCGCGCGGCGGCGTCGGCTTGCGCGGAACGGGCTTTCCCGTCGCGGCGGCATGATCCGCTGCCGTCTGCCAGGCGGGAAGCGTCGTTTTTTCATAGGCTTCCTTGGCCGCCGGGTATTCGGCCAATTGGGTCTGCCAGCGGTCATAGTAAGCGGTTTTCAAGTCGGCGTCGGCCTGAAGCGCCTCGGTGGGCGTCCAAGCCTGGGCGGCAGTGCCGCCCCAGCAGGAGTTGATCATGCCAATGGGGAGCTTGAGGTCATCATGCAGTTGGCGCGCGAAAAAGTAGCCGGTGGCCGACCAGTGAGGCACTGCTTCAGGGGAGCAAACCTCCCAAGTTCCAGTGACTTCTTCGACCGGCTTGTCGCTTGATGCTTTCCTTATCGTAAACATTCGAATGGCGGGGGTGTCGGCCATTGCCACTTCTTGCCTGGCATTGAGAACGCCGCCGTACCCACACCAGGTTCCGGACAGCACGGTCATTTCCATATTTGATTGGCCGGAGCAGACCCAGACATCCCCGACCGCGACGTTCTTGACGGTGAGCTTGTTCTTGCCGGAAACCACCAACTCACCGGCTTCCCCTGTCTTGAGTCCGTCGAGCTTGACCCGCCAGTTCCCGTCTTTGCCCGCCGTCACCTTGGCGGTCGTTTCGCCGAGCTTCACGCTAACCCGTTCGCCCGGTTCAGCCTTGCCCCACACCACCCCCGTCGAGCGCTGCAACACCATGTTATCGGAAATTAACGGAGGCAGCGTGACATCTGCCGAGGCGCTGGAAAAAGAAATTGTCAGTAAGAGCAGGAGGAACTTGCGCATAGTGGAGATACTCTTGTTTTGGGAAAGCAGGTTGTCCACACGATTTGTGGTCATCATTGACTTCCGTTAGCCCACCCTCTACAGGGTTCTCGCGCCCGTTGCCATGACCACGTCCATGATCAGTGCCGATAACCATTCCGCTCCCGACTCCCGCTCGAATTTTCGCTTTCTCCTGCTCCTTTCGCTCGCGATCGTTTTGGCGGGCGCGTTGCTGTACGGCACCAACAACCGGTTCCATTTCAGATGCCATGCCGACGAACCTGCCAAGGTCCGGCAGATCCAGACGGAGACGCGGAACTTCCACCACCCGCTGTTGATGTTGAACAGCGTCCAGGCCGCATTTGCAATTTCAGGGGCGAAAACGAATCCCCAAAACGTGGTTTGGGTCGGGCGGCTGAGTTCCGCGCTGTTCACCACTGTGGCCGTGATGGCGCTTGCCTGGACCGCCTTTTTGCTCTCGGGCCGCGTGGGCGCGGTCCTTTGCTCCGCGTTTTTGCTTTGCACGCCCATGCTGCTGGAACTCTCCCATTATTTCAAAGAGGACGCGGCATTGATCATGGGGGTGGCATTGACCTTCCTGGCGATCACTCTATACCAGCGGCTCGCGAGTGTTCCGAACCTGTTGTTATTGGCGATCTGCGCCGCGCTGACCGCTTCCAGCAAACACATTGGCGCCTTCGTTCTGCCATTTTGCATTTACACCGTAGCGACCGCAAACGGCTCCAAACCGAAGCGCATTCTGCTGTTCCTGCTCGTTACGCTGGGGGTCTATGCGTTGATCAATTACCAGGTGTTTTTACATCCCTCCGGCTTTTTCAATGGCATAAGCCGGGAGAGTTATTACCTCAAGAATGGCGGTTCCAAGGTCGGTGGCCCCCGGAGCGGCTTTTTTTCGTTCAACAAGTATATGGGCGTTATCAGGGGCAACACTCCCTTGGTGTTTCTCTGGTTTGTCGGTTTCGGTTTCCATTCCTGGTGGAAAGGCCGCAGTGAGCGCACGTCCCTCGGGCAGATCTTGCTCTTTGCCGGTTCGACTTTTCTTCTGCTCTCCCTGATTCCAAAAGCTTCCGGTCGATACTTTCTGCCGGTGACCGCCTTGCTCTGCCTTACGGCCGCGATTGGGGCCGCCCGCATCTTTGCAAAGACAGGGTGGAAATGGAAGGTCCTCGGATTTGCAATCCCCTTGACCCTCGCGCTATTGGCTCAAGGCCGATGGACTTATCGCGTCTATCAGGATTTTCATCATGACACCCGGACGGCTATGGCCGAATGGATCACGAAAAATCTTCCGGCCAATGCGGTGATTGCCCAAGAGCCGACGGCTCTGCTTTCGAGTGCTTCGGATTCGGCCTCCGATAACCCGAACAAAATCCCTCAAAAATTGATCGATGCAGGCTCAATCTGCAAACCTGACTTTTTGAATTCCCTGCGGCATCGGGGCGCAAGCTATCTGATCTGCGAACTTTCCGAACGCGACATCCCGAAATCAAGCCCCAAAGATACCCGGGCCATCGAGGAATCGGTTCTGAAATCGATCAAGGCTAAATGCAAACCGCTCTGGATGGCAGACGCGACCCGGCCCCGGATCACGAATGTGCGGCCGGACCTGGCTGTTTATCAACTTCCCGAGGACTCGGAGGCGGTTCTGCCGGACAAGGCGCCCGGCGATGCGAACCCGTGAAAACCGAGCGCAAAATTATAGCCGACGTCGACTTTCGCAGGCGTGTACAGGAGAGTGGCCATCTTGGCCGCTCAGCGGCGGGCGGCGCGCCAAGTGTATTCGGCAGGAAAATTGCCTGTTACGAAATGCGACTTTCAGCGCCAACGGCGTGGCCCCATACCAGCCTGGGGCATCGCCCCAGGGATTTGCATTTCAAAGAATTAGGGCTGAAGGCCCGAGCCATTACATTGCGCGGAATAGTGCGGGCCTTCAGCCCTTATTCTCCTTTCCAGTTTTCCTGGGGCGTTGCCCCAGGCTGGTATTGGACGGACCTTTGGTCCTCAAAAAAACGATGCCGCTTAGCGGCGGGCGGGACGCCCACGCTCCTTTCTCGAACCTCCGATTTCGAGGTGAATCAGGCGCTAAAAACCGCTACGCTCATTTCCTGACGTGACCTCACCCTCTCCATCTGCCGTCCCATTTCCGCCCCCGTTGCCAGCTTATTCCCGCTGGCAGCTCTGGGTTTTTTCCGCTCTGCTCATTGTGTTGGGGCTGACGCTGTTCACACGGGAAAACCAATTCAAGTTTTACTATCATCCGGACGAACCCGTCAAAGGCTTGCAGGTACAGACAGCCCATTGGAATTTTCATCATCCCATGCTGATGCTGGGCACGGCACGGTTGGCGCTCAAAGCCTCTGGCGAGATGGAAAATCGCCAGCACGTCGTTGAAGTCGGGCGTTGGATTTCCGCAGGGTTCGCTGCCGGCTCTGTGGCCTTGCTCGCCGCGATGGCCTGGATCACCGCGGGCCGGTTCGCAGGCGTCGCAACCGGTCTTTTGCTGATCACCAATCACCAGCTTTTCGAACTCGCGCACTATTTCAAGGAAGACACGGCCCTTCTGTTTGGATTGAGCGCCTGGTTTCTGGCGCTGACGCTTTATTGGAGACGTCCGCACTGGACCACTGCGGCCTTGGTCGGCGTCGGAGCCGCCCTCGCGGTCTCAGGGAAATACCTCGGCGCGTTCTGTCCACTGCTTTCGCTTTGGCTGGTGCCTTGGCATTCAAAACAACAACGGTTCGCAATGCTTGCGGTGTTCGTGAGCGCTTTTGCGGCTGTTTTTGCCCTCGTCAATCTCCCCTTGATCCTGAGCTACGGCAGCTTTGAGTCCAGTTTTCATCGGGAGATGGCGCTGGTCATCCACGGACAAAGCGGAATGACCCGTTCGGTCCCGCACACTGTCTATTTGAACGCGTTCCGCGACAACATCGCCTTCGTCCTTTGGCCGTTTTTGATCCTGCGATTGGGCGCATGCTGGCGCAGACGGGGCGAATTGACGGCTGTCGAGGGGATCGCCGCGCTTTTTCCCATTCTGTTCCTCCTGGTTCTCTCCTTCTCTCCCAAGAGCAACGATCGATACTTCCTGCCCGCAACGGCTTTTTTCCTCTGTGCGATCGCCCTGGGTCTCGATCAACTCCGGGCACGCTGGCCCTCCGCTCGCGTGGCGCCCGCAATCCTGGCAATTCTTGTTCTATGCCAAATCGGCGGGCTGCCGAAGCACGATCTTTGGAGCTATTACCGCGCTTTCCAGACGGATGATCGCGCGGATTTGGCGGCATGGCTTAACATCAATCTGCCTCACGCGACGCTGGCCCAGGATCGCAGCGTCAAGCTTCCGGTTCCCGCGATCACCGAGCTTTTGCCCTACCAGCCGCGCCTGTCCCCCACAATGGTGCAGCCGAGCGTCGAGAAAATAGCCGATCTGGCCGCCTTCCGAAAAGCGAGCGTGACGCACGTCATCCTCTCCGCAAACGATTTCGGTCGTTACAACCTGGAGAGTCTTCGCCCTCAGAAGGGGGCCGAAGCGGTTCACGTGAAAAGCCGAGATCTTTATCGGGTGCTCCGCGCGCAAAAGCCGCTATGGGAACGCCCCCGAGACACGGTGATTTATCTCCACCCCGGCCTAGAGGTTTACGAGTTGCCGGCTGAGTAGGTCGGAATGGGACTGATGGGACTGATGGGACTGATGGGACTGATGGGACTGATGGGACTG
>JBAXSN010000014.1:0-36116 GCA_037130675.1 Verrucomicrobiota bacterium
CCGAATACGGACTCGGATTCCGGTTCGCGATCGACAAACAGGAGGGGATGGCCAAGGAACTGGTCCAGCGCCTGGCTCCGCAGATCGGAGACACCCTGGTCGCGGAGCTGCTCTCCGCCTCCATGCGCGATGAGACCGGCCTCGCTGCCCAGCGGGAACGGGTGGTTCAACTCAAGGCCAAGCTGGCCACGATCAATCACCTCGATGCGCGCCGTTTGGAGTCGATCGCCGACTTCCTCGTCCGCAAGAGCACCTGGATCATCGGCGGCGACGGATGGGCCTACGACATCGGTTATGGCGGCGTGGACCACGTCCTCTCCACCGGCCTGGATCTCAACATCCTCGTGCTCGACACGGAGGTCTATTCCAACACCGGCGGACAGATGTCCAAGTCCACCCCGCTCGGAGCGAACGCCAAGTTCGCGATGGCAGGGAAATCCCGGCCGAAGAAAGATCTCGGCCTCATGGCCATGAGCTATGGGAACATCTACGTCGCCCGAATCGCATTCGGCGCCAAAGACTCCCAGACCGTTAAAGTCTTCGAGGAAGCCGAGCGCTTCCCCGGGCCTTCGCTCATCATCGCCTACAGCCATTGCATCGCCCATGGGTACGGGTTGCATCTCGGGCTCGAACAACAGCGCCTCGCTGTGGAATCCGGCACCTGGCCGCTCTTCCGCTTCGATCCGCGCCGCATCGAGCAAGGCTTGCCGCCGCTCCAGATCGACAACGCCCCGCCGAAAGTTCCGGTGGGCGATTACCTCCGCAACGAACTCCGCTTCCGGATGAAGCCGGACAGCTTCCGTGAGTTCGAAGTGGCCGCCCAGGCGGAAGTCGATCGCCGCGTCGCTTACTATCAGAAACTCGCCACCATCGGCGGCGCTGACCAACCCGCAAAACAATAACGGAGCAACCTTATGAAGTTATCAACGGATTACCTCGGGCTTCGCCTCAAAAACCCAATCATGCCGGGCGCGTCCCCGATGGCCGATGACCTCGGTCACGTGAAACGCCTGGAAGACGCCGGTGCGGCTGCCATCGTGATGCATTCGCTCTTCGAAGAGCAAATCATCATGGAGCAGCGCGCGGTGGAACATCATGTCGAGGCGCACAACGAAGGCTTTGCGGAAGCAACGACCTTCTTCCCTTCGAGCGATGAGTTCGACCGGACGTGCGACCAATACTTGGATCAGGTCCAGAAAATCAAAGCGGCAGTCAGCGTGCCGTTGATCGGTTCGCTCAACGGAATCACCTCCGGCGGATGGGCCAGTTACGCCCAGTTGATTCAAGAAGCAGGCGCCGACGCGCTGGAGCTCAACTACTACGACCTGCCGGCAGACCCGGATCAAACTGGAAGTGACGTTGAGAAGCGCGCGTTGGAAATGGTTCGGAGCATCCGTAAGGAAGTCTCCATCCCGATCGCTGTAAAGCTTTCGCCGTTCTTCTCGTCGCTGCCGAACTTCGTCAAGCAACTGGTGGGCGCGGGGGCGAACGGGGTTGTCCTGTTCAACCGCTTCTACCAGCCCGACATCGACGTGGAAAACCTCGATGTCATGCCGGTGCTTGAGCTTTCCAGCCCGGCGGAATTGCGAGTCCGCCTCCGTTGGCTCGCAATCTTGAGCGCACGGGTTGAGACCTCCTACTCCGCCACCGGCGGGGTGCATTCGGCGCAGGACGTCGTTCGGGCCATCATGGCCGGTGCGCACACCGTCCAGTTGGTTTCAGCCCTCCTGCGGTTCGGCCCCGAGCATCTCAAGACGGTGCTCGCCGAACTCACCGAATGGCTGGAAGCTCATGAGTATGAGTCGGTCGAGCAAATGCGCGGGGCGATGAACCTCAAGCATTGCCCGGACGTGACCAGCTTCGAGCGCGCAAACTATTTGCGAATCCTCCACGGCTGGCAGATTTGATGCTTAAATAATCATTAGTTCCGAGCAGGCCGGAGAGCCATTCTCCGGCTTGCTTGGTGAAGCCTCGCCCCAAAGGCGCAGATTTCCCTCCACGAAGGAAGGCGCAAGGTCGATAGACCTTGCGCCTTCTCTGTTTACGAGTTCAGTTGCCAAAAATAGTGGCGGTCGCACTGAACCGGGCTCAGCCGTTTCTGCGGTCCCGAAGGGATCAGTAGGGAGAACGGCGATTAAGCCGTCCTCCCCCTCATCGAACCGGACGGGCGGATTTACCCTAGAAAAAGCAATTGGATTTCGCGCCAAGGACGCAAGGGTCGCCAAGACAGAGCTTTACGGAGTGGGCGAAACATTAAAGGGATCGCCTACACGGTGATCTCTCGGCTCTCGGTGGCTGTTCTTTGGTCTGCTTCATGAGCGCCGCCATTTGGCATGGAGCGGGAACTTGATCAGGCCATAGTTAGCGTTCCTGGCGCGAGGCTCTTCTTGGCCGCTACGCCAGCCGGAAAACGCACGAGTAGAGACCGGCTGTGGAAATTTGCTCGCGCTTGACCGTCACGTTCAGCACCTTGGCAAAGAGCTCCTGTTCCAACCGGCCCAATAACGCCGGATACGCATCCAAGAGGCTGGTGATGGGCGAATGATGCTCGACGATCCGCAATCCGGGTTCATCGGATTGCACTTCGGCCATGTAGCCTTCGGAGTCGCGGACTTTCGCAAACCACTCGGCCCGTTCTGCCAATAACTCGACTTTTGCCTGTTCCCGCCGGGCCAGATACTGCTCGGCTTTTCGTTGAAAAACGTGGAAGAGCAATTTTTCTGGAGCAGCCGGACCATAGAGGGCCTCGGCGGAGCGGAGCAGTTCCAGGGTGACCTCATTACTGGCCACAGGAAATAAATCATGGGTTTTTGGCGTGAGCCGATAAACAAGTTCCGGGCGACCGACCTGATTCATGGCTCTTGGGCGGCGGCGCGTCTCCAGATAGCCCCGTTGCTCCAGGTCAATGCAATGCTGTTTGACCCCCATGTAGCTCATCCCAATCGCCTCCGAAAGCTCCCCGACGCTAAGGCCTTGGGTTCGTTTCAGGCAATTGACGATTCGTAGCCGCTGGCTTTTGCCGATTTCTGTGATCAAACGCTGATGGTTCACACGGCACCCTTACACTGGGACTGGGCGGTTGGCAACAAGGAGGAATAAAGACGGCCTCTCACAAAGAAACGGCCGGCGCCAGACACCCGCTGACGCCGGTCGCCCAACCAAGGAACACCTACTTATCGATTTTGAGCACCTCGAAGGTCTTTTTTCCCTTACGTTCTAAAAATAATAGCATCTTGGCTTTCCCGTCCGGGTTGGCCAATAGCTTGCGAGCCGTGGCGGAGTCGGTCACCGGCTTGGAATCGATTTCGGTGATAACGTCCCCTGGCTGGATCCCGGTGATTGCTGCCGGACTGTCGGGCTGAACGGTCACCACCACGACCCCGCGAGACGGCTTCCCGCCCGGACTGCCTTCCAAATCCTTGATCTGCAATCCCTGGAGGCTTTCTCCGGGTTTGCCCGGTGTATTGCGCTCGGTGGTCAGTCGCGGGCCTTCAGGGGAGGGCAACTCCCCGGTGCTTACCGGCACCTTGAGGGTCTTGCCGTTGCGCCAGACCGTCAGGGTGAGCGATTCCCCGATTTTTTTCGTCAAGACGATCTTCTGAAGTTCGCGAGCCGTGGTTACCGGCGTTCCATCCACCTCGGTGATCACATCCGCAGGGCGCAAGTCGCTCTTGGCGACCGGCGAATCGGCTTCGATCGTGGTGACGATCACCCCTTTGTCGATCCCCTGGAACTGGTCGCGCAAGGCGGAGTCCTCCCCCAGGGTGTCGATGCGGATCCCCAGCCACGGCCGGACCACCTTTCCCGTGGCGATCATCTGTTCGCTGACGCTCTTGAGCATGTTCGAGGGGATGGCGAACGCAAGCCCGCGCTGGTATTTGTTGATCAGGGCAACCATCCCGACCACCCGGCCATCGACATCGAAGAGCGGCCCGCCGGAATTGCCGGGGTTAATCAGGGCGTCGGTCTGGATGTAATCCTCATAAGTAACGGTGGAAGTGAGCTTTGAGCGTCCTTTGCCGCTGACGCACCCCATCGCGAACGAATAATCCTGTTCAAACGGCACGCCGATGGCGCAAACGATCTGGCCGGTGCGCACGGCATCGCTGTTCCCGAGTTCGGCCACCGGAAGGTTGGCGGCGTCGATTTTGATGACGGCGATGTCCGTCCGCTCGTCGCCTCCGATCAGCTTTGCCGGAAAAGTGCGCCCGTCCTTAAGCTTCACGCTGATTTTTGCGGCGCCATCGACAACATGCTGGTTGGTGGCGATGTAACCGTCGGCGCGGATGATGAACCCGGACCCCTCGCTCTTGGCGGGAGGCTCGGGCATGCGGAACTGCTTGTGGGAATCGGGATCGGGAGAGCGGAAAAAGAAGTCGAACGCTTCGGAATCGCTCTCCTTGGGTTCGTTGCTGGCGGCAGCCTTGCCGGTGGTGTCGATCACCACCACAGCCGGGGCGACTTTGTTGAAGACTTCGACGAATCCCTCATCGAGTTGATGAAGAAGGCTCAAAGCGGACGATGGGGGCGGGGCGGAAACCGGAACCGGAGACGGAGCAGACGGTTGGGCCCAAAGCGGCATCGCGATCAAAACACAACCAAGCAGAGGTAGAATACGATACGAAACCATAATGAATGCAACGTATGACAGGTCCATGGCCCGTCCGTTCAAAGTGGTTGTATTTGCGGTCGCGGGCGGAACGCCAAGGGTGTTCGGCATGAAAATTGTCAGTTATGAAATGCGACTTTCAGCGCCAACGGAGCGGCCCCATACCAGCCTTGCTGGGACATCGCCCAGGTGGACGCCCGCGCTTCGGTCCGGCGCTCCCGCAGCAACCAGTTGACAACCCTTAAACCGAGATTAACCTGCGCGAAACCATGCATAAGAACGTGAAGGCGTTTGCTTCGCACGCGCCCGGATACTGGCCCGAAGCGAACCCCGCTCAGTGGAGCGACTGGAAATGGCAGCTAAAAAATCGGATTACCTCTCTGGCTCAACTGGAGCGGCATCTGGATCTGACCCAGGAAGAGCGGGCGGGCGTGCTGCTCTCCGGCCATAAGCTGGCGCTGGCGGTCACCCCGCATTTCTTCAACCTGATCGACCCGACGGACCCGAACTGCCCCATCCGCCGCCAAGTGATCCCGCGCGTTGAGGAAACGTGGACTTCCCCGTTTGAAATGGCCGATCCGTGCGGCGAGGACTCCGCCATGCCCGTGCCCGGCCTGGTCCACCGCTACCCAGATCGCGTCTTGTTTCTAGTGACCGACCGGTGCGCCTCCTATTGCCGCTACTGCACCCGCAGCCGGGTGGTCAGCGGCGCCGGGGAACAGGAGTTGCATACCGATTTCGAAGCCGCCTTCCGCTATCTCGAAAAGCATACGGAGATTCGCGACGTCCTTTTCTCCGGGGGAGACCCCCTCCTTTTTTCAGACGACAAACTCGAATACCTGCTCAAGCGCGTCCGCGCCATCGAGCATATCGAGTTTGTCCGCATTGGCACCCGCGTGCCCATTTTCCTGCCGCAACGGATCACGCCGGAACTCTGCGCGATGCTTCAAAAGTATCATCCGCTCTGGATGAGCATTCATGTGAACCATCCAAAGGAACTCACGTTGGAAGTCAAAGAAGCACTGGAACGGCTGGCCAACCACGGGATCCCGCTGGGAAACCAGAGCGTGCTCCTGGCGGGCGTGAACGACGACGTAGAGACCATGAAGCAACTCGTCCACAAGCTCCTCATGTGCCGGGTGCGTCCTTATTACATCTACCAGCTTGACCTGATCCAGGGTTCCTCCCACCTGCAAGCCCCGGTCAGCAAGGGGATCGAGATCATCGAGGGGTTGCGCGGGCACACCACCGGCTACGCCATCCCCCAATACGTCATCGACGCGCCGGGCGGCGGCGGCAAAGTCCCGATCAACCCGGACTATCAACTCTTCCACGACGAGGAAAAAGTCGTAATCCGCAATTACGAAGGGAAAGTTTTCGAATACCCGGAAAACGCCACCGCGAGGATGGCCGTCCCGCCGGAAGAAGAGGTGTGCCGGTAGGAGGCTTTCCATTTGGCCAGTGGTGCAGGAGTGAAATCGGCGCTCCATCCCAAAGCGGCGCAGAGGCGCGCGCATTACAAGGCGCTACCGCGAATCAGACGGCGTTTTTGACGCGCGCCAGCGTCTTGTAGTGCTGTGGTGCTCCACAGCTTTGGGGGAAGACTCCGATTACACACCGGACAACCGATTCAAAAGCAACCGTGTTCCTTGAGCGCTCTCAGCGCGCCGTAATCAGCGCCTCCCGCAGGGACGGATAACGCGGGCTCCAGCCCAGCGCGCGTAGCTTGGCGTTGCTCACTCGCTTGCTGGTCCAGCCGCGTTTGCGACTCAGATCCACAGGACCGGCAGGAGGAAGCGGTCTTTGGTAGAACTCAGCAAAGGCCCGGAAAGCCTCGGCTTGGGCCATGGGTTCATCGTCGGCGACATTAAAGATCCCAGGCGCAGCGGGTTGCGTGAGCAGGAGCACCAAGGCCGCCACGGCGTCGTCGCGGTGAATCTGATTGATCACCCGGGAGCCGTCGCCCTCGATGACGGCCCGCCCTTCCAGGAATGAACTCAAGAGCGCCCAACGGCCCGGTCCGTAAATCCCGGCCAGCCGCGCGATTTGCCCGCCATGGGCCAGGACCAACTCCTCGGTCGCTTTCAGGATGCGCCCGGTTTCCCGGTCCGGCGTCGCGGGGCTTTCCTCGGTCACCGTGCCGCCGTCGGTCTGCGCGTAAACGGAGGTGCTGCTGGTAAAGAGAAACCGCGCCGGATGCAGCGTCTCGATCAGGCTGCGCGCTCCCTCAAGGTAAACCCGGCGGTAATCGTCGGCTCCGCCCCGCCCGGAACTGACGCAGTCCAACACCGCGTCGAAAGGCGCGCCGCGCGGAGACAAGGCCGCAAGCGACTCGCGATCGTTGATATCGCAAGCGACCACTCGAAACGGTTCCGATTCAAGCCGCCGGGCCGACTCGGCGGTCGCGGTCAACCCCGTTACCTCCCAGCCCAGCGCGTGAAAGCTCCGGGCCGCCTCCAAACCGATATAGCCACAACCGGCCACGAGGATTAACATCCGGCCCTCCCGGAAAGAAACGTGAGCTTACGGAGGGTGGCACAGGCGTCCCGCCAATACTGTTCGGCATCAGTTTTGCTTAGGACCAAAGGTCCGTCCCATATCAGCCTGGGGCATCGCCCCAGGTCTTTGCGCCACAACGCCTTAGGGCTGAAGGCCCGTTTTATTTCGGGGGGATGGGTCGGGCTTTCAGCCCTAGCCGCATGGAGACTGGGTTCCTGGGGCTGCGCAAAGCCTTGGCCCCAGGCTGGTATGGGGCCGCGCCGTTGGCGCTGAAAGTCGCATTTCATGGTGTCCTCCGTATGTGACCTTCGGGAACTTCCGACCGCACCATTGGCGCTGAAAGTCCGCATTTCATAACGGGCAATTCATGCCAAACACGATTGGCGGCTCGCCTATGGGGAGGCGCACCCTGGCCGGAGCACAGGCGGGAAGCCTGTGTCACTCTGGGGCTCGCTCCATGGGTTAGGTTCAGTTCCATTAAAGAAGATCGAGCCGATGGTTCAGCATCGTTTCGTTGTCGAAAACGAAGTAGCCTCGGAAAGGCTGTTCGGCGATCAAGAGCGGGAGCCAAAGCCGGTCGTCGGCCCACATCTCATGATACGGCACGGAATCTATCCGCGTCCACCTGGGCACCGCCTCGTCGGTCTCAATCGCCGTGCCATTGCAGCCGTGGGCCACGAACACCCGGCAGTGGAGACTATAGCCATCGACAAATTGAAAATGGAGTTCGCCCACCTCGCGCGGATCGTGCGGCGTAAGTCCGACCTCCTCCTGAGTTTCGCGAATGGCAGCCTCCCGAGGCGTTTCGCCGGGTTCGATCCTGCCGCCAGGTGCATTGACCTTGCCGCCACCAAGCCCCCGCTTTTTCAAGATCAACAGCATTTCCTCTCCTTGACGGATAAAACAGAGCACAGCCCGCTCGCGCGGAGTCCACTGGGTCCAGTCGATTTCAACGGATTCAATCACCACAAAAGCATGAGGCGGATCAAGGCGTGCGTCATCTGTAAAATGTGGTAATCGTCATGCCCATGAAAGCACTTCGCATCGCTGCAATCGTCGGGTTCCTGGCCGTAGCCCTCGGCGCGTTCGGCGCTCATGGGATGAAGGATCTGCTCCAACGAAACGGGACGGCGGAAATTTGGCGCACCGGGGTGCTTTATCATTTAGTGCATGCGGTGGTGCTGCTGCTGATCGCCTCGCGGCCCGCGATTCGGGTTTCCGTGGCGTTCTGGCTTTTCCTGGCAGGCATCGTGATTTTCAGCGGAAGCCTCTACTCCCTGGCCATGACCAACCTGAAATGGCTCGGGGCTGTCACCCCGCTCGGCGGGGTGAGTCTGCTTGGCGGGTGGATTTGGCTGGCGGTGAAAGGATTTGGCGAAGAGCAGTCGCTGTAGCTGCGGCGCTCTGTCCCAGCCGGGAGGGCGTCGAATGCTCTGAGTCCACATCGCCGCCCCGACTGAGCGAGGCGGCTACAGCAGCCAACGGCAGGATGGCTCCTTTCTCCGTGCCATTTCAGCGGGAATGCCTTATTTATAAGCTATGAGCGATGGCCAACCTGACCCCATCCGGGTGTCCGCCGGGATGCTGAACAAACCGCTGTTCGATCCCGGTTACATTACGGCGATGTCGCACTTCTACCGGGGCGAAATGAGCCGGATCATGGCCTGGCGCGCCCGCCTGGACACGACAACCACCTGGGCCATCACCAGCACGACAACGATCTTTACCGTCGCCTTCTCCATTCGCGAGATGCCTCACATCATCTTCTTTTTCAATGTCTGCATCGTCTCGATCATGCTTTGGATCGAGGCGCGCCGCTACCGGTTCTACGACGCATTCCGAGCCCGCGTTCGGATGCTGGAAGCCCATTTCCTGGTGCCGATGGTGGCGCAAAACGCCAATCTGCTCCACGGCGACTGGCAAAAACTCGTCTGCGAAGATCTGCTGCTGCCGTCCTTTAAAATCAGTCGGCTGGAGGCGGTCGGGAGGCGGCTCAAACGCAACTACATCTTTATCTATATCGTGATTCTCGCGGCCTGGCTCACGAAGATCTTCATTCATTCGAAAATCCCGATCCACGATCCGATCGCATTCTACCATTCGCTCGCCGTCAGCGGATTTCCAAGCTGGGTGGTGGCGACGCTTTTCATCCTGACCTTTATCACGGTGATCAGCATCACCACCTATGTCGCGCGCCACACCTCAGGGGAAGTCACGGAGTTCGGCGGCCACCGTGCCGCCTGGCGAATATAGATTCCCGAACCTTTCCAAATCGTCCATTATGCGGGCTGCAATGGACCAGATGGACAGATAACGCCGCCGAAAACCGGGGCTCGCACTGCCCGGAGCGGGCTGATACAACTGGCAGTTCCCATCGCCGGAGTTTCGGCTAATTTTTTCTTATGAGCGCATCCATCAACGAACTTAGAAGCATTGTCGCCCGGCTGCGTGCTCCCGACGGTTGTCCCTGGGACCGCGAACAAACGCACGCCAGCCTCCGCGGGGGCTTGCTGGAAGAAGCCCACGAGGTCGTCGAAGCGATCGAGGAAAACGACGACGCGCATCTCCGCGAGGAACTCGGGGATCTGCTGCTTCAAGTAGTGATGCACAGCCAGATGGCCTCCGAAACCGGGCGCTTCGATTTCGATGAAGTCGCCCGCGAGATTTCCGAGAAGCTGATCCGCCGCCACCCGCATGTGTTCGGCGACACCCAGGTTGCGGACACCAGCGGCGTTCTCAAACAGTGGGACGCCATCAAACGGGAGGAGAAGGGCAATCGGCACGTTTCACTGCTCGACGGCGTTTCGACCTCGCTCCCGGCGTTGATCCGGGCGGAAAAGATCGCCAAACGCGCGGCCCGGGTCGGCTTCGACTGGGAGCACCCTGCGCAGGTGATCGAAAAGATCCGCGAGGAACTGGCCGAAACTGAAGAAGTGCTGGCGCAAACCGGAGCCGAACAGCAGGACCGCATTGAAGAGGAGCTCGGTGATCTCCTGTTCGCGGTCGCCAATCTCGCCCGAAAGGTGAAGGTGGAACCCGAGGTCGCCTTGCGTCGGGCAACGGGCAAGTTCATCAAGCGTTTTCAGGGGATCGAAGCCGTGCTGCGCGAGCGCGGACGGGCTGCCGAGGAGTGTACCCTGGAAGAACTCGATGCGATCTGGAACGAAATCAAAGCCGTAGAGAAGACATGAGCTTTATGCGAAGACTTGCGTCCATTGTGCTTCTCGCCTGGGTGTCCGTTGCCGCCTGGACTGGCGTGATCTGGTTTCTTTCCTCCTGCACCGGCCGCGAACTTGGCCCGTGGATGCTTGCGCTGCCCCACTGGGACAAAGTCTGCCATTTCATCGCGTTCTTCGCCGGCGGCGTTGCCATGACCTCCGCCGTCCGCTGGACCTGGCGGCTCCCGTTTTTGCCCACCATCCTGATCAGCATGATCGCGGTCTCCTGCTACGGGGCCGTGGATGAGTGGCACCAACTTTCCACCCCCGGACGCAGCGGAGGCGATCTGGGGGACTGGACCTTCGACACGCTCGGCGCGATCGCCGGAACCCTCTTTATTGCCACCTTGTATGCCCGATATTTCTCCACTCGAAGCCGCAGCACGAGTCTCGGTGTTACGCCGGGAAATTGAAGAACACAATCGCCGCTACTACCAGGAAGCCGCGCCGGTCATCTCCGACCAGGAATACGATCGGCTCTATCGGGAGCTGGCTGACCTGGAAGCGGCTTTCCCGGAACTCGCCGCCCCTGGATCGCCCACCCTGCACGTCGGCGGCGCGCCCCTTGAGGAGTTCGCCCAGATCCGCCACCGGGCTCCGATGCTCAGCCTGGACAACACCTATTCAGAAGCCGAGGTGGCCGCATTCTTTGTGCGGCTCGAAAAACTGCTGCCCGGCCAGCCGATCGAGACGGTGATCGAGCCGAAGGTGGACGGCGTCGCCATCTCGCTCCTCTACGAAAATGGAGAACTCCGCTACGCCGCGACCCGGGGCGACGGCACCACGGGCGACGACGTCACCCAAAACGTCCGCACGATCCGCTCCGTCCCCCATCGGCTAACCGACAAAAACTGCCCGAGGCTCCTGGAAGTGCGCGGCGAGATTTATCTGCCAAAGGCCCAGTTTGCCACGATCAACGAAGAGCGCGCCGCCGCTGGCGAACTGCTCTTTGCCAATCCGCGCAACGCCGCCGCCGGTTCGTTGAAACAGCTCGATCCCGCCATCGTCGCCAAACGCAAGCTCGGAGCGATTTTTTACGGCACGGGCGAGTTGGAGGGTGCCGACTGGAAAACCCATCGCGAGGCGCTCCAGCAGCTTTGCGCGTGCGGATTGCCGGTGCATGGGAAACTCTGGACGGCGAGTTCAGTTCAAGAAGTGCTCGATGCCATTCACGCGCTCGATGCCATTCGCCACGATTTCCCGTTCGAGACCGACGGCGCGGTGATCAAGCTTGACTCGTTTGCGCAGCGCGCGGCGATCGGGTTCACCTCGAAGTCGCCCCGCTGGGCCATGGCTTACAAGTATGCCGCCGAGCAGGCCGAGACGCGGCTGAACGACATCACCATCCAGGTCGGGCGCACTGGCGTCCTGACACCCGTTGCCGAACTTGATCCCGTGCTGGTCAGCGGCAGCACCGTGGCCCGGGCCACGCTGCACAACGAGGAGGAGGTCGCCCGCAAGGACATCCGCATCGGCGACATCGTGGTCATTGAGAAAGCCGGCGAGGTGATCCCCGCCGTGGTCGAGGTTCGCAAAGAACGGCGCACCGGCGCCGAGCGCGTCTTCGCCATGCCCGAGAACTGCCCCGCCTGCGGTGCTCCTGTGGTGCGCGATCCAAGCCAGGTGGCGATCCGCTGTGTCAACGCATCGTGCCCCGCGCAGATTAAACGGCGCCTGGAACATTTCGCGGCGCGCGGGGCAATGGACATCGAAGGACTGGGCGAGGCGATGGTCGAACAACTCGTCGATCGGGAACTCACTCGAACGATTTCCGACATTTACCAACTCAACGTCGCGAAGCTGGCCACCATCCCGCGAACGGGCCAGAAGAGCATCGCCAACCTGCTGGAGGCCATCCGGGAAAGCAAAACGCGTCCGCTCTGGAGGCTGATCTTTGGATTGGGAATCCTGCATGTGGGCGCCACTTCGGCCCGTGCTTTGGCCGAGGTGTTTATTGAAAAATTTCACACCAGCGCCACCCCGCTCCAGACGCCGCTCGATGAACTGATGGCCGCCACGGTCGACGAGTTGCAGCGCATCCCGGATGTGGGGCCGGTCGTCGGACCAAGCATCGCCCAGCATTTTGCGCGTCCCGAGAACCGCGCCGATATCGAACGGCTTCGCGAAGCCGGGGTGAACTTCGGCGAACGCGACGAGCGCACCCAGCGGGCTGCAATCGAAGGCGGCAAGTTCGCCGGGAGCACCTGGGTGCTTACCGGCTCGTTGAGTGAACCGCGCGAGCAAATCGCCGAACAGATCCGGGCCAAGGGCGGCAAGGTCACCGATTCGGTGAGCAAGAAAACCAGCTATGTCCTGGCCGGAGAGGAAGCCGGCAGCAAACTTGAGAAAGCGCAGAAGCTCGGGGTTCGGGTGCTGAGCGAGTCGGAGTTCCTGGAAATGCTGGGGGCCGCAGAATAGGACAGATGGGACGGATGGGACTTATGTATCAGTCCCATAGGTCCCATCCGTCCCATCTCCGGAGATGCGCCGCTCGCGCCCCCAAAATCCGCATTTCCCGCGTTTGCATTAGGAAAACTTGCCTTCATCGAGCTTTCTCGGCGTCGGAATGCAAAAAGTTGCTTTTTTTGGTTGGCTAAAGAAGGCGATTCGACGTAGAGCGGAACCATGTCAAAAACCGAGAAGCCCGCCACCCGTAAACCAAACCCCGCATTGATGAAGCCAGTCCAGCCGGACGCAGTCCTCGGAGCCGTTGTCGGAACGACCCCGCTGCCCCGCAGCGAGATGACCAAAAAGCTCTGGGACTACATCAAGAAGAACAAGCTCCAGGATCCCACCAAGAAGACCCTCATCAACGCCGATGCGGCGCTGAAGGCTGTTTTCAACGGCAAGAGCCAGGTCAGCATGTTCGAGATGACCAAGCTCGTTTCCGGCCACGTCAAGTAAGCGGTTTTTTTGCTCCTCAGAAATTGCGGCGAGAAGCGGTTTAGCGACCGCTTCCCAGCCGTAGTCTGATTTAGCGAGAAGCGAATGTCTTCACAGGCATTCGCCTCTTGTTTTGTACTGCTGAGGCAGCGGGCACCAGTCGCGTTTGACCTCCCTTTCTTCGAGGCCCTATCAAAAGGCGGTGGAGGGCCACCGCACTCCAAGGCGCTTCGCGCATCCAGATCGCGCGTGTTCTAAAGCGCGCCAGCGCCTTGGAGTGCGGCAGTCCTCTGCCGCCTTACGCGGCGCTGAGAACCCAAACCAAACTTTTTTGAGCTCCGCAGCTACACCCCTTCGTCCAGCCGGGCCTGGCGTTTCTCGGCGAAGAACGAGCGGAGCATCTCCCGGCATTCGTCCAAACGAACCCCGTTGGTGATTTCGCATCGATGATTCAACGAAGGGCTCTGGAGGATGTTAAACAAGCCTCCCGCCCCGCCACCCTTGGGATCGGGACAACCGAAGACCACCCTCGCCAGCCGCACATGGACGATCGCGCCTGCGCACATGGGACACGGCTCCTTGGTGACGTAGAGGTCGCATTCGTTCAGCCGCCAGTCGCCCAAAACGCTCTCCGCCTGGGTAATGGCGAGCATCTCCGCGTGGGCAGTGGCATCCTTGAGCTGCTCGACCTGGTTGAACGCACGGGCAATGACCCGTCCCCGGTGCGTGACCACGGCCCCGATCGGGACTTCATCCGCGACATAGGCTTTGCGGGCCTGCCGCAGGGCTTCGCCCATGAAAAAGGCGTCGCTTTGCAGGTCGATGATTGGGTCAAGGGAAATCGGCAGTGGGTCCGGGTTCATGGCGCTTTAGAATAGTAGAAGCGAAAAAGAAAAAAGGCCACGAGTTCATCGTGGCCTTTTACCCGCAGCATTCCTGCGGAGGGTTAAATGGTTTTTAGGAGGCGCTTACTTGGCCTTTTCTTCGATGTATTTGACCACATCGCCAACGGTTTGGAGCTTCTCGGCGTCCTCGTCGGGAACCTCAACTGAGAATTCTTCTTCAAAGGCCATCACCAATTCAACGGTGTCCAACGAATCGGCTCCGAGGTCTTCGATGAAAGAAGCGTTGATGGTCACTTGCTCCGGATTGACGCCGAGTTGCTCGACGATGATGTCTCTGACTTTGTCTTCGATGGTTTTCTCTGCCATAATGGGTCTCGTGTTTTGGGTTGTGGAAAAATCTCTGCGGTTAGTTTTCGATTTGTGTCGAAAGGACTAATGAGCAGTCGGCGCTTTGGCAACAAAGATTTTTGTGGCACTTATGAACGAATCGCTGTTGAGCCTGCGCCAGCCTTACTCTACTCTCCAATTTTTCACCTCCGCAAAATACCATGAGCGACTCGCCTCTCGACCTCGAATTTAAGCTTCTCCCCGCCTGGATGAAAGAGCCGGCTGACAAGAACCCCTATGCGGATTACGCAGGGGAGACGGAGTCGCGCGGGCCACGGCGGGATTTCGGCGGACGCGGGCCGGGTCGGCCCGGAGGACAGCGCCCGCAAAGCCGCGGGCCTCAGGGTTCGCAGAACAGGGGGGCCCAGAATCGGGGTCCGCAAGGGCAGCAGGGAGGCAATCGGCCCTCTTACGGCGGCGGCCCCCGGCCTCAAGGCGGAAATCGCGAGGGGAATCGCCCACCACGCGGAGATCATCGCGACTCGCGGGATCGGCGCGACGACCGCGCGCCCCAACGCCCGAGCGGAGAAATCACGCTTCCGCCCCGGGAACCGAGCGTTCCGCTTCAGGTTGAATTTATTCCCGAAATCAGCGGGATCGCAGGGCTGGCCAAGCAAATCAAATCGGGCCACCGCGCCTATCCGATTTACGGATTGGGCCGAATGTTTTTGAACAAGCCCGAGCGGCACCGGGTCCGGATCGCCTCAGGGGATCCGAAGCATCCGATCTATCAGATCGGCGAAGACGGGCCGGCCTTCCTCAACCGGCAGGCTGCGGAACGGGAAGCGTTCCGGGTTCTCAGGTCGGAATATTATTCCGAGGAAACCGTCCAACTCGAGGCCCCCAAGGGGAACTTTAAGAATGTCGCCCGCTGCCGGTTAAGCGGGGTTTTGCTCGGACCAACGAATTATCACGGGTATCAGCCCGCCCTTCGGCGGCTCTATGAGGCGCGCTTCAGTCGGCGCATGGATTTCGGAGAGTTCTTGCGTCAGATCGAGGTCGTGTCCGACCCCGAGGTGGTGGAGCAATGGAAACAACAGTCCAGCTCCGTCGGAGTTTACAGAACCAAGCAGGAGGCCGAACCGATCGAGTTCAAGTCGGTGCCGGAAGTGGAAGCGCATTTCCGCGAGACCTATCTCCCGAAGGTGGTCAAAGCGTGCAACAAGGTGGAGATCAGCGGGTTGGCAAGCCGGGAAGTCAGTGACCGCAACATCCGCGACTCGATCCGCAACGCCTGGGAAAAGGAACGCGGTTTCCCGGCGCAGATCGTCAACCACCTCCGCCCGCATTTTCTGGAGGCAGGTCTCCACATCTGGAAGCATCGCAAACGGATTCTCTTCGTTTCCACGGTCCGCCCGATTCGGTTCGGCGCCGATTCCAATAATATTTCGGAGCACATCGTCAATATCCTGGAAATTATCGAGGCCACTCCGAAATGCACCCGGGGTGAAATTTCCAACCGGCTGCTCAAACCGCATGAGGAGGAAGCCGATTTCGCGAAGCTCAAGGCGGCCATGGCTTCGGATCTGCACTGGCTGATCCAGTCCGGTCACGTCATCGAATTCCACGACGGAATCCTCGATTTGCCGTTGGCTCCCAAAGATCTGGCTAAAGAAACCAATGAGCCTGAGCAAAGCGGCGATGCTCCGCAATCCCGTGGACCGCAGCCGAAGGCGCAGCGGCCTCAGACGCCGAAGCAGCCAGTTCAACTAGCGAAAAGTGAGGCTGCAGCGGCTCCCGTGGCCACCGAAACCGCAAAGGTGAGCGAGCCTGTGGCGGAAGTTCAGGCGCGAGAAGAACCCGCCGAGGTCGCAGGCGAAGCTGAGCCAGTCAACGTTGAAGCAGCACCCGAGAGCGAATCCGTTCCGGAATCGGCAGCGATTTCCGAGTGCCGGGGACCAGAAGTTGTCGCCCCGGCGGAAGCCGCTCCGACGGAGGCAGCCGTTGACCCGGCACCGGAAAGTCCGGAGCCGAAGGGGTAATTTCGGAGCTTCTTAAGAAGATATTCTCCCGCAGAGACGCCGAGGCGCAGCGGGTTTTGGTTTTAGGAATCTCCGCGCCTCTGCGTCTCCGCGGGAGTTACTTTTTTGAAGTTCAGCTCTCAAGTTGCGGAGGTTTTATGGACTGGATGACGGGACAACCGACCTCAAGTCGCGGTAGCGACTTGTGGTCCTTCCAAGTCCTCTGCCGCCTGTAGCGCCGGACGGAGGACTCGCGAAAAGCTCGCTTTCACCGGCGAACGCGGTATTCAGAACCCCATGAGCACCCAACCCTCCGCAAAAACCCTGCGGCTTGCCGTGCTGAATCCCGGCGGGAGCGATCCGGACCAGTGGTTCCCGGACTTCGCGGGTGAGCCGCTGTCCAAGGGACATCCGCCGGTCAACTACCACGCTTACGCCGCCTGCACCGGGGGGAGCTTTCATCGCAACGCGAACACGATCGCTCCCGAACAACGCGCTGTTCTGCTGCTGCTCCGGCGCGATCTCCGGCTTTGCCTAAAAACTCTGCTGGGACTCCAAGCCCAAGGCAAAATCGTTGCGGTTTCGCTGAAGGAGTCCGGCAGCCATCAGGTGGCGGAGTTGCTCTCGGACCCCAAACGGCTGCTCCTCTTCCGCCAAATCTGCGGCTCCGCATCGCTGGCCTTGTCCAGCACGCCCGATCTGGTCCCCTTGTATCTCGGGGCCGGGGCCAAACGCGCGGCATTCCTTCCGACCCCCTATCCCGTGGACGATCCACGTTGGAGCTTTTCTCCGCGTCTCCCGCCCGCGTCCCCACGCCTTTCCCCAATCATCTTCCTCGGCACCCGCGAGTTCGAGGTCCCCTCGCGAAACCACCTCGCCGCGCTCTGGGCGGTTCGCTCCCTGGGCGTTCCGGTCACGGTGATCAACGTGGATGGCCGTAGTGGTCGCCGCAAATTGGAAGCGCTCGGATTCGACCCGGGCCAGCTCCGGATTATCGAGGGCCGGATGGATTACCCCCGGTATCTACAACTGCTCGGCGAGCACCGCCTCGTGTTTCAGCTCGACCGAAGCGCCGTTCCGGGCCAAGTCGCCGGGGACGCCCTCCTGTGCGGGGTTCCGTGCATCGGGGGAGACAGCGCCATTGAACGGGTCGCTTTCCCGAGCCTTTGCGGCCAGAGTCGCGACGCGGGAGAGCTTGTAAAAACGGCGAAACTCCTGATTCGCGACGATGGCGCGCACCGTCGGGCCATTGAAGAGTCGCAGCGGCTTGCAACCGAGCGGCTCTCGTTCGGGGCGGTCGCCGTGCGGCTGGCGGAGGTGTTTGACTCCGCTCTGTAGTGCCCCATTCAGTCGGGGCATGGATGAAAACCGGCGCGCCATCCCAAAGCTGCGGAGCACCGCAGCACTACAAGAC
This sequence comes from Verrucomicrobiota bacterium, assembly GCA_037130675.1. GTDB lineage: Bacteria > Verrucomicrobiota > Verrucomicrobiia > Chthoniobacterales > Chthoniobacteraceae > JBAXSN01. The sequence continues at coordinate 17,817 of JBAXSN010000014.1, forward strand.
GCTACCGCGAATCAGAGGGCGTTGTGTTCCGCGCGGTAGCGTCTTGCGTGGGGTCCTCCGCCGCTTTGGGAGAAGACATCGATTGGCAAACGAGCCCGAGGCACATGATCGCCCCTTCTTAACAATAACCCCGAGCGCACTCTCGTGGTTTATAGGTTGATTCCGAGGTCAATCCGGCATACCCATGCTGCGAAACATGCAAAACGCACCCGAGTCAAACGGCTTCGCCGGGCGGTGGTTATCCTACCGCGAAGAAATCAAAGTATTGGACTGCACGATCCGCGATGGCGGCCTCATGAACGACAGCAAGTTCAGTGATGCCACCGTCAAATCCGTCTATCGCGCCTGCGTGGACGCTGGAATCGACTATATGGAGATCGGCTACAAGGCCTCCAAGAAAGTCTTCGCGCAGGGCCGTTACGGGGCGTGGCGTTTTTGTGAAGAGGACGACATGCGGCGTATCGTTGGGGACAACGCGACCTCGCTCAAGCTCTCGGTGATGGCCGATGCGGAGAAGACCGATTACCGCAACGACATTCTGCCCAAGGACCAGAGCGTGATCGATTTGATCCGGGTGGCCTGCTACATCCACCAGATCCCGGCGGCTCTCGACATGGTCAAGGACGCCAACGACAAGGGGTACGAGACTTGCGTAAACCTGATGTCGGTTTCGAACGTGCTCGAACGCGAACTCGACGGGGCGCTGGAAATGCTGGCGACCTCCGAGGCGCAGGCGATTTATCTCGTGGACAGCTTCGGCGCGCTCTACAGCGAGCAGGTCGATTACCTGACGGAAAAATACCTCAAGTACGCGAAGGCAGCCGGCAAAGAGGTGGGCGTGCATATGCACAACAACCTCCAGCTTGCGTTTGCCAACACGATCCAAGGCATCGTAAAGGGCGCCAATTTCCTCGACGCCACCATGGCCGGCCTCGGTCGTGGCGCCGGCAACTGCCCCATGGAGTTGCTGATCGAATTTCTCCACAACCCGAAATACCACATTCGCCCGGTGATCCAGTGCATCCAGGAGGCGATCGAGCCGATGCGCGAAGAATTGGGCTGGGGGTTCAGCATCCCTTACATGCTCACCGGGTTCCTCAATAGGCATCCGCGTTCGGCCATCAAGTGGAATGCGAGCCCCGAGAAGGACGACGCGGCGAAGTTCTACGACATGATCATCGTGGACGAAGAGGCGTAAAAGGACGTCGGATCGCCCTGGGCTTTACTTAGGAGAACGGCAAGATCGCACTCCTGTTGGACTGGAACCTTAAAGGTTTCCAGCCGATGGGGGTGCCGCCACGCGGCGCACATCCGCTTTTCGAAAATGCTGGCCCCCTGCTCCCCGGTAAGAGGGAGCAGCAGGACCAGGTGCGGAATCTGCAATTCGAGTTGTGCGGCGTAATCTCCCGTGCGCAGGTTGCGCATCAGGAGCGACTCCAGCTCGCCCTGGAACTCCTTCGGCGCGCCCGGAACGCAAAAGAGCACCAGCGTGGCCACGGTATGCTGCTTCTGGAAGGCATCGGCCGAAATGCCGACCAGGTGGTGGAAGAACTCCGGGGAATAGACCTTTTGGTTGTCACCCACCCCTTCCACTAGGCGGTAGCGGCCCAGCGTCTTGTCCTTCACCTCGATAAAGGTGGCGGCCCACTTGCAGATATACCCGATGATCGACAAGGTTTTTGGCGTGAACGCCATGAACGGCATGCCGGTGACCAGGAGCATCCCGAAGATCTCCAGCCGACTGCTCACCAAGGGGATGGCGACCAGATAGTTTTGAGGCTCGCTGTGGGCCAGATGCCGCAATTCTGGCACCGTCACGGCTTCTTTGCGCTCCACCGCCAACCGTGCCAGTTCTACGCACTCGGGATCGAGCAGCGGCGGGAGATGGTCTTCGCGGCCCAGGATTGCCTCGCGATGGAGCAAATTGGCTTGGTCGTTGAAAAAGTAAAGCGCGGCATCGGTCACCCGAGTCTGCCGGTTCAACAGCAGGAGCGTGTTGCGAGCCAGCTTTTGCGAGCGCGCGGCCGAGAGCCAGCGCAACCCGGCGTCGAGAGTGCTCTGTTCGCGGTGATGCAGGGCGGCGAGACGATCCCATTCTTCCTTGGCCTTGCGAAGTTCGACGAGTTCGCTCTCCGCAGCTTTTAATTTCCGCTCGCATTCCTCCTTGTGGACCATTGCCGTGATCAGCCGCGAGCGGGTCCGGAACCGAATTTCCCCGCAAATGCCGCCGAAGGCCAAGCTCCAAGCGAGCAAGGCATAGCGTTGCGAAAAGAACTCACTCCAGGGGGCGCCCGCGAGGAAGATCTGGCCGATCGCGGCAATCGCGAACGCGATCCCTGCTCCGGCGATCCCCGCCCCGAGCCCGTACCGTGCCCCGACGAGCACCGGAATCAGCAGGTAGGGACTGATCTGGGTGTGAACCCACCCGGGGTCAGTGCGAGCTAGCAGAAAATTCAGCGCCACCAACAGCGCCGTCGAGGCGCCGAGGTCGAGCCAAACGTTCCGGGGGATGGCAAATCGTATCATGATCAATTCCCGATTCGCACGGCTGCCCGTGTTCACGGGGAAAATCGTGCATCGGCGGTCGGATTTCCAACTTCTTTTAGGGAACAATCGCCTGAGTCGCCGGCTGACTTCGGAGTTCCGCCTCCACTTGGAGGATAAGCGCCTTCTCACTTGCGGTGCCGAGCCGGGTTTCCCGGTTTTCGTCGCATAGAAACCCAGCTACAGCGTTCTTATATAACCACTGCTCGAAATCTTCCGTGGAGCCGTTTGCACGTTCTTTATCCCATTGTACATGGAGCGACTCCTGGCGGGCGGAGGGCCGGGCCATCCCGGCGGGCCATGGTCCGCGGAACCCGTTTCCTTTGGCCGCTATAAAGAAGAGCGTGCAAAGGGCTCCATGCCGGACGGCGGAGTCCGGGTTGTGAAGCAACTCGCCACAGAGCGGAAGCGCCGTTTCTCTTGGAAGGTTCTCCGCGCATTCCGCCACGGCCAATGCCCCTTCGGGTTTGGCGCAAAGCTCTTTAAGCACCTCAAGGGCGCTGGCCGAGCCGTCGTCCACCAGAAATTGCGCTACGGCATAGGTCGTTTCCGGCGGATTGCTAAAGGCCACCTCTTTGAGTTGGGCGTCATTGTGGCTTTGCAACCAGGCCGTGAGTTGTTGTGTATTCACTTCGGTTTCAGCATCGGCTTTGTTTTCGCGATCCTCAGGGTGGGTCGTCGTAAACAGGGTGGTTACAATCACCCCGGCCGCCGCAGCCACAATGGCTTTTCTATACGGCCCGAGCTTTGCACGCCAGCGCTGCCAAAGAGGGGGCAACGGCGGGATGCCGACCTCCGGAGATCTGGATTCAGGATTGTCTGGAGCTTTCGGTTTCATAGAGAACTGTTGAGCATAATAGAGCATTCCCTTGTCCAAGGAGAAGCGATTACCGCAATTGACGAATTTAGTATTTCAATGTACATAAACACACTTCCTATGGAAACAGACGTCCAATCTCAAATCGCCGCACTCGAAGAGAAGATCCAGCAGCTCCGCGGCTCTCAATTAAGTGAGCTGCAACAGCAACTCAAAGAAGCGCGCGCAAATGTTGCCAACCTGGAAGCGCAAATCCAATCGCTGACTGGCAAGGCTCCCGCTGGGGAAATCCGCCGCAAGCGCACCAGTTCGGAAGATGTCCGTGGCCGTATTCTCAAAGCGCTCTCCCAATCTCCGCAGGGACTCAGCCAGAAGGAGATTTCGGATTTAACAGGACTCAATTATAATACCGTGGTTCTGTTCTTGAAGAAAAACCCGAAGGATTTCAAGACCACGGGAACGCTCCGTTCCAAGCGCTATTTCCTGAAGTAATCCGAACCTTCGGATCTTCAGCGGCTCCGCCGCTTTTTTTACCGGTTCCAATCGCCGTTTCCCGCGCCACACCCCATTGGCTCGAAAGGCACCCCCCTAGCGCATCGGCTCGATATGCACGAGAACGTCGCGCACGGCGGAATTTGCCGCCCGGAGTTGGTCTTTGACCGAGTGGGCGATTTCGTGGCCCTCGCGGACGGTCAATTCGCCGTTCACGCGCACATGGATATCGACGTAATATTCGAGACCCATCTTGCGCACGAAGCATTTGTCGATTTCCTGGACTCCCGGAACGGCCCGAGCGGTTTGGCGGATGGCATCGTGCACTTCCCGTGGAGGCGCGGCATCCATGACTTCGGCGAAGGCGGGCAGGAGCAGGCGGACGCCGTTGAAAGCGATGACAACGCAGGCGGCAAGGGCGGCATAGTTGTCGGCGCGTTCATAGCCGGGGCCGCCGATAAGGGCGATGGAGATGCCGACAAAAGCGGCGGCAGAGGTAATGGCGTCGCTGCGGTGATGCCAGGCGTCGCTGGTCATGGCGGTGCTGCCCGTGGCTTCACCCAGGTGAATGACGCGCCGGAAGAGGATTTCTTTAACAACAATGACGATCACCAAAATAGCCAGGGTGAATGGCCGTGGAGGGGTATGATGGGCGGCAGAGAGTTCGCGGACGCTGGCCACGGCCAAAAGGGCGGCGGCGGCGAGCACGCCGATGGAGACCACGGCGGCGGCGATCGGCTCGGCTTTGCCGTGGCCGTACGGGTGTTCTTCGTCCGGGGGTTTGATGGCCAGCTTGAGACCGCTCCAGATCACGATGGAGCCGGCGATGTCGAGCATCGATTCGACGCCGTCCGCGATCAGCGCATAGGCGTTGCCCAGCACTCCGGCGGTGATTTTCACGACCGCGAGAAGCACGTTGCTGAACATCCCCGCCAAGGCGAGACGCTGACCGGATTTAAGGGCGGACATTGGCGAAAGCTTGCGGGGAAAACGAAGCCGGGCAAGCTTTTTGTGGGGGTCATGGGACTGGATGGACAACGTGCTGGCAACGCTCGCCGGGACTGGTTATGTTGAGCGGGATGCAATTTAAGGATTACTACCAGAGCCTCGGGGTGCCGAAGACGGCGACTCAGGACGAGATCAAGAGCGCTTTTCGCAAGCTGGCGCGCAAGCATCACCCGGACGTGGTGAAGGCTTCCGAGCGGGCCGGAGCCGAGAAGCGCTTTAAGGAGATCAATGAGGCCTATGAAGTGCTGGGCGACCCGGAAAAGCGGCGCAAATATGACACGCTTGGCATGGACTGGGAACGCGGAGCCCAGCCGCAACCGGGCGGGGGTTTCCGGCGCGCAGCGGGAGGACGTCCCGGCGGGATGGGCGGCTTTCCGGGAGGCGAGGATTACGAGTTCAATTTCGGCGGGACCGGGTTCAGCGACTTTTTCGAGGCGTTTTTCAGTTCCGGAGGGCGTGGCACAGGCCATCCGTTCGCCGGGGCGCGCGGAGGGGGAGCCCGCAAGGGGGGCGATGTGGAAGCGGATTTGATGGTGCCGCTGGAAGAGGCGCTTCACGGAGCCAGGCGCAAAATTTCTTTGCAGCGCGCCGGCGGCGAGGTTCAGACGTACGAGGTCAAGATTCCGGCGGGGGTGAGGGAGGGTCAACGCATTCGGCTCAGCGGGCAAGGCTCGGCGGGAACGCACGGCGCTGCGGCGGGGGATCTCTATCTGAATGTGCGGTTGGCGCCGCATCCCGAGTTCAGGGTGGAAGGTTCGGATCTCATCCATGAATTGGACGCGGCTCCAAGCGAGGCGGTGCTCGGCGGGGAAGTCTCGGTGCCGACGATGGAAGGGGATGCAAAGCTAAAACTTCCGGCAGGAAGCCAGCCGGGTCAACGGTTTCGGTTGAAGAATAGAGGAATGCCGAAGGCCGAGGGAGGGCGCGGGGATCTGTACGTGGTGCTCACGATTGAGATTCCGAAGCATCTTACGCCGAAAGAGCGGGAGTTGTGGGAAGCGCTGGCGGAAGAGGAGAGCAAGGTGGGCGCGGATTAGTTCAAAAGGCCACCTTGCTGTTGGGCGTTTTCATTAGGAGGCTTTCCCTCGTGCGGTTTGCGAATCGGAGATTCGAAGACCAAGTGCGTTCCCAATCGGGAGATTGGGAACGGGCGCGCTAATTTAATCCTAAATCCCGGAATGGAACTCGCGCCAAGCTCGCAAAGCCCGCCAAGGGAAGAAAATATGCCAAATCCAGGTCTCCTCGGTGATTGATCTTTCAGCTGATTATTTTCACAAGTGCTTTTCTCGGCGTCCTTTGCAACCTTGGCGCGAAATCCAATCGCCGTTTCTAGGTTAATGGCACTGAGCGGGACGCCGACGCTTTTGCCTCAAGCTCAATGGTGGTGATGTTCTTCTTCCTCCGGCGGAACGGGTGGAGGCGTTCCGTATCGGAATTCCTTGTGGCGGACCTGCCCGCCAGCATAGCCGATCCAAGCGCCGCAACCCAGCGAGGCCAGGGTTCCGATGATCGTCAGAACGAGTAATGGCCTGGCGCTCCGGGGCCATTTGATGGGGAGAAAGAGGGTGGCCAGCGCGAGGACGGCAGTGGCGATAAAGACCCAAAGAAGGTCTTCAGCGCGGTCCATGTGTTCGTGAAGCCAGGCGGCGCCGGTGGTGTCGGACATGGAAAGCACCCGGTCATAAGCGCCTTGGCCGAGTTCCACGACGGGCCAGGCGGAAATGGCCCCGATGAACAGGAGGCTGAGCGCGACGATCTGGGCGGGGCGGCTGCGGAGGGCTTGGGCCAACAACAGTCCGATCAGGCCGAGGAAGGTCCCCCAGAGCGGCAACGGGTTAAGCAGGACATGGAGGTATTCCGGCTGCTCCCAGTGCGATTTCAGGAGTTCCCAGGCACTCATGGTGGGGGAATGGGAGCGATGGGAAGCATGGGAGAAGCGCGCTCGGGATTATTTGGCGAGTTCGGCGTTTTCGAGGAGGTTGATGCCGTCGCGAGAGACGACTTTGCCGCGGAGCGTAACGGTTTTGCCGGCGTACGCGGCGAGTTCCTGGTTCATCGGTTTATGCTCGCCGATGACGAAATAGATTTTGCCGTCCTCGGCTTTGATCCCGACAGGCAGGCCGGAACCGATGCATTTGGTGGCGCACCCGGAATGCTTTTCGCCGGAGGCTCCGTGATCCAGATAGCAGGCCATGTCCAGAATCTCGCCTTTAAGCTCCTTGGTGTCGGCGGCTTTGTCTTCGGCAAAGAGCGGCAGCGATCCGGTGAGGCTCAGGGCGGCCAGGAGTGAGGTGACTGTTTTCATAGTGCTTAATAAGACGCGCTGTTTCGTTCGGGTGTTCAAAGTATTTGCGCTTATCGCAGGCCTCCCAGCCTGAGAATGTGGTCATAGGGCTCCTTGGCGATCGGCATGACGGAAAGACGTGAGTTTTTGACGAGGGCTATTTCCCGCAAAGCCGGATCGGCTTTGATGGTCTCCAGCGAAACGGGATTCGGAAGTGCCTCCACGGGGACTAGATCGACACAGACCCAGGAACCGGATGCCGCTGTGGGATCGGGATAGGCTTCGCGAGCGACGTTTGCGATTCCCACCACGGCTTTTCCGACGACGCTGTGATAGTAAAGCACCCAGTCTCCGCGCCGCATGGCTTGGAGATTGTTGCGGGCTTGAAAGTTCCGGACGCCGGTCCAGGCCGTCCTTTTGTCGATCAAAAATTGATCCCACGAGTAGGCTGTGGGTTCCTGTTTAACGAGCCAGTAGTTCATAACGTAAGGTAAATCGGGTTGCACATTGGGATTAGATTAATCAATGTTCAGGGCAGTTTGAATAACCAGAACCAGTTGAATCCGCTCCGGGAAGGGCTTGCTGCCCGTCCGACTCCGCAACCATGCACGATGGTGATTTTCGGCGCGTCTGGCGACCTCACATTTCGTAAACTGATCCCGGCGCTCTATAACATCGCGGCGGACGGCGATCTGCCCTCGGGGTTGACGGTGGTAGGGTTTGCCCGGCGGTCGAAATCCGATGAAGAATTGCGCAGGGAACTGGAACAGGCCGCACGGAAGTATTCGCGCCAGGGAGTGGAGGACGAGCTTTGGAACCAGTTTGCGGCGTCGATCTTTTATCACCAAAGCGAGTTTGGCGATCCGGCGGGGTTCGCGGCTTTGGCGAAGCGACTGGATAAGCTGGACGCGGAGCGCGGGACCCAGGGGAACCGGTTGTTTTACCTGGCGGTGGCGCCGGACCAGTTTGAGGTGATCTTGCGGCAGCTTAAAAAGGCGGGACTTAATCAGGCCCGGCCCGGAGCGTGGGCGCGGGTGGTGGTGGAGAAGCCGTTCGGCACCGATCTCGCCACGGCCAACGCCCTCAACCAGGCGGTGAGCGAGGCGTTTCCCGAGCGGGAGACTTACCGCATCGACCATTACCTGGGCAAGGAGACGGCCCAGAACATCATGGTGCTGCGGTTTGCGAACGCGATTTTCGAGCCTCTCTGGAATTCCCATCACATCGACCATGTGCAGATCACGGCGAGCGAACCGCTGGGGGTGGAGGGGCGCGGGCCCTATTACGAAGGCGCGGGGGCGTTGCGGGACATGGTGCAGAATCATCTGCTTCAACTCCTGTGCCTGGTGGCGATGGAGCCGCCCACGGATTTGACGGCCGACAGCGTGCGCGATGAAAAGGTGAAGGTGATCCGGTCGCTGCGTCCGATCACCGGGCCGGAGTGCGCGACTCACGTAGTGCGCGGGCAGTATGCGGCCGGGGCGATCGATGGCCGGAGCGTGCGCGAATATCGCGAGGAGGATCGGGTGAGCCCGGCTTCGATGACCGAGACGTATGTGGCGTTGAAGGTGCAGGTGGATAACTGGCGTTGGGCGGATGTCCCGTTTTATGTGAGGGTCGGCAAGCGGCTTCCGAAGGCCGGGACCGAGATCGCCATCGTGTTTAAGAGCGCGCCGTCGGTGCTGTTTAATCAGGCCGAAGAACTCGGGCACAACGTGCTGGTGATTCGGATTCAACCCGACGAAGGGGTGAGCCTGCGGATGCAATGCAAGATGCCGGGAACGGCGGTGCGGATCGAGCCGGTGAAGATGGATTTCCATTATGGAACCAGCTTTGGAAAAGCGAGCCCGGAGGCTTACGAGCGGCTGTTGCTGGATGCCATGAGCGGGGACGCGACCTTGTTTGCGCGCCGGGATGAAGTGGAGGGGGCATGGCGGTTTGTCGATCCGATCGAACAGGCGTGGCACCGGGCGGAAAATCCGCCGGAGATTTACCAATATCCCGCGGGATCGTGGGGGCCGGTGGCGGCGGACGAATTGCTGGCGCGCGATGGGCGCGCGTGGCGTAGATTATAGTTATGGCAGGCACGCTTCCCACGACGGGTTTGGGGATGTCGGTTGAGATCGGGCAGATCGACCGGCAGTTGAAGAAGCTCTGGGATGAGAGCGGCGGGGTGGCGACGCGCGCTTCGCTCATGAACCTGGCGGTTTATTGCGAGGGTGAAGCTGCGATGGGCGAGAACACGGCGCTTATTTCGAAAATTACCGAGGACCATGCGTGCCGGGCGCTACTGATTTGTGCGGAGCCGGGAGAAGCGGAGAGCCGGGTGCAGGCGTGGATCAGCGCGCACTGCCATTTGAGCCGGGCCGGAGCCAAGCAGGTTTGCTGCGAGCAGATCACGTTTTTGCTGGAGGGGCCGTCGCGCAATCTGATCCCGAACATTGTTTTTTCACATCTCGACTCGGATCTGCCGCTTTATCTCTGGTGGCAGGGCGAGTTTCCAGACCCGGTGGATTGCCAACTCTGGACCTGGGTGGACCGCCTGATTTTCGACAGCAGCACCTGGGGCGATCAATGTCGGCAACTCAGGCTGCTGCGCCGTTCGCTGCCGGAAGCGCCGGGGCGGCTGACGTTGTGCGACCTGAACTGGACGCGCACGCTCTATTTTCGCCAGGCGCTTTCGAACCTCTTCGATCATCCCGAGAACCGGCCATTTCTGGATCGCATCCGGCAGGTGCGGGTGGTTCGTGCGCCGGGGCACCGATGCACGGCGTTGTTGCTGGTCGCGTGGCTGGCCTCGCGGCTCGGATGGACCCGGGCGGACGGTGGGTTGAAGTTTAAAGACAAGTCGGGCGGGCTGATTGAAGTGACACTGACTAGCGAAGCGGGCGCGGCGGTGGCGGAATGCGAGTTGGCGGCCGACGGCGCGGCGTTCCGGATTGCCCGGGAGCCCGAGTCGCATTTCCTGCATAGTTATATTGATTTCCCTGATGGCCGCCAGTTCCGGAATCTGTACCCGGCAGGTTGCGGTGGGGCAGCGGATTTGCTGAGCGAGGAATTGGCGCGGGGCGGGAACCACGAGGTTTATCTGGCTGCGCTGGAAATGGCGGAGCTGTTGTTTTAGCTACCCCGCTCTTAATTTCCTCATCTCCTCCCGAAGCGCCGCTTTGCGCTTCTCAAAGAACCCAAGCATCCCGCGACAGAGCGCCCGCGCTTCCTTATGCATGGCGCTCTGCTCCGCCCCGAGCCGCAAATCACAACACTTCTCGGTATGAACCACCACCAGCCGTTCCAACTCGCGGTCCAATACCGCGGCTGCCTCTTTGGGCACTCGATTGAGCGCGGTGAGTTCTTCCGTGATTTCCGCACACCGCTCCAGCCTTTGGTCAGCCGTCATCTCAATGGGTGCTGTGTTGACGGGCCTCTGTTCCACCGTGGTCTGGCGCGCCTTCATTCTGCGGCTGCACCGGACGCTGGGCGATCTGTGCCACCTGCCGGAAATAGTCGTCTGCGTTATCGATTTGCAGGCTCTTATAGAGCGTCGTAAATAGCGGAGCCGCCACGGGTTTGAATTCGTCCGGAACCGCAAGAAACTTTCCGAAGAAATCGACCGCCAACCGGGAGGCATCCAAGCTTTGGGTTTGCTTGGCTCGCGTGAGGGTCAGTTCAACGTCACATTCCAGGCCCTGCACATCTTCCCGGGTCAGCAGCCCCGTCACCCTTGACTCGCCGTCGAGATAAGTGAATGCCTCGTCATTATCCTGAAACGTATATTGGTATTCCACGATCTGACGCAGCACCGACTCAAGCCCCCGCTTCACCCCCATCAACTGCGGCTTGAATATTGTAGTCGCCGTGGTCGCAATTTGCGCGATGCCCGTTGCCGTATGCTCCGATGGCATCCCTCCAAACGTTCCCTGGGACGCCGTTATAACGCCGGAGCGCGACCGCCAATTCGCAACGATTATCTCAAGCAGGAACTTTGTTTGTTCATCCATCGCTGGGATTTCCGCCATCTGCAAGGCATCCTCCGATGTATAGCCATCGTTCAGGTCGAACACCTTGTCCGGCCCGATTTCAAACGGCTGATCGTCCTGCCACTGCACCACCGCCTCTTTCCTGCGGAATTTGACCGGATTAGCCGCCAGTTCGTTGCGGTAAAGCACTTGATTCAGAAGCTTGTCGATGAGGCTTTGGGAGCTCTCAAACTTCTTGAACCAACTCCTGCCATACCAACGGTGTGGCTCTTTGTTGGTGACCACCACTTCAAACGGATACCGTCCCGATGGAGTCACATTGGCGATGTAATCCCAAAAGATCGGGAGATCGAAGTCGAATGCAGCCATGAGGAAGACCCGGCACGGCCGTCCGTCTCCTCGCGCATCGAACTGGAAATAGGCTTCCACCAGGCGGAACTCCGGATCGGAATCCCTCACCAAGCTCTCTTCGCTCTCATCCGAAAGGGCCTGCTTTGAAGCGGACTTCGGCTCGGCGCTTGCCTGCCGGATCTGGCGCAACGCCTGGGAGAGGTAATCCGCCACTGACTCGGTTTTCCCCTGGCCCTGGCTGCCGTCGAGTTTTTCTGTTGAAATTCCCAGATGCGAGCAAAGCTCCGAGAGCCGCATCGAAGTCATATGCGCCACAAAGTCGGCTTCGTGCAGCGATGGCGCATTCAGCGGGCAATAGAACTCCTTGTAATGAAGCGGCACCGCCTTTGCCCCGCGATAGCGAGTTACATGATCGGATACAATCCGCTCCTTCCAACAATATTCCGGAGACCACTCGCTTTGCGCCACTCCGCCGGCATCGCTCCCCGGTCGGTCCATCGCTGTCCCATCCCCCGGATGCCATTCGCTCTCCCCATTCGGCGCTTCATTGCCTGAATTCTCCCGTGGCTCCGACTCAGGAAACTCGCGCCTCACCGCAGTCGCGGATTCCTGGAAGATCAAATCGCCGTCCGCGCTCAACACGGCGCGGTCCTCCCGCGTATCCCACAAAATCGAAGCGACCCGCTCGAAGCTCTCCTCGTCTGTTTTGTAGAACACCTTTGCCACGCATTCGCCCAACTTGCAGGCCTGGGTCACAAGATCGGTGGAGACCCCTTCGAAATCCACCTGATCCGGCCCAAGTTTCCAACGCAAATGCCGGCCCACCTGATCCGCGATCTCCGGCATCTGGCCTTCGGCATTCCGGGGATCGGCAAAAAACCACGGCTTGCTGCCAAAGATCTCTTCCAGCATCCGGCAGCGAACATAATCCACGCCCGCCCCGACCATGTTCAGGGATTCGTTTGACTTCGCGAATACCGGATTCTCCCATTCGCGATGAGAGAAATCGTCATTCCACTCGCTCTCGAAGCGCTCCCGCTCCGCCAGCCACCCGTTGTTGCGGGCCTCGTCCAGTGACTCGATCCGTTCGCGCACGTAGCGCATCATTTGTTCCAACTGATCCCCTGTAAGCGTCAATGCGGTTTTCAACATTCCTCCACCGTAGGAGGACAAAATTCCAAACCGCACGCTCCCTTTAAGCAAGCCGCGCAAAATCTCAGCCTTGGCTGTTGAATTTGCGCCAGGAACCACAAAGTGAAAAGTCAGGATGCTTCTCCCTCAGAGCCTACCCTCCCGCTTAGGTTGCCGCTCCCGCCTGCAACCGCGCGAGTAACCCGGAAAACCGTTGCGTGGTCTGGTTGTTCCGAACCGCCAATCCAAGCGCCTTTTTCTGCCCGATGAGCAGCACCATCTTCTTGCCCCGGGTGATGCCGGTGTAAACCAGGTTGCGCTGCAAAAGGAGATAGTGCTGGGTGGCGATTGGCACGATGACGACCGGGAACTCCGATCCCTGCGACTTGTGGACGGTAACGGCGTAGGCAAGCGACACCTCATCGAGCTCGCCGAAATCGTACACGACCTCGCGGTTATCGAACCGGATGGTCAGCTCTTTATCGTCAAGATCAATGGCGGTTACCTGCCCGATGTCGCCATTGAACACCTCTTTGTCGTAGTTGTTCCGCGTCTGAATGGCCTTGTCCCGGAGCCGAAATTCCCAGCCGAACTTTTCAACCACGGGCTCATGCGGTCGAACCGGATTGAGCGCGTCCTGCAAAACGCGGTTCATTTCGCGCGTCCCCAGCGAGCCGGTATTCATCGGGCAAAGCACCTGAACGTCGCGGATGGGGTCGCACCGCAGCTTCGCCGGAACCCGCTCGCGGGCGATCTTCACGACAGCCGCCTGGATGCTCTCGGGCTCCTCGCGTTCCACAAAAAAGAAATCGGAGTCGCGCGCGTCCTCGGGAATCTCAGGCATCTCCCCCTGATTGATCCGATGAGCGTTGGTGATGATCCGGCTGGCGGCGGCCTGGCGGAAGATCTCAGTAAGGCGCACCACCGGAATGGCACGGCTCTCGATGAGATTGGAAAGCACTTTGCCGGGACCGACCGAGGGAAGCTGGTCCACGTCGCCGACCAGGATGAGGTGCGCCCGCGCTGGAATAGCCTTGAGGAGCTTGTCCATCAACGGCACATCGACCATGGAGGTTTCATCCACCACGAGCAAATCGCAGTCGAGCGGCCGATCTTCGTTTCGCGTAAACCCGCCCGATTTCGGCGCGAACTCCAGGAGGCGGTGGATGGTCCTGGCTTCCAGCCCGGTGGTTTCGCTGAGCCGTTTGGCCGCCCGGCCCGTGGGTGCGCAGAGAAGGCACTTCACCCGCTTGGCCCGGAGGATGAGGAGCAGCGAATTGATCAGCGTGGTTTTACCGACGCCGGGGCCGCCCGTGATGATCAAGGCGCGTGACTTCAGAGCCTGCGCGATGGCCGCTTTCTGGCTGGCAGCAAGTTCCTTGCCGGTCTTCCCTTCGCACCATTGCACCGCCTTTTCGAGATCGATCGGCGGGTACCCGGCGGGACGTCCGCTCAGCTTGTGGATCTTTTCCGCGATCCCTGCCTCGGCGTATTTCAACGCCGGCAGGAAGATCAGCGTCTGCCCGCCCACTTCATCTTCGATCACCTCGCGGTTCACGAGTTGCCGTTCAAGCGCCTCCTCCACGATGGCTTCATCGACCTCCAGTAGCTTCAATCCTTTCTCGACCAGCAAAGTGCGGGGCAGCGCGCAGTGTCCCGCGTTGGTGGCTTCCAGCAGCACATGCGAGATTCCCGCCGAGGCCCGGAGAATCGAGTCTTTTGGAATCCCGACTTTCTCCGCAATGACATCGGCCGTCTTGAATCCGATCCCGGTGATATCCTTGGCCAGGGTGTAGGGATTTGCCCGCACGGTCTCGATCGCCTGGTCGCCATACGTCTTGTAGATCCGGACCGCGCGGCTGGTGCTGACGCCGTTGGAATGCAGGAAGACCATGATGTCGCGGATGACCTTTTGGGCCGACCACGCTTCTTTGATCTGCCGGCGGCGGCCCGGCCCGATCCCCTCGATCTCCTGGAGTCTCGGGGAGAATTTCTCGATGATCTCGAAGATTTCCTCCCCAAATTTGTTCACCAGCTTTTTGGCATAGACCGGCCCAATCCCCTTGATCATTCCGCTGCCCAGATATTTCTCGATCCCCTCCCTCGAGGTCGGCTCCGTGCATTTGAGGTAGTCGGCTTTGAGCTGCAGGCCGTGCTCGCGATCTCGCACCCAGCGGCCCTGGGCTGTAATCCATTCTCCGGCGGTAACGGACGGCAGCGAACCGACCACCGTGACCAGATCGCGCTGACCTTTGACCTGGACGCGGAGCACGGCGAACCCGGTCTCCTCGTTATGGAAGGTGACCCGATCGATCAACCCCGACAATCCGTCCTGGGGATTCTGTTCAGGCGCTTTGCTCATACTGCGAGCCGTAGTTTTGGCAATTTGGACACGATTAACAGGATTAAATCGATTACAGGATTCGGCCTGAACCTGCCAGGACGCTCCCAGATTCGCGCATCGCCGCACCAAGGCGCTTCGCGCAAGATTCACTCCTGCACCTTGGATCGAACCTGCCCGTCTGCCAGTTGCGTGACGAGATCGATCCCGGCTGGCGCTTGTTCCACCGAGCGCACGATCTCCCCGTCTGCCGTGCGGGTGATGCTGTATCCGCGGCCCAGCGTAGCCTGCGGTCCCAGGATGCGGAGCAAACTGCCCGCGTGTTCCAGGCGGCGGTGGAGCGCTTCGGAGCCTTGCGCGAAACCCCGGCGCAACCGCTCCGCGCTGGCTTCGAGTTGGTGCCGGCGCATCTGCAACAACTGATCGGGCCGGTGCTCGCGCAAAGCCGACTGCAACCCAGCCAAACGCCGGGTCCCCTCCGCAAGCCGATCTGCGCTGGCGCGACCCAATGCGTCCGAAGCCATATCGATCTGCTGGGCGAGCCGATCGAGCCGCGCCTTCGGCTCGCGGAAGAGCACGCTTCGTTCAACAAAGGATAGCTGCGCGCGCCAGTTCCCCACGTTCCCCCGGACCGTTCGATCAAGCACATTCCGCAGATGCTCAAACCGGCGGGCAAGATCGGTGGAATCCGGGGCCACCAATTCCGCGGCGGCGCTCGGGGTGGGGGCGCGCAGGTCGGCCACGAAATCTGAAATCGTGAAATCGATCTCATGCCCCACGGCCGAGACCACCGGGATATCCGACGCATAAATCGCGCGGGCGACCGATTCCTCATTAAATTCCCAGAGATCCTCGGCGCTGCCGCCCCCTCGCGCGACGACGATCACATCCACGTCCGGCAGCGTGCCACTGTTGAATTCCCAGATGGCGGCCGCGATTTCCGCAGCGGCCCCCGCGCCCTGCACCCGCACCGGATTGATCAAAATCCGAATCCACGGAGCGCGCCGATGAAGGATATTCAGCATGTCCTGAATGGCCGCGCCGGTCGGCGAAGTGACAATGCCAATGGCGCGTGGAAAAGGCGGCAGCGCCCGTTTGCGCGCGGTCTCGAAAAGCCCCTCGCCGGCCAGTTTGCGTTTGAGCGCGTCGAACTTCGCCTGGAGCAATCCGGCCCCGGCGACCTGCACGAGCGAAACATTCAACTGATACTGCCCACGCGCCTCATAAACGGTCATCAGCCCGCGAACATGCACCAGCATTCCTTCGGCGAGCGGAACTGTGGCATGCCGCAGTCCCGGTCGGTAAAACGAGACGCACGGAAGCTGGCAGCGGTCGTCCTTGAGCGTGAAATATTGATGGCCGGAAGATTGTTTGCGGTAATTGCAAATCTCTCCCTCGACCCAGACCTCGCCGATGATCCCCTCCATGAGCTCGCGCACGTTCCGGGTGATTTCAGTGACGGAAAGCACCTTGGGAGCAAAGGGGGGTGACAAAGGCAGGTCAGGCATGGAAACAGATGGATTGTCGCTGGCAGCGTTTGCCAGTCAATTCAAGAAGGCGGTAGCGGGGTGCTCGGGTGCAGTTAAAGGTGGCGTGAAAAAAAGGGAGCGCAAGGGAGCGTGGGCGTCCCGCCAATAGTGTTCGCATCGTTTTTGCTAAGGACCAAAGGTCCACCCATACCAGCGTGAGGCAACGCCCCAGGGAAAATTGGGAAGGCGAATCGGGGCTGAAGGCCCGCACTATTCCCGTGTGCTGACGCGATGGAACGCTAGCTTGCCTCGTCGAGCTTCGCCTTCACCAACGCTTCGATTTCTTCAAACAGCGTCGCATCGTTCTTAAGGACCTCTTTGGCGGCGTCGCGGCCCTGGGCGAGCTGGCTGCCTTTGTAGCTCAGCCAGGAACCGCGCTTCTCGACGACCCCCTGTTCGAGCGCCAAATCGAGGAGGGAACCCGTGTGGGAGATCCCTTCGTTGTACATGATGTCGAACTCGCACTCGGTAAAGGGCGGGGCGACTTTGTTTTTGACGATCTTCAGCTTGGTCCGGTTTCCCGTGACGGTGCCGTCGCCAGTCTTGATCGCGCCGATCCGGCGAATGTCGCACCGGACACTGGAATAGAATTTGAGGGCCTTGCCGCCGGGGGTTGTCTCCGGGTTGCCGAACATAACCCCGATCTTTTCGCGGATCTGGTTGGTGAAAATGCAGGTGGTACGGGCCTTGGAAATGAGAGAAGTCAATTTGCGCAGCGCGGCGCTCATCAAGCGGGCCTGAGCGCCGACCGTCGTGTCGCCGATTTCGCCTTCGAGTTCGGCCTTCGTCACCAAAGCGGCAACCGAGTCGATGACGACCACATCGAGAGCGTTCGAGCGGACCAGAGTTTCGCAAATCCGAAGGGCTTCCTCGCCGGAACTCGGCTGCGAGACCAGCAGGTCGTCGATGTTTACGCCGAGTTTGCGGGCGTATTGCGGGTCCAGGGCGTGTTCGACGTCGATGAATGCCGCCAGGCCGCCGCGCTTCTGAGCCTGAGCGATGACCGTGAGGGTCAGCGTCGTTTTACCGGAGGATTCCGGCCCGAAAATTTCCACCACCCTGCCGCGCGGAACGCCACCCACGCCCAAGGCGCGGTCAATGAGGATGTTGCCGGTCGGAATGACTTCCACTTCCATGGAGGTTTTGTTGCCAAGGCGCATAATCGCGCCCGAGCCGTAGTCTTTCTCGATCTGCTGAATCGCAAGCTCAAGGTTCTTGTTACGGGCAACGTTTTGCTTGTCTTCCACGAGGGTATCAGTCTTGGCCATAATTCCGATCAGATTTGGGTGAGGGGAAACCTTAACAGAGGAATTTCAGTTGGCCAGTGCGAACCGGAGATCGATGCAAAATTAGGCCGAAAAGGAGTGCCAGAGGGGAGAGTTGAACTCCCGACCAAGGGCTTATGAGTCCCCTGCTCTACCACTGAGCTACCCTGGCGAAGGGCCGAGAAGTTATTCGACCCGCGTTAAGCGTTCAAGTGTTTTTTGAAGAACCCCTTCGGCGGGGGTGCAATTAGCCTAGATCCGGCAGAAGAGCCCGCGCCAAGGACGCAAAGGCCGCCAAGGGAGGAACTTATGGAAAAGGCAGAAATCACCGTGTAGGTGATCCCTTTGATGTTTCGCCCACATCGTAAAGCTCTGTCTTGGCGACCTTTGCGTCCTTGGCGCGAAATTCAATTGCTTTTTCTAGGTTTAAAGGTGGTGTGAATTTGGCGGTCCGGTTCGGAACGCCAACGGCACTTCATCCTAAAGCCCAGCCTAACGGGCTGGGCTTGGAGTTTGGCCAATATTCCCCGCGCCCCGAAGGGGCATTCTATCGTAGCCCAG
>JBAXSN010000140.1:0-8491 GCA_037130675.1 Verrucomicrobiota bacterium
GCCGCTCCGCAAAAAGAGGAAATACTGCCTTTGCATAGATGTGAACATACAAGGCAGGATGGGGTTGCGCCTTCAGCACTGAAGAACCGCCCCGAAAAATTGTGGGTAATGGAAAGGGAGCACCGCAGCACAAGACGCTACCGCGCATCAGATGGCATCGTGTGCCGCGCGCCAGCGTCTAGTAGTGCGTGCGGCCTCTTTAGGGTAGAAGCGGCTTCCAGCCGCTTTGCTTTGGGGGGATCGAAGCGGCAGGGATGCCGCTTCTACTATGGCGCTGCTTACGTCGCCGTCGCTCCCACCACAAAGGGTCCAAACGTCTCCAGAGCGCGTTTCGGGATCGTCGCCACGGCCACCGCCACTTCACCATCATAGTCGATCTGGATGAGGGTTCCGTCGCGGTGAATCCGCGCGAGGAGATCGGCTCTGGCGGCGGGAATCCGGAGTTCAACGGTGGTGGTGCCATTGCTGACGAAATCGCTGATGCGGTTGATCAGTTCGTCCATCCCCTGACCGGTATGAATGGAGACAAAAATCGCATCGGGGAAATGTCGGCGAAGCCCGGCGATCACGGCCGGGTCGTCCACCTTATCGACCTTGTTGAAAACGATGAGGGCGCGCTTGGTGTCGGCGCCCAGTTCGGAGAGCACGCGGACGGTGGTATTGTAGAACTCCATCACCTGAGGCTGGGACGCGTCGAGGACATGGATGAGGAAGTCTGAAAGCGCGGCTTCCTCCAGGGTGGCATTGAACGATTCCACGAGTTGGTGTGGCAACCGACGCACAAAACCGACGGTATCGGTCAGCAAAAGTGGTTGTTTGTTGGGAAGCGCAATCTTGCGGGTGGTGGTGTCGAGCGTGGCAAAAAGTTTGTCCTCCACCAGGACCTCCGCGCCGGTCAGGCTCCGCAGCAGCGACGATTTCCCGACATTGGTGTATCCCACGATTGCGGCATTGGGGACCGGCGTGCGCTTGCGGTCCTTACGCTGGGTGGCACGGGCGCGGCGCACCTCTTCCAGTTCGCGTTTGAGCCGGTCGAGCTGTCCGCGGATCTTGCGCTTGTCTTGTTCAAGCTGGCTCTCGCCTTCGCCCTTCGCCCCGATTCCGCCGCCCTGCTGTCCGAGGTGGCTCCAAGCGCGGGTCAGCCGCGACATGGAGTATTCCATGCGGGCGACATCCACCTGGAGCCTGGCCTCCCGGGTCTTGGCGCGCGCGCCGAAAATGTCCAGGATGATCTCCTCGCGGTCGGCCACCGTGACCCCGGTGAGTTCCTCCCAGTTGCGCTGCTGGGCCGGGGTCAGCTCGTTGTCGAAGATCAAGACGTCGCATTCGCGCTCTTTGATGAGGGCGGCCAGTTCCTCAGCTTTACCGGTCCCGATCAGGAAACGGGCATGTTGTTCGCGGTGGTGGACGAGCTTTCGCTCGATCACTGCGACGCCGAGGGTGTTTACCAATTCTTCGAGTTCCTCCAGCAAACTCTGCGCTTCGGCTTTCTGTGAGGCATCCACATACGCGCCCACCAACAGCGCGCGTTCCACCATCTTATCTCTAGCTTTGATCTCGAACATTCACCGTCACTGTATCAGAAGCTGGCGCGTTGGGGGCTTTTTTTCGTGCAAACGGAACACGTCAATGGCAAGCGCGCGATTACGCTCGATACGCCCCTGCGATGAGGACGCTTTTTCGGGCAGCGGCCCCGGTTCTGGCTCAATACGCAAATCGAGTGCGATCTGCGGAATGCCAAGGCTTTGGTGGAGCGCATCAGCCGGGAGGTGCGCCCGTATTCGGCTCCGAGGGCTGCGTAAACGGACAAGGATCAAAAAGCGGCAGGGATGCCGCTTCTACTCCACCGTAGAAGCGGCTTCCAGCCGCTTTCCGGGGGCACGGTGTGTTCATCATGCGTGGTGGGCGGAGTCCATGATAATTCGTGTCCATTTGCGTCCATTCGCGGTTTCAATTGCTGGGTTTCCGCGAATAGACGCCAAGAAGTGCGAATGAGAATCAAACTACGCGTTGAACGCCCCGCGCATTTTCTGCTGCCGTTATTTTGGACCTGCCCCGAGCACGTCCGGGTACGGCCCGAGGAACCGCTCGCCGTTGAAATGGATGAGATGGTCGGGATTTTCTGCAATCCAAACTTCGGTTTCCCAGGAAATCTGCGAGAGG
Source organism: Verrucomicrobiota bacterium (assembly GCA_037130675.1). GTDB lineage: Bacteria > Verrucomicrobiota > Verrucomicrobiia > Chthoniobacterales > Chthoniobacteraceae > JBAXSN01. Next base: position 2,164 of record JBAXSN010000140.1, read on the forward strand.
AAGCCCTGCATGGCTCCGCGCGTCTCGAATGCCGTCACAAAGACAAGGCTGGCATGGCAACAGTCCGCCTTCATTTCCCCTTACAAAGGCACTTGGTCGGGCTGGATGACGGGTGAAGGAATCAATTCCGCTTAAAATCCGGCGATGCAATGAAAGCTATTACCTCAGGGCGTTTTGGGAAAAGTTGCTCCATTCTGACGCCCAACACATCGGCGAGTATGAAAAGTTCGCAATCGGCCACCCACCGCAACTGAGCCTCGATTTTGGCAAGGGATGTTCTGCTGATATCCCAACCCGCCCGCTGCAGAACGGCAGCGAGAGCCTCTTGGGTCATCCCCTTTTCGTATCGAATCCTCCTAAGTTGAGGGCCGATAACATTGCGAATGGATTTCATGTTCCCGAACGGGAACTTGACAATAGAGGTAACTTTTGGCGGAATTGTTCTTGAAACGACTTTGATCCCTGCAGGACGAAGTCGGTCCTTCATCGCGATTGATGTCACCGGGATGGTCAAATCGTGGCTTTCGGGTGTTCCCAATTATGGCTTTGTAGTGGAAGCGAATACCCTGACGACATCGGTGTTTTTTGACAGCAAGGAGAATACTCTCACAGGGCACGAACCCGTGTTGGACATTGAATTGGGTTCAGTGGGACCCAAAGGTCCCGCTGGAGCGACCGGGCCGCAGGGTCCTGCTGGCCCACAAGGACCTCCTGGCCTGCCCGGCGCGAAATTGCAGTGGACCGCAGTTTCGGGAACATCCCTGCAGGCGCTCTCGAACGCGGGATATTTTCTGACGGGCACCGCCACGACGACAGTGAATCTCCCAACCTCCCCGACCTTGGGTGACACAGTCCGCATTACTTCCACCGGTTCCTGCGGATACCTCGTTTCCAATAACGGCAGCCCCGTAGGCGTCGAACCGCAATACGAGATGAACGTTACAACGTTTGCCATGAGTTCGGACGGTGCCAATGTGTTTGCGATCTGTACATCAAGGAGAGGCGAGTTGAATCCCAACTCGGCCCTGTTTGCCTCACCTAATGGTGGCGCAACTTGGCGCAGCATAGCGGGACTACGGAAATGGAGCGCTATTGCTTCATCTGCCGATGGCTCTAAAGTCGTTGCGTCCGAATTTGGCGGAAAGATTTACACCTCCAATGATTTTGGAGCGACGTGGATTGCTCGCGATAGTGACCGGAACTGGCGGGCGGTGGCGGCATCCGCTGATGGTTCAAAATTGGTGGCTGCCGAATACGGAGGACAACTCTATACGTCAATAGACTACGGGGCGACGTGGATACCCCGAGAGAGCGTTCGTAATTGGTCTTCCGTGGCATCATCCGCCGATGGCTCAAAATTGGTGGCTGCGTCATCTGAAGCTATATACATGTCAACCACTTCTGGTACATCATGGGTTCCTTGTCCTGCAAACGGTTCTTTGGGAGTAAGCATTTCCTCAGACGGAGCTAAACTGGTGGCCGTAGCGTCGTATGGAGTTTTTCCTTCTAAGATGTACACGTCCTATGATTCGGGGAGTAATTGGACATCCGTCGAACCTCCAATCCCCTCAAATTATCCGTGGACCCAGAAGTCGGATTGGGCTTTTCGTTCAGCCGTTTTATCTCAAGATGGAATTCTGACATTGGTTGATGTCCGCAACCTAGGCTTTCCAGAACGGTCCGGATTATACACGTCCCTTAATTTCTTATCGCTGACGAGCGCCGGGTTTGATGGGGAGAGTGCAGTGTGTCTTGCGGTTTTCGGAAGCGGATCAAAGCTGGCTGCGAGTATGGAGGCTGATGGACTGCTCTACATCTCTTCAGATTCAGGCGCGCATTGGGAGGCGCGATCTCGCCCGATCTTCATTGAGCAAGTGAGCGGAAGCCCCGGATCAACAACAGAACTACAATACATCGGGAATGGAATTTGGAAAACTTACTAACTATGGAACATAACTGGACAGAGCCATTGGCTTCCGAGGGGTACATCAAACTTCGGGGTCTTAAGTCTGAGTGGAAACAGATGCAGATTGAGGCGCAGCGGTGCGTTGAGTTTCGTGGCCGCGGTGAGGTGCCTGATGCAGCGGTCTATGTCCGAATCGGGGTGGCAAGATCAGACGGGGATCGACCGCTTGAAGACCTCGCCGAAAATGCGATTAAACTATCGCTGGAGCAGGCTCGTGCATTTACAGAGTGGCTCGCGCATGAAATTGATTCGGCAGAGCAAATGGCCAAGAGGAAAAATACTTCTGGCTAAACTTGCTAGGCATAAACATTCAGATGCTCCGCAAATAAGATCCGAAGCGGCAGGGATGCCGCTTCTACCGTAGAAGCGGCTTCCAGCCGCTTTCCGGCGGGCAAGTTGTCTTCATCATGTGGGGTGAGCGGAGTTCGTGACGACGCAACCGCGAATGGACGCGAATGGACGCGAAAAAGCTCGCGACAGGGGCAGACCGTTTATATCAGGATTGGAGTGAATCAACGCTTCAAGACGCATGAATCCACACCTGATCAACACCTATCTCGAACGGGCACGTGAAATCATTGGAGTTAGGTCGTCGGCAGAAATCGAATATGATGATGCCGTAGTCGCGCACCTCAATGCTGGGATGGACATCAAAAAGGCGATCGGCGCAGCGAACAAACGCTTTCCGAAAGAAGCACTAAAGCCAACCGCGAGTCACTGGGCCGATCTGGCGGAACGTTACGATTACATCGCGCAGCATAAGGTCATCCTGAAGCGACTTGGGATCAGGGGGTGAGTGCGTGTTTTTACCGCTTGAGCGCCTCCCGTAACTGTTCCGCCGTCGTCGCCGGAGCGCGGCAAGTGAAATTCTCGCAGACAAACGCGGTGGCCTTGCCCGCGACCGGCTTTACGTCCCGGATGAATCCGACGCGTTGCGCCAGCCATCGCTGACCCCCGCCGCCATCCGCGAAGAGAACGACCTTATTAGGAATAAACCCGCCGTGCAGTTCGCGGACCAGCGGACGCAGATCCAGCGGATCTCCGTCCTGAGCGTCCGGGCTTCCCGCAAAGACGATTTGCATCGGCTTGGCCGTTGCGAACTGGCCCGCCACAAGGAGTTGCGGCAGGGCGCTGGGCATGCGCTGGAGTTGCGCGGAAAACGCGCGCAGGGTCGATTCACCGCGCTGGCGAGTTGCCGGATCGTCAAGCATTTGAGCCAAACGGAACGCGTTGAGCGCGGCGACGGAATTTGGGGACGGCTCCGCGCCATCATTTTCTTCCTTCATCCGGATCAGGATTGCCGGGTCGTCCGCCGTAGCCGACCAGTAGCCGCCGTGTTCGGCATCGTAGAAGAGGGTGTCCTGGGTCTGCTGAAGCTGCGCGGCCCATTGCAGCCACTCGATGCCGCCGCTGGTTTCATAGAGATCGAGCAGGCCTTGGATCAGGAACGCGTAATCGTCGGCAAACCCGGCGACCCGGCTGGCACCTTCGCGGTAACTCCGAATCAACCGGCCTTCGCGATAGAGTTGCCCCTTTATAAACGCGACCGCGCGCTCGGCGCATTCCCGGTATTCGCTTTCTCCGAGGACCTGGGCCGCTCTCGCGAAGGCCGATATCATGAGCCCATTCCAAGCAGTCAATATTTTGTCGTCGCGATAAGGCCGGGGACGCCGCTCGCGGAGTTCAAACAGCGTTCGCCGACTCTCCAGCAGTGACCGCGCGATTTCCCCTTCGGGTTTCGCGAATAGCCGCGCCATCTCCTCGATCGTGTGCCGCTGGATCAGCGTGTTTTTGCCCGTTAACTCTCCATGCGGATCGCTTTCCGCAGGCGCGTTGCCTCCGTCCTCAACTCCATAAAACCGATTGAATAGCGCCGCGGCATCCGCGCCCAGTGCCTCGTCGATCTCCGTTTTGGTCCACACGTAAAACGCCCCTTCGCCTTTCTCGCTTGGGTCCTCGGGAAGCGGGCTGTCCGCGTCTTCGGCTGAATAAAATCCGCCTTCCGGGCTGGTCAGGTCGCGCCGGACATAATCGAGCACGTCCCGCGCGACCTCCGCATAGCGGTGTTCCCCGGTTGCTTGGAAGGCGTCGAGGTAAGCCGAGGCAAGCTGGGCTTGATCGTAGAGCATTTTCTCGAAGTGCGGCACATGCCAGAAGCGGTCCACGGAGTACCGGTGAAAGCCGCCTCCGAGCTGATCGTGCATTCCGCCGGCGGCCATCTTATCGAGCGTGAGCAGAACCATTTGCCGGGCGTGGTCGCCGGCGCGGGATTCGGGATTCGCCGCGGAATAGCGCAACAGGAAGTTCAAAGTGACGGGGCGGGGGAACTTCGGTGCCTGCGAAAAGCCGCCCAACTCGGGATCGAATCCGGCAGCAAACTCGCGATACCCGGCATTCAGCGTTTCTGGATTGAAGAAGCCGCCTTCCTGAAGAGCGTGGCCGGCTTCCACGGATTGCGCGGCAAATCGGCTCAAAGAGGCGAGCATCTGTTCGCCATGCGCTTCGATCTTCGCGCGCTCCTGTTCCCAGGCCGTGGCGATTCGTTCCAAAAGGGTGGGGAACCCAGGCCGGCCCCAGCGATCATCGGGCGGAAAATAAGTGCCGCCCAGAAACGGCTTCAACTCCGGCGTGAGGAAAACGCTCATGGGCCAACCGCCGCTCCCCGTGGTCGCCTGGACAAACGTCATGTAAACGCGATCCACGTCCGGGCGCTCCTCGCGGTCCACCTTGATGGAAACAAAGTGTGCGTTCAATAAGGCGGCGGTCCGCTCATTCTCGAACGACTCGCGCTCCATCACATGGCACCAGTGGCAGGTGGAATACCCGATCGAGAGAAATATGGGCTTCTGTTCGCGGCGCGCCTTCTCAAATGCCTCCTCGCCCCACGGATACCAATCGACCGGATTGTGTTGGTGCTGAAGCAGATAGGGCGACTTCTCCTGGGCAAGACGGTTGGTGTTCATGAGACCGGTTTTTAAAATTTCTTTGCGTGGCCTGACGGGGGATTCCTTGACAAAAAAGATAACACCTCATGATTAGAAGCGCCATCGCCGCAGAAAATGCCTATGATGAGCGAATCTCCACCGTGCCCTCGAAAATTTTAAATTCCGGTAAACCATTCGCCCCGTGTCCGTTAGCGGACTCCTGCGCGCCCGCTCGCTCGGATTCCGGTCGTCTATTCGCCTGGATCCTTTGCCTGCTCTGCGTCGCTTTCCTGCCTGGGTGCGTCACCCCGACCTACTACAACGTCAAAGATTTCACAACCGTTGTCATTGACGCGGGCCACGGCGGGCACGACTCCGGAACCTCGACCACACTGGGGAAATGGGTCACTGTGCGGCGGGTTCAGCGCAGTCGGGGTGGAAAGCGCAAAGTCGTGGTGACCAAGGAGCGTGTCGCCACTGGCCCTCGGATATTGGAAAAAGACTTGGCGCTCGACGTTGCGCGCAGATTGCAAAGCAAACTTCGGGCGGCCGGACTCCGCACGGTGATGACCCGGCGCGACGACACCTTCATCCCGCTCGATGGCCGGGTGGAAATTTCAAATGCCCAGCGCAAATCGATTTTCGTCGCCATCCACTTCAACGAAGGCCGCCGGACCGGTGCCTGCGGCGTCGAAACCTATCACAACAACCGGGGCACCCCGGAATTTGCGGGGCGCATCGAGCGGGCCATGGCATCGCTTCCCGGCGAGGTGAATCGGGGAGTGAAGACCGCCAATTACCGGGTGCTCCGCAAATCGCGCGGCCCTGCCCTATTATTAGAGTGCGGCTTTTTGAGCAATCCAGACGAGGCCGCGAGGTGTGCGACCGCCGCCTACCGCGAGCAGATCGCCTCGCGCATCGCCCAGGCGATCATCGAACAGCGGCAGTAAGTGCCCCTGCTTCCCGCCTGCTAATCGCGCCGCCAGGCGCGCCCACATCAGTCCTATAAGTCCCATTCTTCCTCTCCGCGTCTCCCCATCCCCGCGTCTCCGCGTCTTCTTTTTTGATCGGCAGCGCCGCCCGCTTTCCACTATAACGAGTCCATGGACACCTCTCTCGAACTCTCTGGCAAAGTGCGACTCGTAACCGGTTCCGGCGGATTGCCCCGGATTGAAGTCACCACCGCGCTTGCCGAGGCGCACATCTATCTTCACGGCGCTCACGTCACCCACTTTGCCCCGACCGGACAATCGCCGGTGCTCTTCATGAGCGCACAGAGCGCTTTTCTGCCCGGCAAACCGATTCGCGGGGGCGTTCCCATCATCTTTCCCTGGTTCGGACCGCGCCAGAACGATCCCGCTTCTCCCGCGCACGGGTTTGCCCGCACGCAGTCGTGGGCGACCGAATCAATTGCCGAACACACAGATGGCTCCATCGA
>JBAXSN010000141.1:0-8487 GCA_037130675.1 Verrucomicrobiota bacterium
ATGCGGCATTTGCACGCGGGGCTGGCCATTCCGACTTTTCCGCTGACGCCCTCGCGCTCGTGGGTTCCGCCGGAGCACAATCTGCCGGTCGATATCAATTTCGCCCACCGCTTTTGGGCCATGGTCGTCGCGCTCCTGACCATTGTGGTCATTGCAAAGACCTTCGCCGTGGCCCGGGCCGCCGGGCGCATCGAGGGCCGCCTCCTGCGCCCTGCGCTTGCGCTGACCAGTTTGCTGCTCGTCCAGGTCGCTCTGGGCGCTTCGGTGATCTGGCTTGGCAAAGCCCCTATTCCCACGAGCCTTCATGTGGTCACCGGCGCGGGTGTGCTGGCAGCCGGCTTTGTTCTGGTAATCCGGGCAACACGGTTTTCTTCGGGCGCGGCGCCAGCCCGGTCAATCCCTGGATGAACCAGATCCCTCAAGCCGGAGTGGCCCTCGGATTTGCCGGACCGCGCGAAAGTGCGGGGTTCGCCTCCGATTTCTCGCAACTCACGAAAGTGCGTCTGAACCTGCTCGTCCTGATCACCACCTTCGTCGGTTTTTCCATGGCCAGCGGCGACAAACTCGACTGGTTGCGCCTGCTTCATACCTTGATGGGCACCTGGCTGGTAGCCGGGGGCGGCGCCGCGTTGAACGAGGCCATGGAGGTCGATGTTGATGCCCTTATGAAACGGACGCGGGACCGCCCGCTGCCCGCGCGCCGGATGAACTGGCCAGCAGCCTTGGGCATCGGTCTCGCCATGTCTGGATTTGGCCTACTCTACCTTGCGCTCGCGGCGACTCCGCTGGCGACCGGCCTCGCCTTTGCCACCTTGCTGATCTATCTCGGCTGTTACACGCCACTCAAACGGCGCACCGCCCTTTGCACCTCCATTGGCGCGATTTCCGGAGCCCTGCCGCCAGTCATCGGCTGGACGGCGGTCGATGGCACCTTCGGCCTTGGGGCGTGGGTGCTGTTCGGGATATTGTTTGCCTGGCAGATGCCGCATTTTCTTGCGATCGCCTGGATGTACCGCGACGAATACGCGGGAGCCGGCTTGAAAATGCTCCGCCGAAGTGACGCCTGCGGCATCGAAACCGCCGCGCAGGCGCTCGCGTTTTCAGTAGGGCTGACGGCAATCACCCTCGTGCCCGTCTTCGCTCATCGGGCGGCCTTTGCTTATGGAATCGGCACCCTGGCCTTTGATCTGTTGCTGCTCGCATGCGCCATCAGATTCCTCCTCGACCGCAGCCGGGCAGCCGCGCGCGGCCTGTTTTTCGCTTCCATCTTCTATTTGCCGGGGTTGCTCGGACTGATGATGTTCACCCGGAAATGAGCGTCCACGATCTGCCGCCTATCAACGCCAGCCTCAACGCGTTGAGCGCCGTCTTTCTGTTGATGGGTTGGTGGTTCATCACCCATAATCGAAAGCTTCAGCACATCACCATGATGTCGTGTGCGCTGATCACTTCCACGGTTTTTCTGGTCTGTTATCTCGTCTATCATTTCAACGTGACCGCCGTAACCCGCTTCACCGGCCAGGGAATGATCCGCCCCGTCTATTTTGCGTTGCTCATCTCCCATGTCCTGCTCGCCTTCGTCATCCTGCCGCTCGTCTTCCTGACCATCGTTCCGGCGCTACGGGCGCGTTTCGACAGGCACCGCCGCATCGCCCGCTGGACCCTCCCTATCTGGCTCTACGTCTCCGTTACGGGGGTCCTTGTCTATCTTATGCTCTACCAATGGTTCCCCGGCGGGGGGTAGGAAGACGCGGAGACGCGGGGAGGGGGAGACGCGGAGAGAAGACGCTGTCGCGCGCATCTTTCCCAATACCGACTCCCTCCTGCGCCTCGTCAGCGCCATTCTCAGCGAAATCAGCGACGAATGGGAATCTTCAAAAACTTATCTCAACATGAACCCGCCATCCCACCAGCAAGCCGCCTACCCCATAGCCCCTGTCACTAACCCAAAAAATTTACAGAATTTTTCTCGCGCGGCCCGTGCTTCTACTGTAGAAGCGGCTTTCAAGCCGCTCTTCCCTGGATTTCAAGCTAGGATTGATTGATTGGGGCGGAGACACCGTCTCACCGGTGACAGCGGCTGCAATCCATTAACACCGGCGCGGGTGGGATATTGTTTTCCTTGGCGCGCTTTGTTGCCTCTGCGGGGGATGGACTGGCTGCGGCCAGGTTAAAGACGTCCTTCTTATCCCGAATGGCCAAGTCCGGGTGCCGGTGGCAATCGAGACACCACTTCATATAAAGCGTGTTGGCCTTCCACATCAGCGGCATTTCATCCACGCGCCCATGGCAACTCACGCAGCCGACCCCTTTTGCAATGTGGATGCTGTGATTGAAATAGACGTAATCCGGCAAATTGTGAACGCGCCGCCAGCGTAGCGGTTGGCCCGTGATGAGGCTCTGCCTTACCGGAGCCAAAAGCGGCGCTTCGGTCCAGAGTTGCGAATGGCAGGTCATGCAGGTGTGGGTCGGAGGGATTCCCGCAAAGGCGCTGGTCTCCACACTGGTGTGACAGTAGCGGCAGTCAATTCCCAATCCCCCGACATGATGCTGATGGCTGAACGGCACCGTTTGGTTTACCGGAATCTTCACGGAGGTCATGTAAGGCGACCAATAAAGCCCATAAACCGTAGCGCCCAACAGGGCCACGCCTGCCGCGATGCCCACCAGCACCACCACTGCAACCGTGTTGCTGGCTCGAGAGAAAATCTGCGCCATGGTCCCTTAATCCTGAATGTCTGGTTATGAGCTTCTACTCTGTTTCAGCTCTAACCCTCATTCGGCAGGCCTGCGCTTTACGGACGTTCTACAAGGGAAGTCGCCTGACTTTCATGCGACGGCCCGCCGTAGTAGAAGCGGCATCTTGCCCCTTCGATCCTGGGGAAAGCGGCTGGAAGCCGCTTCTACTAAGGACGAAGGCGCTCGGCTAGATTCGAAACGCAAACGGGCTAACCCATTAATCCTAAATCCGGCAGAAGAGCCTCGCGCCAAGGTCGCAAGGCCGCCAAGGGAGGAACTTATGGAAAAGGCAGAAATCACCGTGTAGGTGATCCCTTTAATGTTTCGCCCACTTCGTAAAGCTCTGTCTTGGCGACCTTTGCGTCCTTGGCGCGAAATCCAATTGCTTTTTCTAGGTTAATTTATCGTACAGTGCGTCGAGCGATTCCGCCATGACGCGCACGTTTCCCAAGACCGGCATGAAATTGTTGTCTCCCTCCCATCGCGGGACGATGTGGAGGTGCAGATGATCCGCCACCCCGGCTCCCGCCGCTTTGCCGAGATTGAGACCGACGTTGAACGCCTCCGCCCGAACCACTTTTCGGAGCAAGGTTTCGGCAAAGGCAGCCTGATCCCAAAGTTCCAGCCGCTCGCCTTCGGTGAGATCCGCAATATCGGCCACCTTGCGATAAGGCACGGCCATCATGTGCCCCACGGTGTAAGGGTAACGGTTGAGAATGAGAAACGTCTCTTTTAACCGACGCACCACAAGGTGCGCCCGGTCGTCGGTCGTCTGAGCTGCATCCATGAGGAAGTCACGAGACTTATCGATGGAAAAATACTCGACGCGCCAAGGCGCCCAGACCGCAGCCAGAGATTCGGGAAATGCCATGCCCGGTTCTTAGCACCCGCAGGCGAAAACGTCACGCATGACTGTAGCCGCCCCGCTCAGTCGGGGCGGCGATGTGGACCTATTACTGCGTAGCGCCATCCCGACGGCGACAGAGCGCCGCAGCTACAGGAGGTGGCCTCCGTCATGCCCGGCCAACCGGCGGTTTCACCTCGTCATAGATCGCTCGCGCGGCCCGGGCCGCCGCGCCACCCGCTCCAAGCCCGGCGATCACCTCACGAAATTCCGCCACCTGCTCCCGACATTTTTCCGGGTAGTTCAACATGCCCAGCAATTCATCCGCTATGGCGACCGGCTCGGCGGCTTCCTGGAGGTATTCCCGGACGATCTCCCGCCCAGCCAGGATGTTCGCGATTCCCAAAAAAGGCACCTTCACCAACCGCTTGCCGATCTGCCAGGTCAACGGCGCCACTTTATAAAGCAGCACATACGGCAGTTCGAAATAGGTCGCTTCCAGGGTGGCCGTCCCGGATGCCAGCATCCCCGATCCGGCTTGCTGCATCAATTCGTGGGAATTGCCGACCCGGATCCTCACTTCGCTTCCTCCCGCCATTGCACGCATGACTGCCCCAAGGCTTTCGGAGGCCGCCGCCGCTTCAAACCGCAGTTCCGGCAGGGCCTTCCGCATCTCGGCCGCCGTCTTGAGCATGACCGGGAAAATCCGCGTCACCTCCTTCATGCGGCTGCCGGGAAACAGCCCAACGAGCTTGCTGTCGCGTGGAGCAGTAATTCGTTTGACTGCCAGGGAATCGAGCAGCGGATGTCCCACAAACACGGTCTTGAGCCCCGATTCTTCGTAGAGCTCTTTTTCAAACGGAAAGAGGCAAAGCATCAGGTCGAGCGTTCGCGCCATTTCCGGGATGCGCCGCCGATTCCAGGCCCAAACCTGCGGGCTGATGTAGTGGATGATGCGCTGCTTCGGGTCGCGCTGCCGGAGCGCTTTGGCCAGGCGGAGGTTGAATCCGGGATAGTCGATCAGCACCACCGCATCCGGCTTGAGGGCGGCGATTTCGTCGCGCATTGCGTAGAGTTGCCGCCGGAAATAGCCATACTTCTTGAGCACATCCCAAAGGCCCACCACCGCCTCGCCGCTCCAGTCTTGAATCGCCGGGGCAAGTGCCCGCATTTCCGGGCCACCCGCGCCAAGAAACTCGACGGTTTCACCGCGAGTCGCGGCTTCGACCGTGAGGGCGCGCATCACTTCCGCGCCCCGCGCGTCGCCACTGGCTTCACCGGCTAGTAAATAAAACCTCATTCAAATTTAAGGTTCAACCGTTTTTTCGAAGCGCTCTCAAAGGCGGTGGAGGGCCACCGCACTCCAAGGCGCTTCGCGCATCCAGAGAACGCGTTTCGGGAGTGCGGCAGTTCTCTGCCGCCTTGGCGCAAAGCAAGGATTTCCCAAAGACCCAATACATGACTCACGCCTTCACCGCGTTGCTGTTGATCTGGCGGGTAATCTCGATGGCCAGGTCCAGCGCGGCAGCTCCCTCGTACCCGGACACTTTCGGCTGCGCCCCCGCCCGGGCGCATTCGACAAAGGCCGCCAATTCGCGTTTGAGCGGCTCGTCTTTTTCGATCTCCACCACATCCCGGATGATCTGGCCATCGCACAACCGGTGAATCTCCCCGGTCTGATTCTGGTAATCGAGCGAGAGATACATATTATTTTGGAACACGCGGATCTTCCGCATCCGCTCCGGACTGATCCGGCTGGCGGTCAGATTGGCGACACAGCCGTTTTCGAAACGAATCCGCGCGTTGGCAATGTCCTCGCCCCGGCTCAACACCGGCACGCCCACGGCATCCACATAGCGAACAGGCGAGCGAACCAAGTGAAGCACGATTTCGAGATCGTGAATCATCAGATCGAGCACCACCCCGATCTCAATGCTCCGCCCGGGATACGGCGAGAGCCGGTGCGATTCGATGAATTGAGGGTGCGTCAGACGTTGTTCCAGCGCGCCCAACACCGGATTGAACCGTTCGATATGACCAACCTGCAAAACGAGTCCGGCTGATTTTGCCAGATCGGAGAGTTCGATGGCGTCCCGGCTGTTTTCCGTGATCGGCTTTTCAACGAGACAATGTTTTCCCTGCTCCAGTAGGTATTTGGCGACCGGGAAATGAGTCGGCGTCGGGGTTGCGATCGTCGCCGCATCCACGAGTGAAGCGAATTCTTCCAGCGATGTGGTGACCCGAACTCCCAGCCGGGTGCCAATCTCCTGCGCCGTGGCTTGGTTGGCGTCGTAAATGGCCGCGAACTCCACGCCTGAAAGCTCAGAAACCACGCGCGCATGGTTCTTCCCGATAGACCCCGTGCCAATGACTCCGACTCTGAATTTATTCATAGATAAGGAAAGACGATCTGAAAACTTGCCCGCAGATTTCGCAGATTTCGGCGGATTTGGAAGCCTGAACCGAGAAAATCTCCGGCGGAGGTGCGGATGCAGAAGGGCATCCTTCGATCGCAGCTTCTTTGCGCGAGTCTATCCCCCCCGGCAAATTTCCAACTCGGCGTTTCACCTTCCCCGTTGTGAATCCAGGCCGGGGTCTGAATTCCACAGGCTTGTTGGCCGGCCTTGCTCCATCGCCGCCCCTTCATTATGCCCGGATCGAGAGTCGTAATTCAACGCATTCATTGAGAATGCCCGATCAAATTCGCGCTGGCGAATGCGCTCTTGCGCAGCCGTGCGGGCTCTGGTGCGGCGTTGAACGGCGTCGATGCGCTTGGCGGCCAGACGCCGGTCGCGCCGCGTCCGAAAGTCCACGTTATCCCGCGCTTCGTTTCGGATGCCCGCTTCGAGGGCTTGTTGCTTGGCCAGGGCTTCGCGCCAAGTCATCACCTGGCCGCAGGTTCCATCGATCTGAAGCAGCAAGGATGCGCAGAAGACCACTTGCCACGATTTTAATTTGGAAATGGTTTTGATAAGGGTTCCTCCTTCCCTGTTTTGCTTCGCGCCGAGTGGGAAGGCCGGGTGCAAGGGCAGCTTTTGCCCTTAAACTCCGAAACAGCTAAAACCCTTTGGTATTGTGCCTTACCAGATCTTCCATGATGCCTGACGGTCCGGCGTTTTCTGGCGAGAGATCGGCATCATTGTCAGCTTTGCGGCGCAAGAAATAGCGTTTTGCGAAGACGGCTGCGGCAACGACGGCCGTCGAAAGAATTCCAATCCCGGAATAAATGAGAGGGGCCTGTTTTTTCGAAACTTTCATGGGAACTTCTCCTTCTGGATTTATCTTACATCGAGATCGGGAGAAAAACCAGATGTGAATCGAAGAAGTGTTGGGAACGCCACTCATTTCCAATCGCGCCTCGCCGCGAGTCCTTTCTCCGTTTCCGCTTTGCCGTTCTCCCGATTTTCGGCATTCTTGCGGAACCCATGCATTCAACTCTTTGGTTTTGGGCATTCAATGCCGGCGTCCTGTTCCTGCTCGCGCTGGATCTGCTTGTATTCCATCGCAAAGCGCGTTCGGTTACGCTTCGGGAGGCGGTCGGATGGAGTCTCCTCTGGGTTTGCTTGTCGCTGGCGTTTAACGGAGTGGTTTGGCACCTGAAAGGGGAGACCAAAGCGCTGGAGTTCCTCACCGGGTACTGCATCGAGTATGCCCTGAGCATGGACAACATTTTCGTGTTCAGCGTGATCTTTTCGTACTTTCGCGTGCATCCAAGCAATCAGCACCGCGTCCTTTTTTGGGGGATCTTGGGTGCCATCTTCCTGCGTGGCATTATGATCACCCTTGGAGTGCAAGTCGTAACCCGATTCAGTTGGACGCTTTATATTTTCGGAGCGTTTCTTCTGGTAACTGGGATCAAGATGATTTTCGACACTGAGGAGATCGTGGATTTGGAAAAAAACCTGGTCCTTAAACTTTGTCGGCGATGGATGCGGGTAACCCCCGATTATCATGGTTCGAAGTTTTTCCTCCGCCATCACGGTGTCTCGATGATAACCCCACTCGCGCTCGTGTTGATTTTGATCGAGATGATGGATCTGGTTTTTGCGGTCGATTCCATTCCCGCTGTCTTCTCTGTCACCCGCGATCCGTTCATCGTTTACACTTCAAACATCTGCGCGATCCTCGGTCTGCGCTCCATGTATTTCCTGCTGGCCCACTGCGTGGATCGGTTCACGTATCTCAAATATGGGCTGGCGGCGGTGCTCAGCTTTATTGGAGCCAAAATGCTCTTGGTCCATTTCATTGAAATTCCGATCGGGCTCTCCCTCGCGATCGTCGCGGGTTGCCTGCTGAGTTCCGTATTGGGTTCCCTCCTGTTAACCAAACCTGCACAGAATGAGTGAATCGGCTTCGCATACGTTATCTGAGGACATCAAGGCGCTTCTACTGGAGGCAGGTGAACGCGACCTCAGCATTCAGGAGATTGAGTTCATGCTGAGGGGGCGCGGCTTTGCGCTTCTGATCATGCTGCTTGCCGCGCCATTTCTTATTCCGAATGTTCCGGGTCTTTCCACTCCTTTTGGGGCGGCGATCACCATGATGGGGGCTCGCCTGGCCTTCGGGCGCAAGCCTTGGCTCCCCAAGTTTGTCCTGGCGAAGCGGCTTTCCTCGGCCACCCTTCAAAAGATCCTCGGAATGCTGCTCAAAATCTCGCTTCGCCTGGAGCGGATGGTGAAGCCGCGAATGTGCTTTCTGCATCGCTGGCCGGGGACAATGAATTTGATCGGGGTAGGAATTGCGTCGGGCGGCTTTTTCCTGGCGCTTCCATTGCCGATTCCCCTTACCAACACGCTTCCTGCAATCTCCATCTTGCTGCTGACGGCCGGCATGATGGAAGAAGACGGAGTTTGTGTCCTCATTGGGTACGTAATGGGGATTCTCGCGTGGGTTTATCTCATTGC
>JBAXSN010000142.1:0-8340 GCA_037130675.1 Verrucomicrobiota bacterium
TCAGGTGTATAGTTTCCCCGACGAATGATCCGGCAAGGCACGCCGCCGGGGGCGGGACTAGCTTGAAACTTGGTTGGATCGGGGCGGATTCGCGACCACTTCCCAGGTTTCCTCAATCGCGCCCGTGTTCAATGCTGCGCAAACTCTGCATTGCAAAAGCGCCTCGGGCAGTTCAGGTTTACCCCAACACCGGACTCATGCGTTTCCTGAACCTTACGCGCCAGTTGGAGATAGGCGCAAACAGCTACTTTCTTGAGATTGGCGGAAAAAAGGTCGTGCTCGATTGCGGGATGCACCCGCGCTACGAGGGGTTCGACGCGCTGCCCGATCTCACCGCCCTGCCCGACGAAAGCGTCGATGCCATCCTCCTTTCGCACGCCCACCAGGACCATATCGGGTCGATCCCGGTCCTGATGCGGCGGCATCCCGGCGCTCAACTGTTCGCCACGGACGCCACCCTCCAGATCGGCGAGGTGATGCTCCACAATTCGGTGAATGTGATGCTTCGCATTCGCGAAGAACGGGGCATCGCGAGCTATCCGCTTTTCACCCACCGGGAGATCGATCTGGCGGCCAGGCGCTGGCATCCGGTGCCGCTCCACCAACGTTGGAGTTTCGAGGGGGAACGGCTCGGAGCGCTGGAAGAGGCCCCGCTCAGTTTTGAATTCTACGACGCCGGCCATATCATCGGGTCCGCCGGAGTGATGATCCGAGGGGAAGGGCGTACGATTTTCTACACGGGCGACGTTAATTTCGACGACCAGACCATCTCCTCGGGCGCGCGTTTTCCCGAGGAACCGCTTGATGTGTTGATCGTGGAGACCACCCGCGGCGACCACCAGATCGCCGAGGGGTTCACCCGGGAAGCCGAAGAATTGCGGTTGGGTCACGCGATCCGGGAAGTTTTTGAAGAGGGCGGCGCCGTGCTCATCCCGGTATTTGCCCTGGGCAAGACCCAGGAATTGCTGGCCATGCTCGCGGGAATGCAGCAGCGCGGCGTGCTGCCTTTCGGGTGCCCAGTATATATCGGCGGCCTCAGCGCCAAGCTGACGGAAATCTACGACAAACTGGCGGGCCAATGGCCTCGGTTGAAACCCAATCTGCGGCTCCTGGACACCGTGGCGCCTTTCGTCGTGAACGGCCGAGGGATTTCCGAACTGCCTATCAAGAGCGGCCATGTGTACGCGTTGACCAGCGGCATGATGACCGAGAACACGCTTTCCAACCTCTTCGGTGGCCGGTTCCTCGATCAAGCCGGGCAAGCCATCCTCTTCATAGGCTACGCCGATCCCAATTCACCGGGTGGCCGGCTGCGGAGCGCCGCACGGGGCGATTCCATTCAACTCGATGGCGAGACGCCACCCAAGCAGGTCGAGTGTGGGGTGGAGGTTTTCGACTTCAGCGCCCACGCCTCGAGGGAGAGCATTCGCGCTTGGGTAAACAAGGTGACCCCGAAGAAAATCGTGCTCGTCCACGGGGACCAGGCGGCCGTCGAATGGTTCCGGAGCACCCTGAGCGCCGATCTGCCCGGAAGCGAAATCATCCTTCCCGCGCCTGGGGAATTGATCGAGCTGTAGTTGCGGCGCTCTGTCGGCGCCGGGGGTGCGTGGCGGTTCGCATTGACGGCGCTGGGTCCACATCGCCACCCCGACTGAGCGGGGTGGCTACAGGGCGATTTCGCACTTGGGAAATTTTTCCTTTGCATCCGGGGCCGCACCTGTGAAGGATACCCCTGCTTATGTCCATAGATCGAAAAGTCGTCATTACTGGGATCGGTGTTGTAACTCCGGTTGGCAAAGATCGTGCCTCTTATTGGGACGCGTTGAAGAACGGTCGTAGCGGCATTGACCGGATCACTGCATTCGATACCACCGACTACGACTGCAAAATCGCGGGCGAAGTCAAAGACTTCAATGCCGCCGCTTTCTTCAACAACCCAAAGGATGTCCGTCGCACCGACCGCTACACGCAGTTCGCCATGGCTGCCTCCAAGCTGGCCATCGCGGATTCAGGCATCGACCTCGATAAAGTGAACCGCCACCGCTTCGGCGTGGTGATCGGCAGCGGCATCGGCGGCCTCAAGACTTTGGAAGACCAGCACACGGTGCTCATGAACAAGGGTCCGGGCCGAATCTCGCCGTTCATGATCCCGATGATGATCAGCAACATGGCCAGCGGGCTGACCTCGATGGAACTCGGCCTCAGCGGCCCGAATTTCTCCACCGTCTCCGCCTGCGCCACCGCTTGCCACGCGCTCGGGGAAGCCTGGCGCATGATTCAACACGGCGAAGCCGACATTTTCCTGGCTGGCGGAGCCGAAGCGACCATCGTGCCGTTGGGCATCGGCGGTTTCGCGGCGATGAAAGCTCTCAGCACCCGCAACGACGAACCCCAGCGCGCCTCCCGTCCGTTCGACAAGGATCGCGACGGCTTCGTCATGGGCGAAGGCTCGGGCGTCCTCGTTATTGAGGAACTCGAACACGCCAAACGCCGCGGGGCACATATCTATTGCGAACTTTCCGGGTACGGCCTGAGCGCGGACGCTTACCACATGACCTCCCCTCTTCCCGAGGGCGAAGGGGCGGCGCGCTGCATGAAGATGGCGATGGAAAAGGCGGGAGTGAATCCCGAGGACGTCGATTACGTCAACGCCCACGGCACCTCGACCGGCATGGGGGACATTTGCGAGACCAAGGCGATCAAGGCGGTCTTTGGCGATCACGCCAAGAACGGCCTGCTCGTCTCCTCCACCAAATCGATGGTGGGGCACCTTCTCGGCGCCGCCGGTTCCGTGGAAATGGCCGCCTGCATCATGGCGATCGCCGAAGGAGTGGTCCCGCCGACGATCAACCTTGAAAATCCAGATCCGGAATGCGATCTCGATTACGTGGCGAACGTTGCCCGCGAGCGCAAGGTTCGCGTGGCCCTGAATAACTCGTTCGGCTTCGGCGGACACAACGCGACTTTGGTCGCGAAGGCCTACGAGGGATAGGCCCTTTCCCCTCGTTACGAAGCTGAGCTTCGTAACGCACCCATCTTCGAAGCTGTGCTTCGCAGCCCATCGCCGCGCTAAACCCGCTCGAAGGCCGAGAAACCCCGGCCAAGAGCGTTTGCGTCCGGATGCGGAGTAGTAGGAAAAACGCTGGAGTCCAAATTGCCTTCGTGCGGTTTGCGAATCGGAGATTCGGGAACAAGTGCGTTCCCAATCGGGAGATTGTGAACGAGCGTGCGTTGGGGGAAGTTTCAGCCTACGAGGGCTCGTTACCAGACTTTCCCCACGTCAGTCGGGTTCAAGTCAGCGAGGTCGATGCCTTTACCGGGGGCGCGGTTTTGGGCTTTTTCAAGCTGCCCTGCCAGTTCGCGCACAGCCAGGGTGGAGTAATATTTCACAGCGCCCGCACTGAGTTGGGCGGGGAAGGCCACGAAGAGCAGGCAGGAACCGTCCACGTTGAGGGTGAGCGTGCTGATGTGGCTGCCCTGCTGATACATGCCCGAGAACTCGGGCTCCTGGATCAGGTTCGCCAGAAACTCGGAGGCAGCAAAGGCATTGGCCGCCAAAGTGGAGACCTGAACGGGATCGAAACAGTTGGCAGTTCCCGACTGGTGGATCAGATACCCCGCACGCTCAACGATCAGGGCGACGCTCGCCTCGGTTTTCTCAAGCAGATCGCGCAGCACGGCATCGAACAGCGCGAGGTCTTCCTGGTTGAGGCGGGGGATCATGGCCTAAACGCGGGTCCCCTGGGTTACGTACTTCTTTAAGAGCAACCGGGTGATGGTGTTCAAGGTTTCGAACACCCCTTCGCAGCGGGTTGCCGAGGCCTCGAACGAGGGGACCTGCAACTCGCGGTTGTTGAGCAGATATTCGAGATAATCGACCGGCGCGCGGGAATCGGTGTCGCGCTTGTTGTATTGCACGACATAGGGGATCTCATCCAAGCTCAGGTTTAAGGATTTGAGGTTTTCTTCCATGTTCTGGAAGCTCTCCACGTTTTCCTGCATTTTTTCGCATTGCGAATCGGCCACGAAGACCAGGCCGTCCACGCCACGCAGCACCAACTGACGGGTGGCATTGTAGATGACCTGCCCTGGAACTGTAAAGAGCTGGAACTTGGTCTTGAAGCCCTTGATCACCGTGGCTTCCAGCGGGAAAAAGTCGAAGAACAACGTGCGATCGGCACTGGTCGCCAGGGAGATCATCTTGCCTTTGGCCTCGGCTCCCGACGTCTGAATGTTCGAGTGGATTTGCTCCAGGTTGGTCGTCTTGCCGGATTTCGCCGGACCATAATAGACGATCTTGATATGGAGTTCTTTGGTTGCCTGATTGATCAGCGCCATAGGTTCAAAAGCTGTAAATGAATCACTTGCTCTGGCGGGTGAGTTGCGCGGCAATGACTTTGAGTTGGGAGCCGGGGAGCAGTTCATTGGGACGACCCAGCGCCGCAAAATACACGGAGCCAGCGTCCCAAATCTGCCACGGTCGGTCGCCCGCGGTAAACATCACGGTTTGCAGGAGGCCGATCTCCATCGCGCCGGTGGCCTGTTCCACCCTGGCAAAAACCTGCGGCAAAAAGGCCGCGAGCGTTTCCGGATTGAACTCGGAAGGGACGTTAGCCTCCACCAGCATTCCGTCTTTCAGGGCAATCACGGCCCCGGCCACCCCTTTCAAGCCACAGGCGCGCACCACCAGTTGGGAGGCCGGGGCCGGCGGCTTTTGAGCTTGGGGTAATGGAGGGGGCTCGGGAGTCAAGACCGGCTGGACGGGCGCGGACGGACACGGACTGGGCTCAGCGGGTGTCTCTGTTTCCCCGTCTTCCCCCGGAAAAGCCGCTTCTACTTCTGATTCTCCATGTCTTCCCCCATCCGGGGCGATGCGTAGTTTGGCTTTTTCCTCCCACGGAGGCGGAACCGGGGCGGGCTCTTCGACAGTCGGCTTGGGAGGCATGAAGCTGAGCTTGAACCCGGGATCAGGAAGTTCTTCGACACGGATGGGCTCGGGCTCAGGTGAAAGGGGCTCGTTGCTGCCGGTATTGAGTTTTAGCCCGCTGGGCTCCACCACGACTTCCGTGGCCGCCGGTTCCTCACGACGAGGAGCTGAAAAAAGGGCGTGCAACTCCGAAGGCGCGGCTACGGTTCTCGGGGCGACTGGCGCGGGCTCCGTTTGAGACGGCGGAGCGGCCACTTCCGGCTGAACTTCGGCAGGGGCGACCGGCGCGGCGCTGGCAACTGGGGTGGAAGCTGTCTCCATCGCACTCTCTGCGACCGCCGGAGCATTGTTTGCCTCAACATCCAAAGCGACCTCCGATTCTGGAGCCCCCCCTTTTTTGCGGAAGAGATCGGCAAAGTCGTCGGGCAATACGGTAAGCCGCTGGGTGCGTCGTTTTAGAAGGGAACTGTCGAGCTTTGCCAGGATGTCTCGTAGCGAAATCTCCACCCGTTCCTGATCATGGCTGGTATCGGAAGAAAAAATCCCCACAGGGGCAATGCGCTTCAGGTCGGCAATGGTGATGAACACGCGTCCACAGGAAAGCTGCTGGATTACCGGGTCCACGGGGACGGCAACGATCACGCTGGCATCAGGCGACTTGGCGAGCGCGGGGCGCTGTTGATCGGAAAAGTTGTCGGTGATGCTCTTGAGAGGGAGCAGCAGCCGCTCCATCCGCATTTTGGTCCGCGGGGGCATTGCCCGGGTTGGGGTCAACCTATCCGGAGCCGGAGCCGCAGGGGCGGATTTGGCGGCCAAAGGTTCAGGCGAAGGAGAGGCAGAAGAGGCGGCCTCATCTTTTCCGAGCAGGTTTTGAAGGAATCCAAACATGTCTGGTTAAATATGAGCAGGTGAAAAACTGAAACTTGGCACCCAACACGCTCTACATCGCATGCAGCTTTCGCGCCACATGGGTGGGAGGCATAAAAAAATCAGTGCTCCGTTTCGCCAAATTTACTCTCATTTCTGCTTTTCTGCATGCAAGCACTTGAAACTGCAAACAACAAAGGCAAATTGCGGAAAATGGTTTCAACCCCCAAACTTCTGATTCTTGACGATGAACAAGACATTCTGGACGTTTATCAACAATTGCTGACGGGGCTCTCGAGCGAGCCCGAAGTGTTGACGGCGACCTCGGGAGCTCGCGCGCTGGCCCTGCTCGAAAGCGAATCTTTTTCGTTGTTGGTCACCGATCTGCGGATGCCGGGCATGGACGGATTTCAAGTGCTGGCCATCGTGAGGCGGCGCTTTCCCTCCCTCCGCATTGTGGTGTTGACGGGAACCATGGAACCCCAATTCCGCGCCCGGGCCTATGCGTTGGGGATCGATCTGTTCGTCGAAAAACCGAAGTCGCAGAAGGAAACGCAGCTTTTTCTCGACTGCGTTGAGTCTCTGCTGGAACGCGAGATCCAGCATACCGGGTTCCGGGGCATCCAGCACAAGGCGCTGGTGGACATTCTTCAAATGGAGTGCCTCACCCGCAGTTCCATCGTGCTCAAGATCACCAGCGGCGACCTGACGGGGCAGATCTGGCTTAAAGACGGGGACATCATCGATGCGCTCACGGGGGAACTGGCCGCCGAGCGCGCCTTCCGGGAAATCCTCGCCTGGAAAGTCGGCCACTTCGAGTTGCTGCCGACCGATCCGAACCGCCCCCGCACCATGGTCAACTCCGCGCAGGGATTGCTCTTGGACACGGTTCAGCGGATTGACGAGGCGAATGCCAAACCGGTGGAATCCGCCGAGGGCGAACCCCAGCCGCTTTCGAATCTCGCGCAACTGGGCCGCACCCCCGGGGTCGAGTTTTTAATAGCGCAGAAACGCAATAGTGAACTCCACCAGTGGAGCTGCGAGAACGCCAAGGCGACCGCAGCGTGGGTCCAGCGCTTGCTCGAAGAGGCCCGGGGGCTTGGCGATAAACTCAAAACGGGGGCCCCCATTCGCGTCGAAGGCTACGGACTCCACCAGCACCTTGCCGCCAGCGCAGCCGATGGCGCTCTTTTTGTTGCTGGATTTACCCGGACCTTCTCGCAAGATCAGGTGCGGAGCGCCTTTAAACGACTGCTCAGAAAATGGGTTTCCTGAAACTTTTTTCCAAACCAGCGGCGCCCAGGCTCGAAACCCTGCTCTCGGGCTCGATGGCGATCACCCGCACGGGCGGGATCGTGGCCAGCACGCTGCCGAACGCCCTTCCGCCTGAAACAACCCGGCAGATCGGCAACGTCATGCTCAAAGCGTTTGCAAACGCCAGCGAAAGCAACTTGCCATTCTCAGATTTAATCCTCCAGTTCGAAGGGTTTAAAATCGTCGCCCGGAACCTACGGGGCGGCGCCTTGTTTTTTCTGCAACCCGGCAATCCTTCCACCTCAACCCTTACCCTGCCCGCCATGAGCACCCACAATCTGGACGAGTTTTTGAACTACCTCGAAACTTACGTCGAATGCTGGAAACAGTTTAACCAGTACGTAAATCTGGCGCGCAGCGGGAAATTCAGCGCCGAAGACGAAACCCAGTTTTTGGAAGTCAAAAGCCTCATCACCCAGGGGCTGGAGGTGGTCCTGGCCGCCGTGGAAAGTGGGGGGCCACGCAAAGACGAAGTCATGGCGCTGGTCGTCAGCGCGCCCTCGATTCGGCACCTCGCGGAAAACGAAAACAACATCGCGACGGTGGAAACGCAGTGGCACAAAGCCTACCTGACGCTGCAATCGCTGCTCGGCCGACTCAAAGTGCAGCAGCAGAAACAAGAAGGCGAATGGAGTTGGGGCTCGCTCTTCCGGTGAGAAGAGGGATCACGCTACCGTCGCGGCGCGTTTGGCATCCGAGCAGCAGCCGTGCAACGGGACGTTGGTACTCCGGTCGGTGGGCTGCACGAGTCCTTCTTTCAGGAGATATGTCTCAAGTTCTTCACCGCTGATGTCCGGCAGCATCACCCCGTTGACTTCCACGCAGGGTGAAAGGATCTGGCCGCTTCGGATTTCCATCTCGGCCCGGTAAGCCGGATTCTGAATGATGTCCTTTTCGGTGAAGACAAGGTCGTACTTTCCAAGGGCGGCGCGGACGCCCCGGCTCCAACCGCAGTGAGTTTTGAGATAAGCGGTGATTTCGGGCTGTGACATATTATGATTACTAAATGCCAAAATTCGGTTAGTTGCAAGGGTTATTTCGCGACGAAGCGTTGGCGCTTTCTGACGGGATTAACATGATTTTGAGATTGTCAGCATTTTGCCTGAAGCCCGCAAAGCCGGTTAGCGTCCGAAATCCTAATCCTGTAAATCATGCCGATCTTGTTAATCCTAGCTTAAAACTTGGTTTGCGGCGAGAGTCTCGCCGGGTTAGTAGAAGCGGCATCCCTGCCG
>JBAXSN010000143.1:0-8330 GCA_037130675.1 Verrucomicrobiota bacterium
GATCATTCGTCGGGGAAACTATACGCCTGAGCACCGCGCGAACTTCCGGCTCCGCAGTAGAAGCGGCTTCCAGCCGCTTTCCCAAGGAACGAAGGGGCAGGGATGCCGCTTCTACTACCCGGCGAGACCCTCGCCGGCAAACCAAGTTTCAAGCTAGGATTAACAAGATTGACATGATTTACAGGATTAAGATTTTTGAATGCTCACCAAACTCGGCAGGCTTTCGGTGAAATCCTAATGATCCTGAAAATTCTGTTAATCCTGTCTAAAATAGCCAAGCCCGGTTTCGTAAACGGCTTTCCCTAGCCTCCATCCAGTTCCGTATGGATGTGGATGTAGTGCAGCAGGTCGTGCCGGGTGATGATGCCCTCGACGCGATCAAGGCTGTCGGTGACGCCCAGGCGTCCCTGGCCGCCGGACAAAAGCATGCGCAACGCCTCCGAAGCAGTGGCCTCGCCTGAAATCCGCAGCCGCCGACTGTCGTGCATTTCGGCGACTTCGCCCACTTGGGTGAAAGGCCATTTTTCGCGCGGAACACTTTTCAGATACTCGAGCCGAATGAGTCCACAGAACCGGCCCTCCTCGTCCACGACCGGAAAGGCGACATGGTGGTTGGTAAGGAAATACTCGTCCACCGCCAGACTCAGCGGGAAACGCGCAGGGACGCAGAGCGGGTGAGGGGACATCAGGTCGCGGACTTTTACCCCATGCAGAATCTCTTTGTAAATCGCCTGCGAATAGCCGCTCTCCGCTGCCGATTTCAAGAAGAGGCCGATGAAGATCCAGATGAAGCCGTTCAATAATCCATTGAAAATCGCGAAAATCCCCAAGGCGATGAGCAGCCAGCTAAAACCGACTCCGATGCGGGAGGTGATGAACGTCGCGCGGCGGAATCGACCGTTGCGCATCCAGATCAGGGCGCGCAACACCCGGCCGCCATCCAACGGATAACCAGGGATCGCGTTGAAGATAACCAGCCACAGATTCACAAAGGCCAGCCATTCGAAAACCAGGCGTGGCTCGGAGAGGTGCGCCATCCCAAATAACCAGGCGAGGCCTTGGTAAATACCCACCAAAACCAGCGAAACCGCCGGGCCGGCCACCGCGATCTTTAGCTCGGAGTAAGGGTCATCCGGCTCTTTAGAAATCTCCGCGATCCCGCCGATGAAAAGAAGGGTGATATTCGGGACCGGAATCCCGCAACGCTGGCTGACGACGCTATGGCCGAGCTCATGCAGCAGGATCGAAAAGAAAAAGAGCACCGCCGCCGCCGTCCCCATGATCAGATAGGTCGCGGGTGCGGCCCCGTGCAATTTCAACGGGAAATACTGTGCGGAAAGCGAGTAAATCACCAGCGCCGCGATAAAGAACCACGAGTAGTCGAGGTAAAATCGGATTCCCAGGAACGAGCCCAGGTAAACCCCTGACCTGCGACGCTCTCCCTGTTGTGGCACAGGGCCTTCGCTGTCGGATGCAACTGCGAAAGGCGGGTCGGTTGGGTTCATGGCTAATTGACAGGTTGCGGCGTGATGTCTGGCACGGGGGAAGCGGGCGGAGTCGGCGTGGCGGTGGGGGTGGCGGTGGGGGCTGGATCGGCAACGGGGGCCGCCGGGGTAGGGGCGGCGCTGGAGCCATCGCTTGCCGCCGGGATCTGAGCGAGCTCGTTCTTCGCCTGTTGCTCAGCCGCGAGTTTGGCGGCTGCTTCATTGAAAACCAGCGGTCCCATATCCACGCGGATTTCTCCCGCTTCCGAAGACAACGGCTGGACCCCCGGAGTGAAGGCGCTTTGGATGGTTTCATCGTCCTCTTTGCGTTCGCCCGCGAAGGTTCCGGAAAGGTGATCCAGCGGCCCGAAGTAATAGCCCTCGAAGTCAGGCAACGTCTTGCCCGTATCGATCCCTGTATCGATCCGACCGCTAAGATGAGCGACCAGTGCCGGTTGTTCGCCGAGGAAGAAGGTGGCGCTTTCCACCTTGCCATAGGCGAAGGTCGTTCCCAGCGGCAGGTTGCTGAAGGAGACGCTCCCCGTCGCAGTGATGCTCTTGCCGATTCCGGAAAGGTGCAAGTCTGCGGCAACGGTGCCGGTCTTGGTCTTTACAGGCTCGTTGTTTATCACCGCGATGTTGTAATTCCACCGATCCATAGGCGCAGGCAATGCAAACGTCGGTGCAGCTATCCGAACACTATCGATGCTGCCGGTCGAAATGAGTGCGCCAAAATCAGGTTGCGGGCACGTTTCGAGGCTCAGCAGGTCGGCGCCGCCTGTAACGCTCGCCTCCCGGCTGCCTGCAATCACGATATCGAGATTCGCCGTGCCGGCCCAGGAGTTCCCGGAAGCGAACCGGATTTTTTCGCCATGCACCAGGAGGTCGAAGAGAGGCGCTTCGATTTTTGAAAGATCGATGGTTCCCGTGGCCGTAAACTGGCCCACCGCATGGCGGGCGCTGAATTTGCTCATTCGCAGCACGCTTCCGTCCACTTCCGCGTCGGCCTCGATTGCCTCCAGGGCGGGCAACCAGTCGTTTTCGGGAAGCCGTCCTTTGCTGAGTCTTACCGAGCCGCTCATCTTCGGATCGCGCAGCGTCCCTTGGGTATGAAGGCTGCCGGTAAGCAAACCGCTCACGGGAATAGGCCGCCCGGTTAAGTGGGCGACCTCCTCGAGTTGCACACCCCTGGCATTGAGTTGCACTTTGAACGGGGCATCCTGCGTGATCGCTTCCATGCCCGGCGCCGTCCACCAATTCCAGAGATTCAGCGGCAACTCGGCGTCACCTTCCACCCAGAGGACATTCTTCTGGGTCAACTTCAGTCCTTCAAACTTGACGGTCGAGATATTGGCGGTGACGCGAGTGTCCAGGCGCGTGTCGGCGTTGGCCAGGGAGCATTTGCTTAACCAAAGCCCGCCGGGAGCGTAGGTCCCTTGCAAATCCGCGTCGATCGGCAGTGTGGCCGGGACTTCCTTTGAACCCAGGGAGCGAAACTTGCGCAACTGCGCCGTAAATGCGCCGGAATGCGCGCTGGCCGCGCCATCGCCGGACCAGTCCACCACCAACCCGCCTGCGAGCGGTGCGGGGGCGACCGGCTTCTCAAACAGGGCTGCGTATTCGGCGAGATCGGCTACCGACGCCCTCAGTTCGCCCGAGTACCGCCGCTCGCCCAGGATGTTGATCGCGCCCTTGCCCCGCACGTAATCGGCGCCGTGGACCAGCTCCAGGTTCACCACCTGGAACTCGTTGCCATCCAGCTTGATCCCCGCGTTCAAGACGTCAATGGGTGCGCCGCGATACTTGATCGTCGAGCCGTGAACCAGCAGTTGGCCCGAGAAGATCTTTTTCGCTCCGTGAATGGAACCGTCAACGGAGACAACGCCGGAGGTGTTTGCGAAGTGGGGGCCGAAGAGCGTCGAAAGCTCGGTGAGATTGTTGATCCGCCCCGCGACATCGAAGTTGAAATCCGATAGCCACCACGGGCTGTCGTCTTCGGGGAGCGTGAGTTCGCCTTTAACTTTGAGCGCGTTGTGCGCCTGCTGGAGTTCCAGTTCGGGGATCTGGATGTGGCGATCGACAATCGTGGCGCCCATTATCAACGAATTCCACTGGCGTTTGCCCCAGAGGAAATCCGTGGCTTCGAGCCGGGTGGAAACGGTCGCCTTGTTTAAAGCCTGGGGAGAGCCCCGGAACGTAAACTGGCCCTCCTTAATTGTCCCCCCGGTCTTCTCGTGAACATTGAGAAAGCTGGCCAGCGCCGGGACGGAGATGTTCCAAAAGCGGCCGGTGATTTCGTAATTGCGCTGCTTTTTTTGCAGGGCGTGGAGGAGGTCGCCGCGGATCACGCCCTCAAAAGCCGCGAAATCAAAGTCGATCTGGAGCAGGCCCTGCGCGGCTTCGTTCAAATCGGTGGAAAGGCTGTTAAGGCGGATTCCTTCATCCATCTTGAGATCGGCCACAACGAGGCGTGCATCCTGTATGGCCGTAGTGCCTCGCAACCCGGTGAACTTCTTATTGATCCGATCGCTCTGAACCTCCAACGAACCGATGCTGATTTGCCCGGCTTCAAAGGTGCTGACGTTGCAAGCCGCTTTCTTGAAGACCAGCGCCCGGTTTTTAAGATGCAACGCCACGTTTGCATCGCGGACCACCGTCTGGGTCGGCACCGGGAGCCACGGACTTTTCGAGCGTTTCGAATCGGCCTTCCTGGAGTCGGTGTCATCGGTTTCTGCGGTCCCGAAGCCGATTTCGCCCCGGAGTCCGTCGAAAACGAGTTTATCCAGAAATCCCTTCCCCTGATGCACCGCGAGGGCTTTCCAGGAAAAATGCGCCTCGGCCCGCGGGATGTTCACGCTGGCGGTGATGCCGCCGTGAGCCGAGTGAAAGGCGACATTCGAGAAGGTGAGGGGCTCAAAAACGCTTCCCTCGAGCTTGCCGATGGAGAGTTGTTTGCCGGCAAGCCGGGCCCCCATGATCAGGCCGTGCTTGAGGCCCCAGCAGAGGAGGTGCGGTTCGAAGATGACAAACAAGATCAGTCCGATCATGCAGAGAAGCATCAGACGAATCCGGCGAAAACGAGGTTTGGTAGAAGGTGCGCCCACGGCTGGAGTTAAAGCACCCAAGATTCACTGACAACGCCACGCGGTGCAAGCCCGGACATACGATGATCGCGGTTAGCCGCGCCGTTGGCGCTCCGGATTCCTATGCTCACACCACGTTTAACCGCACCCTCAGTGTTCTCCGTGTAAACCTTTCTGCTGCATTCCGCCGACGTTTCCGCTACTGTTGCCCACCATGAACATTTTTCGAAAGGACGAAGGCGCAGGCGGAGGTAAAGTCCCGACCCGAGATCAGATCGCGGCACAGGACACCTGGAACTTGGCCCTCCTTTATCCGAGCGACGACGCGTGGCAGGCGGAGTTTGCCGCCGTGCAGGCCCAGTGGCCCGCCATCGCCGGGTTCAAAGGCCGCGTCGGCGAATCGGCATCAACCGTTCGCGACGTGATGGAATTCGAGAAGGCGCTCAATCTGAAAATCGAGCGGCTCTATCATTTCGCGATGTTGCGGGTTTCCGAAGACAGTTCCAACGCGGAGAATCTCAATCGGGAAGGCATTTTGCAGAATCTGCTGACGAAAACCGGTGAAGCTTCCTCATTCATCGCTCCGGAACTCCAAGCGCTGGACGACGCCACTTTCAACGCTTACCTGGCCGACCCCGTTCTGGACGCCTGGCAGATTCCGTTGCGGAAGCTGCGCCGCCTTAAGCCCCACACGCTTACCCCCGGCGAAGAGCGCCTCCTGGCCCTGAGTGGTTCCGCGCTTCATGGGCACCGCGAGACTTTCTCCCAGCTCACCAATGTCGATATGAAGTTCGGCATGCTCAAGGACGAGACGGGCGAAGAACGAGAGCTGACCCAGAGCTCGTTCTCGTCCTTCCTCATCAAACGTGATCCGACCGTGCGGAAAGCGGCCTTCCACCAGTTCTACAAAGAATTTGCCGACCACCAATACACTCTTGCGGCCAGCTTCGCGAGTTCCGTGCGCTCGGACGTGTTCCAGGCCCGGGCCCGCAATTATCCCTCGGCGCGGGAGGCGGCGCTTTTCTCCGACGATGTGCCGGTGAGCGTGTATGACAACCTGATCGGGAGCGTCCGCGCCAACCTCGACCCGCTCTTTCGCTATTACGAACTGCGGCGCAAGGTGCTCAAACTCGATGAGATCCATCATTACGACACCTATGTCCCGATGGTTTCCTCCATCGACACGCGCATCAGCTTCGACGAAGCGATCGAAAAGGTGATCGATGCGTTGGCCCCGCTCGGGGACGAATATTGCCGGGTGCTGGCCGACGGCATGCGCCACCAGCGTTGGTGCGACCGCTACGAGAGCAAGGGCAAACGCTCCGGCGCGTTTTCGTCGAGCAGCTACGGGAATCCGCCTTATATCCTGATGAACTACAAGGATGATGTGTTCTCGGATATTTACACCCTCGCCCACGAAGCCGGCCACTCCATGCATTCGTGGTATTCCCAAGCCAACCAGGAATTCCAGAACTACGACTACCCGATTTTCCTGGCCGAGGTGGCTTCCACTTTCAACGAGGAACTGCTCACCCACCGGTTGTTGGAAGAAACCACAGATCCCTCCATGAAGGCGTATTTGATCAACCGCCAGATCGACGACATCCGCGGGACGGTTTACCGGCAGACGATGTTCGCGGAGTTCGAAAAGATCGTTCACGAGATCGAAGAACGCGGGGAGGCGCTGACGCTCGACGTGTTCCGGCAGGTTTATCGCGGATTGCTCGAGGCCTATTTCGGCAAGAACTTCGCCATCGATTCGGAACTCGATTTGGAATGCCTGCGCATCCCGCATTTCTACGGGGCGTTTTACGTCTATAAATACGCCACCGGAATGTCGGCGGCGGTGAGCCTTTCCGAGCAGGTTCTGGCCACGGGAAACATCGGGCCGTATCTCGGATTCCTCAAGAGCGGCGGCTCGCGATTCCCGCTTCCGACCCTCGCGGCAGCCGGAGTGGACATGTCGTCTCCGAAACCGATCGAGCAGACCCTGCAACTCTTCGCCCGCCGCGTGGAAGAACTCGCGGAGTTGCTAGGTGGCTAGCGTACGCCGATTTCGCCCCCCCGCACACTGGTCACAATGATTCTGTTCTTTGGAAGATCGACCGCAAGTTTCAGTCGATGCCGGAAGCGCCATTGCTGGCGTTGTTCCATTGCACCGCAAACCGGAGCATCTCGGGGGCGGTCTTCAAGTTGAGCTTGTCCTTGATGTGCGCCCGGTGGCTTTCAACGGTTTTCACGCTGAGGTTCAGGTCTTGGGCGATCTGGCGGGTGCCGTTTCCCTTGCCTACCAGCTTGAGAATTTCCAGCTCGCGTTCGGAAAGCGCAGCGACTGGCGAGGCGCCTTGGGTGTATTTCTCGCCCGCCGCTTTGCGCATGATCTGATGCGAAAGCTTTTCGGAAAGGTAAGTCTGGCCTTTTAGAATTCGCCGCAGCGCGGTTGTGAGTTTCTCGGTAGCCTCTCGTTTCATGACATAACCCTTGGCGCCGGCACTCAAGGCGCGCTCGGGATAGAGCGATTCGTCGTGCATCGAGAGCACCAGAACGGGGAGTTCCGGCCATCGTGCGACGATGCACCGGGTCAGCTCGATTCCATCGTCGCCCGGCAGTGTGATATCCGTCATGACCAGATCGGGGGTCAACTCGCCGATCGCCGTCAGGGCCGCCCGGGCGTCCGCAGCCTCTCCACACACGAAAAGATCCGGCTCCTCGTTCAAGAGTTTGGACAGGCCCCGTCGCACAATCGGATGATCGTCAACGATCAAAACTTTCGCTCTGTTCTCTGGATGTTTCATGGGTGTTGGACAACGAATACCCTATCGAAACCCCGATCCGAACTGGTTTCATTTTCTTTGGGTTTGAGCGGGGGCCGGTGTAACAGTCTTTCTGTAATTCCATTTTTGCCGGATTTTGCGTAGCGGAGGCTGAGCGTAGCGAAGACGACGCGGAGCAAAATCCGGCAAAAATGGAGGGCGTGACAAAGGTGGGCCAAATCGGTCTGTTGGTTTTGGCAAAAAAACAAAACGGCAAAATGACCCACCCCGACCAAAACAATACGCTATTGAACCAGATCGTGAACCATATTTCCGAGGAAGGCTGTAACGGCCTCGGTGAAGCTATGCGGCTCCTGCTCAACCATGCCATGGAAGTCGAACGCTCCCAGGCTCTCGGCGCACGTCCCTACGAACGCACTCCAGAGAGGCAGGGATACGCCAACGGATTCAAACCAAAGACCCTTCAGACCCGGCTCGGAGAAATGACCGTCGCCATCCCCCAAGTGCGTGGAGATGTGGAATTCTACCCCTCTGCTCTTGAACGCGGATGCCGCAAACATTGCTTTCATCGAAAAAACATTATGCACCCCAACTAGCCTTTTCTATGGGGTACAACCCTACCTTCGAAGCGGTCCCCAGACACATTCAGCCCTCTTTTTGTGGGAATCTATTCACGATTCAAACTTCGATTTAGGATCGGCATGCGGTCGTGGAAAAATACTCCGCCGCCTATTGCGAGTTCCACGAACGCTGGTAACGCGACAAACAAGATAACAGCGTGATTCGCTTCACCGTTGCAGGAAGAGGGGCGGCGGCGGATTCTCCAAGGGCGCGGGCTTGGTCGAGCTTCGCCTGAATCTCCCGTGCGTCGAGTTGCACGAGGACGTCGCCACGCTTCACGCGCTGTCCGGGCGCAACCAGCATGGTTTCGATGCGGCCCATGCTTTTCGCCTCAATCACCGAACGCAACTTGGCCCGCACCGACCCGG
>JBAXSN010000144.1:0-8291 GCA_037130675.1 Verrucomicrobiota bacterium
CCCGACGAATGATCCGGCAAGGCACGCCGCCGGGGGCGGGACTGACTCGAAAATTTAATGGTTGCTTTGAAGCGCCCCCCAAAGGCGGTGGAGGGCCACCTCACTCCAAGGCGCTTCGCGCATCGCTATCGGTAGCGCGCCAGCGCCTTGGAGTGCGGCAGTCCTCTGCCGCCTTCGCGCGTGGAAAGGATTCACGAAATTCCACCACCGCTTCGGTCGCAACACCGACTATTTTCATGCCGCGTGGAGCCCACGTTGCGAGGCATCGATATCTGTCTAAAAATTGAAGCCTGCGATGCGCTCACATGATCCGTAACCTTTTCGCGCCCGCTACACTGCCATTTCGCTTTGGCTGAGGAGCTGGATGAATTCCTGGCGCGTAACGGCGTTTCGGAGTTCTGCTTCGCTCTGGGGCGAGCGAAAGATCCGCGCAAGCGCCCCGATGATTCGGAGGTAATCGGAGGCAAGCGCCAGCGGAACGCCGATGACAAAGATATAATGGACCTGCAACTGCTGCGCTTCGAACCAGATTCCCTGCTCCGAGCGCCCCGCAGCCATCACCATGGAACTGATGTGAGGGGTGCGGGCGTGCGGAATGCACATTGCGTATCCGCTTTCGCCAGACATGCAGGAGCTTCCGTAATTCAGGTTTTCGTAAAAGCCGTTCCAATCCACGACTCCTTCGCTGCCCTTGAGCAAATCGGCCACTTGAAAGATCGCGTCACCGGGTTTGGTGGCCGTCAGGTTGAGCAGGATTTGCTTGGGCAAAAGGATGTCGGCGATGGTGATCATACGGCGGTGCCACTCCACTTGAGTTTTTGGCGGAGGACCTGGCAGAACGAAAGATCGGGGAGCATCGCCAGCGGGAGTTGGAGCCGCCGCTTGCGGATCCGGATGATGTCGCCCTCGCAAAGCCGGACCGGCTGTTGGCCATCAACCATCAACACCACATCGCATTGGCCCGGCGCGGGGCGCACGGTGATTTCCGACTGGTCGCTCACAATGACCGAGCGGTTGGTCAGCACATGAGGGCAGATCGGGGTGACGACAAACACCCCCGATTCCGGCATCAGGACCGGTCCGCCTGCAGAAAGCGAGTAAGCGGTTGAGCCCGTCGGAGTGGCAATGATCAATCCATCGGCGTTGTATTCCGTCAGTGCCGCGTTATCGATGGTCGTGTCGAGTTTGATCAGTTGCGAAAGCTCGCCACGGCTGATGACCGCATCGTTGAGCGCAGTGCGCTTGGCGACCACTTCGCCCTCGCGTTCCACCGATACCGCGAGCAGGGCGCGCATGCTCAGGACAAATCGCCCGAAGCAGATCGCTTCGACGGCCGCGCCGTGGTCCGCCGAACTGACACACGTAAGGAAGCCCAGCGAGCCGAGATTGATGCCGAATATCGGGCAGAGGTGCTGGTCGAATTCATGGACCACCTTCAAGATCGTGCCATCGCCGCCGAGCACGACCAGAACCGAGCATCGCTCGCCCAGGATCGCGGTCGAAAGTCCGTCGGACTCGCCGGCCAGGGTCGCAGTCTCCGTCTCTAGTAACACTTCGGCTCCGCACCCGCGGAAATCGGAAGCGAGGGTGCGCACCAGTTCGGCTGCTTTCGGCTTTCCCGCGTGCGCTACCAATCCAACCGGTCCAATGACTTTCGAGGGCATTTTCAATTTAATTGCGGAGGCAGGCTAAAAATTCGCGATTGCCTTCCCCTCCAAGAATGGGCGACTCGATGAAACCACACCAGCTTTTTGCAAAGTCCCGCATGAAGCTCTCGATTTTGTCCACGGCGCGCAGTTGGGCTTCGGCATCCCGGACCACCCCGCGACCGGCATCGACTTCCTCTTTCCCGAGTTCAAACTGCGGCTTGATCAATGCAAGAATGATCCCGTCCGGAGCCAGAACCGAAAACGCGGCAGGCAAAATCAGAGTCAGCGAAATGAAAGAAACGTCGATCACGCAAACAGCAATCGAATCCGGCACCTCTTCCCGTTGCAAGTACCTCGCGTTGAGTTTCTCGCGGACCACCACGCGCGGATCGCTCCGGATTTTCCAGTCGAGTTGGCTGTGGCCCACATCGATGGCATGAACCTTGGCCGCGCCGTGTTGGAGCAGGCAATCGGTAAATCCGCCGGTGGAAGCCCCGATATCCAGGCAAATCTTTCCGGTCGGGTCCACGCCGAAGTGCTTCAAGGCCGCTTCGAGCTTCAGCCCGCCTCGCCCCACATAGCGGCTTTTCTCCTGGACGGAAATCACGGCGTCGTCAGCGACGCGCGCCCCCGGTTTGTCCGCGACGGCATCCCCGACCCGAACCATTCCGGCCATGATCGCCCGTTGCGCTTTCTCGCGGCTTTCAAACAAAGCGCGAGCGACGAGCAGGCAGTCGAGGCGCTGTTTCTGGGATTTCGGTTTCACGTCAGCCGTCTCCATAACCTGAAACGAAGCGCGTTGCAGCAAATTTTAGGCAAAACAAAAGGCCACCCTGCCGAACGCAGGATGGCCTTTTAGCCCGAACTCCGAAGTTGCGGTTTGCTGTGGCTGCGGCGCTCTGTCGCCGCCGGGGTGGCGCGTCGAGCGCAAACAAGAGGCAAGAGGCTCAGGTCCACATCGCCGCCCCGACTGAGCGGGGCGGCTACAAAAACGCCAGACCCTGCACCAAATTGTGTGTTGTTTTCAGAGAGAGCTTCGGAGTTCGGGGTTGGAACTGTTTTGCGGGCGTTTTTAAACGCGCCCTAAAGGTCCGTTACCCCGCTGAAATAGAGGGAAGCGCCAACGATAGCGAAGGTGGGGGGCTTCAGGTCAGTGCCCGGATACCTGCGCGCCAAGGTAGTTGCCGTAACCCACAATCACAGTGGAGCCGATCAGTATCACAAGCCCGAACCCGATGAGCAGATGAGTGCGCTTGCTCGTGCCTTTCCACTCGTGCAGGACGATCCCCCAGAGGGTGCTGAAAATGATGATACTGGCCATGTGCAGGGTCCAACTGGAGAACTCGAATTTCCCCATCTTTGTCTGCCCCATGCTGTAGAAGAAAAACTGAAGATACCAGGTCACGCCAGCGGCAGCCGAAAAGAGGTAATTGCGCAATAACGGAGCCGGGCCAGTAGGCGCGGAGCTTTGAACGGGCGCTCCGTGGGAAGATGCGCTCTGCATTCCTCTGTCGTGAGTGGAAACGATCGGGTCCTGCGAGGCGCCGGCCTGGACCACAACCTCGGAGAGCATTACTCCTTCTGCGGCGCTGACTTCTGCCACAGCACTCGGACGCAAATTAAGATATTCATGGCTGGAGCGGTTCTTGATGTTCAGGATGACGCACCAAATGAAGTTGGAGGTGAACCCTCCCCAGAGCACCACAACCAACACGGGCAGGTTCTGCCAAAGATCGCTGCCGCCGGCGTGTAGGAGCGCGGTTTTCGACAACTCAGCCAACGGCTTTCCCGCCGCCAGGCCGTAGGCAAAGCAGGAACTCATCACCCCGGAAAAAGTGGCCACGAGCATCCCTTTTCCGAAGTTGAATTCTTCGACGGTCGCAGCCTTTTGTTCTGGTGAAAGCTCCCGTTCCTTCGACATCCCCGCCATCCCGCTCACGCCGATTCCCGCCAGGCAGGCCAGAACTCCCAGCAGGATCGTCTGTCCCGAGCCTGTGCTCAGAATTTTTGAAAATTCCCCCCCGAAGATTGGCGGAACGAGCGTGCCAAAGGCAGCGCAAAATCCAAGGGCAACGGCCATGCCGAGTGCAATGCCCAGATAGCGCATGGTGAGGCCAAAGGTCAGCCCTCCAATGCCCCACATCGCTCCAAAAAAATACGCCCAGAACAGAGCGCGTCCTGGCGCGGCCCCGATTGAAGCCCATAAGTTTGGGACGAGCAAGGTGGCGAGGGTGAGCGGTGCGATGATCCAGCTAAAAAAGCCGCCAACGAGCCAGTAGGTTTCCCAAGACCATTTTTTGACGCCGCGATAAGGGATGTAAAAGCTGGCCGAAGCGAGGCCGCCGAGCCAGTGATAAAAAAGACCAAGGAGGGGGTTGTTCATAGATAGCGGGTAAGCTAGTTCTGGAGCTGTTGTTTCCAAATCTAAATGACACGGATCGTTTTGATGTCGAGCAACATCCCAAGTTTTTCAATTTTTGGCGCGATATGTCCGATGCCCACAGCGCAATGGTGCGCCGGGCCAGCGGCATTCCATCGGTTGACAAACTCGCGCGCCCCGCAGGTGAATCGATAGCGGCTGTTGGTATTGCCAATTTCAAGGATCGGTCCAGGCACAGATTCGGCTTCCGCGCAGAGTAGAGCGAGCTTTCCGTCCCTTTGTTCAATGATCGACAGCAGCGTCACGGGGCCGTGTTTTACGGCCATTTCCACGGACACTCCGCAGCCAACTTTGCCATGATAGACTTGCAGAGGCCGGACTCTCGTCTTGCCTTCGGCAATTGCGATATGGCCGGGCCCATCGTGGCCCATAAGCACCACATCGTCCTTAAAATCCATGGCGTAATATTCTGTAAATGAGCCGCCGGCGCCGAATAGGTCCATGATCTTCATGGCCTGCACATTCTTGACCTCGTATTCGCCCGCCACCGGCACGCCCTTACCGGTGAGTTGCGAAGTGCCGAGGATGATGGAGGCGAGCGTCTTTTCGTTTTCAGTCACCCCGGTGCCCTTGTAGTAATAGGCGAGTGACCCGAGTCGATGATGTTCCACCAGTTGGTCAAGCGCGACCGCTGTGCAGGCAGCCTCCGCTAGGTCCTCCGCCGGACAGTCCGGCTGGACATCGAATACCTCGTGAAACTCCCTTACGCGCCCCTCGATTTCGCTCTGCGTCACCTCGCGGCGAAGCGCTGCGAGTTCATCCACCTCCAGAATTTCCACATGCGTGCCGAACGTCGCGCACTGCAATGTCACGTCGGAATAGATGTCAAGCATGCCACTGTAATAATGCCCCATCAGGCCAAGGCGATTGTTGGCCATCCCGGCCGCCACGCGTGCGGCTTCCACCCATGCGTCCACTTCACGCCAGCACTCTGGATCGTCTTCAAGCACGCCGGTGATTTGATGAAAAGGGATTCCGGCCCGTTGGAAAACATTCGCGATTTCGGGCACGGGACAGGCGGAACAGTAGGCCAGCCAATCGCCCGTCATTTTCGTTCGGTCGCCAAGCGAGTTGAATGTGGCATAGTCGATTGCTGGTGCGGGCGCAAGGTTGAGCACGATGACGGGAACCTTGGCGCGCCTCACCACTGGCAACACGGTGGACGAGAGCGCATATGTCGTGACATAGAGGAAGATGAGATCGACGTCGGCGCGGCGCAATTCCCGGCCTGCTGTGTAGGCGCGCTCGGGGCTATCGACGAGCCCCAGATTGATGATTTCCGCGCCCGGCCTTTCGAGCTTTTGCGCGACGCAACCGACATACCCTTCAAGCCGTTCCTTAAGTCCGGAAAATTGGGGCCAGTAAGTGTCCAGTCCAATTCCGAAAAGCCCGATGCGAACGAGGGGGATATTCATTTGGCCAAAATATCGGATCGCCAAGCCTTTAGGAATGTGGCAAATGATCTTTCCCATACAGAAAATGACACTTAGCGGCGCCGATTATTTCCGTTACCTTCCGGCCACCCAGGAACTGCGCCGATGGGGGCTGGGGGTGATCGCTGCGGGGAGTGCCCGGGTTTCCGCCGGTTCGGCATATCCCCTTGCAAATCACCCCAGGGATCACGATTTTGATTGGAAACATGGGCGAGTTTTGGACGCGCTCCAGATTGTGCTCGTTTCCGAAGGGGGCGGCTGGCTCGAAACCCGCGCAACTGGCAAGCTGCGGATCGAAGCAGGAACCGCGTTTCTGCTCCTTCCCAAGACCTGGCACCGCTACCGCCCTGATCTGCGAAGTGGATGGAGTGAAAGCTGGGTCGAACTGGATGGACCGGTGGTGGGCCAAGTGTTGTCTGCACAAGTCTTCTCTCCAAAGGCCGTTCTATTCAAGCGGGCCATCGACATAGGAATGGAGGAAGCTTTGGAAACGATTCACCGGCTGGTTCGTAAGGAATCGATCGGCTTCCAGCCCGAACTTTCCGCCGCGGCTCTGAATCTCCTGGCATTATGTGCGGGGATTGTTCAGAGAGGAACCCCGCCATCCCGGATCAGGCGCGCGGTCAAAGAAGCGGAACTCTATCTTGCCGAGCACCACGCTGAACCTGTCGATATCGAAGCTTTGGCTGTCCGACTGGGCGTGGCCTATTCCCACTTCCGCCGGATGTTCCGCACCCAGACTGGTTTTTCTCCCTGGCAATTTGTCCTCCACGTCCGCCTGACGCGTGCACGGAAGTTGCTCTCATCCGGCGATGCGACGCTGGATAACATCGCGGAACGCGTGGGATTTAGTTCAGGGTTTCACCTCTCGACAGCCTTTAAGCGGGCCTACGGACAATCCCCCGATCAGTGGCGGCGGAAACTGGCGGATGCCTGAATTGCTTTAAACACCTGCTGATAAATGACTCAGCTAAAAAAGCCGAAGTACTTTCGCGCGTTGTTGTAACAGATGTCCTGCACCATTTTCCCGACCAGTTCAAAGTCGTTCGGGATGCGGCCGGCGGCGATGTCGTTCCCAAGAATGCTGCACAAGAGCCGACGGAAATATTCGTGCCGGGTGTATGAAAGAAATGAGCGGCTGTCGGTGAGCATGCCGACAAACTGGCTGAGCAACCCCAGTTGGGAAAGCGCCTCGATCTGCTGGGTCATGCCGTCGAGCTGGTCCATAAACCACCAACCGCTGCCAAACTGCATCTTGCCTGCGGTCTTCCCGTCCTGAAAGTTGCCGATCATTGTCGCTACCATCGCGTTGTCGCGAGGGTTCAGGTTGTAAATGATGGTCCTTGGCAACATTCCCTTCCCATCAAGTTTGTCAAAATACCGGGCCATGGCCTCGGCCGCGGACCAGTCGCCTATGGAGTCGAATCCCGTGTCGGGCCCGAGCGCCTTGAGCATTCGGGAGTTTGCGTTGCGCAATGCCCCGTAATGCAGTTGCT
Organism: Verrucomicrobiota bacterium; assembly: GCA_037130675.1. Lineage (GTDB taxonomy): Bacteria > Verrucomicrobiota > Verrucomicrobiia > Chthoniobacterales > Chthoniobacteraceae > JBAXSN01. The sequence continues at coordinate 7,019 of JBAXSN010000144.1, forward strand.
GAGTCCAGCCTTTCTCTGCATCCAAAACGGCCAGTTCGTGCAGCATAAAAGACTTGAAGCGCAGCAGGTCGGCTCCGGAAACCGCTTTGCGGGCCAGCACTTGATCAAAAACCACCGCCGCTTCCGCCGCAGTGCAGTCTTCGGAATAAATGGTTTCAAGACCACGATCCGATAGCCGGCAGCCATTCGCAGCAAAGAAATCGTGACGAGCACGCAAGGCGGCCAGGAAATCATCCAATTTCGCAATGGCAATGCCCGATGCACTCTCAAGCTGAAATAGCCACTGAAGGAACATCTCGGGCTTGTCCACCGCGAGCGCTTTGTCTGGCCGCCAGGTTGGGCGCATTTGAACGCCAAACGAACTATCTTTAGCAACGGCGAGATGATGCTCGAGCGAATCGACCGGATCGTCAGTGGTGCAGACCACTTCTACCCGGGACTGTTTCATCAGCGAGCGGCAGGAAAAATCCGGAGCCTGAATCGCTGCATTGCATCGCTCAAAAACTTCCGCCGCCGTATCCGGGCCAAGAAGGCGATCGGAAATCCCGAAATAGCGCTTCAATTCGAGATGGCTCCAATGATAGAGCGGATTGCGAAGCAACTTGGGCATCGCTTCCGCGAATTTTTGAAACTTTTCCCAGTCCGAAGCCGCTCCGGTGCAGAAGTGCTCATCAACTCCGGCGGTGCGCATGGCGCGCCATTTGTAGTGGTCGCCATAGAGCCAGATCTGCGTAATGTTTTGCCAACGCTTGTCTTGTGCCACCTGTTCAGGACTCAAATGGCAATGGTAGTCGATGATCGGCAACTCCGCGGCGTAACGGTGATAGAGTTCGCGGGCTGGGCCGCTCGTGAGCAGAAAGTCTTCAGTGATAAAATGCGTGTTCATGAATGAGTTTCAATATTGTTTGCCGGGCCAAAATTCACCATCGCAAATCGCGCGGTGCGAGAGCGGACTTTGCTGTAGCCGTTCTCTTTCCATTACCCACAAAGCCCTGATGCCCTGTAAGCAGGAGGGTTTTAGAAAATCGCTAACTCAGCGAGCGGCGAGGCGTTGGCATTTTTGACAGATATCCATGCCCCGCAAGCGTGGGCTCCACGCGGCATGAAAAAAGTCGGTGTTGCGACCGAAGCGGTGCGGTGGCCCTCCACCGCCTTTGGGGGGCGCTTCAAAGCAACCATTAAATTTTCGAGTCAGTTCCGCCCCCGGCTGCGTGTTTTGCCGGATCATTCGTCGGGGAAACTATACACTTGAGCACCGCGCGAACTTCCGGCT
>JBAXSN010000145.1:0-8263 GCA_037130675.1 Verrucomicrobiota bacterium
AGCCGCGCCGTTGGCGCTCCGGATTCCTATGCTCACACCACCTTTAACCGCACCCGGGTGAAGTCGAGGGTGCAATTAACCTTTTAACCGCACCCCAGTCTTCTCCTCCGGTCGATTCCCTATAGACTCTGCCTCCGTTATAAGGTAAAACCCCGGACTCGCTTTTTCCATCTATGAGCACAGCCTATCAAATCGTAGTTTGCGGCAGCATCGTGCCTGACCCGCTTCAGACTCTCGAGCCGGTCACCGGACCGACCGGTCCCGCCCTCAAAAATGAAATGATGCTTCCCGCCGTCCTGGATCCCTGGGCCGGACACGCGTTGTTCGAGGCGGCCAACCTCGCCAAGAATGCCCCCGGCAGCAAAGTCTGGCTGGTAAGCCTCGCTCCAAAGGCCAAGCTTCAGCAGGTGATGATGACGCTCGCCCAGAAAGTCCCTTTCGAACTGGTCGCGCTCGACGGTTCCTCCAGCGGATTCACCGATGCCTTCGAGACGGCCGGCGCGCTTGCCGATGCCATTCAGGCCATCCCCGGACTCGACCCGAGCAAGCTGCTCGTTTTCGGCGGCTGGGAATCGGCCTCCCGGGGCGCCGGAGCCACCATGCAGATCATCGGCGAACGGCTCGGAATCGTGGACCAATTCCAGGGCGTTGACGAATTGAAGATCAAAGCCGACGGGTCGCTTGAAATTTTCGAGCGGATCGAGGGGGGCAAGCACCAGATTTCCGTCTGCACCGCACCTCCCGCCCTTCTCGGTTGGGCCACGGGCAATCTCCCTGAGCCGAAGAACAACCCGCAGGTCGGCATGATGAACATGCGAACGGTCATGCCGGCGTTGCAAAAGGCCAAGCCGGTCAAAGCCGCGGCCGAAGGCGTCACATTCAACAGCGTCGCCCTGCCAAAACAGCTTCGCGAAACCCGCATCGTCAAGGATTCCACGCCGGATGAAATCGCCCAGGAACTCCTCGAGTGGATCAGCAAGTAATCAGGAACCCGATTATGGAAACTATTCTTCTATTAGTGCACACCGAAGCGGATGGCACCCTGGCCAAATCCGCGCTGGAATCCCTGCAGGCGGCGCAAGCGCTGGCCTGCGCCCTTGGAAATGCCCCTCTGAATGTGGCGATCGTTGGCGAAAAAACCCAGGCGGCAGCCGATCAAATCGGCGGCTGCGGCGCGGCCAAATTTCTCGGGGTTGAAGGAGCGGATTTCGCGCTGCCCCGCTATTCGTCGGACGCCGCTGCCATCGAAGCGATTTGCAAGAGCGTCCAGCCGAGCCTCGTGATTGCTCCTGCCACTTCGCGCTGGAATCGGGTGTTGGCCGGTGCGGCGCAACGCGTCGGTGGTCGGATCGACACCCATGTCACCGGTCTATCCGTGGAGAACGGCGTGGCCGCCATTTCCCGTTGGTATTATCGCCAGCGGATGGAATCGCTGCTTAGCCGCACCCAGCGGCCTTGGTTTATTGCCATCGATCCGGGCAGCCAGGCTGCCTGGCAAGGCGCCGCAGGCGCGGCCACGGTCGAGTTGGTTCCTGTCGCTCTGCCGGAGGCGCTCAAGCGCACCGCGATTACGGGAATTCGTCAACCCGCCGCCGATGCTCAAACCATCCGGCCCGACGCCGAACTGCTCTTTGTCACAGGAGCGGGATGGACCAAGAAGCAAGCCGATGGCCAGACTCACGTGCCGGAAGCCGAGAAGCACATCCTTGAGTTCCTGAAGCAAACGCGCGCCTCGCTCGGCAGCAGCAAATCGCTGGTCGATCTCGGGGGCGAAGGCCAGGCGGTGCTCTCTTTCCTCAGCCACATGAATCAGATTGGCCAGACCGGCTCGACCCCGCGCCACGCCAAAGGGCTTTCCACCTGCTGTCATGGCGAGGAGCCACATGCTGTTGGCTGGCGTTTCATCAAGGAGCGCCGGGCGATCAGTTTGGACCCGAATTGCGGCTGGGCTCGCGGCAAAGCCGACGTCGTCTATGTCGCTGACGCGTTTGCCGTCATCGGCAAATTGAACGAGTTGCTCGCGGCCAAATAGGCCCGATCTCGTTTGGAACCCGGAGGGTTCGCAGAGGGTAGCCGGGGGTTGAGCGTCCGCGATACCCCCGGTATGGCCGATTGAGCGATTGACCCCAGAGGGGTCGCAGAAGGCGCAGATTTCAAACGCACGCCTCTGCCACCCCTCCGGGGTGAAGATTTTGGATGCTATTCCGGGGGTATCGCAGACTCAACCCCCGGCTACTTTCTTTCATCCCTCCGGGATGGGGAGATTTTCCTTAAGTGAACGCGTATGCGCTCAGTCGGGGCGGCGATGAATGGGAATAATGGGAAGCATGGGAGTGATGGGATCAAGTCCCATAATTCCCATGCTTCCCATTCCTCCCATTGCCTTTCCTACCCCCGAACGATCCAGCCGCCTCCGACCACCTGGTCCTCGACATAACAAACGGCGGCCTGACCTGGAGTAATGGCGCGTTGAGCGGCGTGGAGCTGCACCCGCGCGGCGCCATTCGCCAGGGGTGAAACGGTGGCTGTGGCACCGGAATGGGCATACCGGATTTTCACGACGGCTTCGAACGGCTCCGAGGGATCGCCCGCCAGCCAGTTGCACTGCTCTATTGTGAAAGAGTCGCTCGTGAGGTCTTCGACATCGCCGACGACCACCCGGTTGGTGGCGGGATCGATGTCGATGACGTACAGCGGCTTGGGAGATCCGCCCGGGAGTCCCTTGCGCTGGCCTATGGTGAAAAGTTCGATTCCGCCATGGTCGGCGAGGCGCTTGCCCGTTTTGTCGAAAATTCCGCCCTGCTGGAACTCGCTTTTGTCCAAATGCTGGCGCAGGAACGCCTTGTAGTCGTTTCCGGGGACGAAGCAGATTTCCTGGCTGTCCGCTTTATCGGCCACCTTAAGCCCAATGCTTCGGGCGATTTCGCGGATCTCCGGCTTGGACATCCCGCCTAGGGGCGTGAGCGCTCGTTGAAGCTGTTCCTGCCGCAGGCTGAACAGGAAGTAAGACTGATCTTTGCGAGCGTCCCGGCCTTTGCGGAGAACCGCCCGCCCGTCGCGGTGCTCAATGATCGCATAATGACCGGTCGCGATGAACTCGGCGCCGAGCGTCCGGGCTTTGTCCCATAGGCTGCCGAATTTCACCTTTTCGTTGCAGAGCACGCACGGATTCGGGGTCCGGCCCGCCCGGTATTCGGAGGTGAAATAGTCGATCACCAATCGCTCAAAATCGTTCGATTCGTCGATGACGTAATGGGGGACGCCGAGCGCGTGCGCCACGCCCCGGGCATCCGCAATGGCAGAGGGTCCGCAGCACTTGTCTTCGGCGCGCGTAATGCAGTCTTGCGGCCAGACCTTCATGGTGACGCCCACCACATCGTAACCCTGCTCTTTGAGCAAGTAAGCGGCGACTGAGGAATCGACGCCGCCGCTCATTCCGAGGACGACGCGTGGTTTGGTGGGCTGCATGTCGTTCATCTAGTCCATTTCGTCCATTTCGTCCATCACCAGATACAGCCCGTTTGCCCCGAAAAAGCGTTGAAGCTAGTAGGGGCTTCAGGTTTCGCGCCCACAAAAACCAGTTTCAAGGAGGAAAATGCGATGAACGCTGACACGAGAACTTTGGTTGTAAAACTATTGGGGTTGGGAACCATGATCGGCTTGTCGGGATTCCTGTTCGTTATTTCGCCGGCGATCTCCCAGCCGCCTGCCGCCGCCCAGCCCGATCGCGCTCCGGGGATGGTGACCAGCTTCGCTCCGGTGGTGGAGAAGGTGGCACCGAGCGTGGTCAGTGTCCGAACCAGCAAAACGGTGAAGGTCCCCCGGGCGCTTCGCGACTTCTTTGGGGTTCCCGGACAGGAGGTCACGCGTGGACTTGGATCCGGGGTGATCGTGAGCGAGGACGGCTATATTTTGACCAATCGCCATGTCATCGAAGACGCCGACGAGATCATCGTGGGCATGGGCATCGACGGCAAAGAATACAAGGCCAAGAAGATCGGGGTCGATCCGGGGACGGACGTCGGCGTGTTGAAAATCGACGCCAAGGGGCTGCCTCAGATTCCGTTCGCGGATAGCGACAAGGCAAAGGTGGGGGATGTCGTGCTGGCTGTTGGGAATCCCTTCGGCCTGACCCAAACCGTGACGATGGGGATCATCAGCGGGGTTGGCCGGGGCGGGATGGGGATCGTTGATTACGAGAATTTCATCCAGACAGACGCTTCGATCAACCCTGGGAATTCCGGCGGAGCGCTGGTGGATACCACCGGGCGGTTGGTCGGGTTGAATACCGCGATTTTCAGCCGGAGCGGCGGGAATATGGGGATCGGGTTTGCCGTGCCATCAAACCTGGCCGTGGAAGTATTAAAGAGCATTCGTGAACGCGGACGCGTGGTGCGCGGTTATCTTGGCACCGTGATCCAGCCGGTGACCCCCGAGCTGGCTGAGGCTTTCAAGTTTAAAGGGACGGGTGGAGCCTTGGTTTCCGAGGTATCGCCCACTGGACCCGCCGACAAGGCCGGCATCCAGCACGGCGATGTGATCACCGAGGTAAACGGGAAGAAGGTCGCGGGACCTCGCGAGCTTCGGTTGATAATAGGCGGCCTCGCTCCAGGCGCGACGGTTCCGGTCAAACTGATTCGGAACGGGGAAGAGAAAGTCGTGCAGGTGCAACTCGGCGAATTGCCGCAGAAGGAATCGGCGATTTCGTCCGGAGGGGGAGGTAATGAACCCAGTCAGGCCGCGGGTCCGGCGACAATTCTCGACGGCATAACGGTCGGCGACCTCAATAACGAGAACCGCCAGGCGATTCAGGCGCCGGCAGGACTTCAAGGAGCCATCGTCACGGCGGTGGACAGTGACTCGCCTGGTTATAGCGCTGGAATCCGGCAGGGACAGGTGATCGAAGAGATTAACCGCCAGCCGGTGAAGAACGCGGCGGAAGCGGTGCGGCTCAGTGAGGCTCTCAAGAAGGGGGAGTCGGTGCTGTTGCGGGTCTGGAGCGAAGGGCAGAGTCGGTATGTCACGGTGGGCGAGAAGGAGTGACAGGCGGCGAGAGCGCGCCCTTGTAGCTGCGGCGCTCTGTCGCCGCCGGGATGGCGCCAGGAAGCAAAAGGTCCACATCGCCGCCCCCACTGAGCGGCGCGGCTACAGGGGCGGGCTCATCCATTTCCCTAAAAAGCAATCCCTGTCGGTTACTCCCGGCTCGTTAATGCCCTCCCGCTTCAGGACCTTCCAGAGGGTGATAACGAGGATTTTCAAATCCAGCCACAGGGAGAGGTGATCGACGTACCATCCGTCCTGGACGAATCGTTGAGGCCAGGTGGTGGTGTTGCGACCGTTGATCTGCGCCCAACCCGTGATTCCCGGGCGGACGTCGTGGCGGCGCATCTGCGCGGGCGAGTAGAGCGGCAAGTAATTCATCAATAATGGGCGCGGGCCCACAAGGCTCATTTCGCCTTTGATGACATTCCAAAGCTCGGGCAGTTCATCCAGGCTGCTTCTCCGCAGCGCCCGGCCAAATGGCGTCAGGCGATCTGCATCCGGAAGGGGATTGCCGAGGGCGTCCTGCGCGTCGGTCATCGTCCTGAATTTCAATACCTTGAAGGGCTGCCCTTTGAATCCAGGGCGCTGATGCCGAAACAGCACTGGCAAACCGAGCTTGCAGCGAATCAGCAGCGCCGTGGCGGCCAGTGCCGGGGAAAGCAGAACTAACGCGGGGACAGCCACCGATAAGTCCAACAAGCGCTTTCCAATCTTTGGATAAAAGTCCTTCATGCAACTGCCCGTCAATGCCCTGATCGGTCAGGGGGGGGAGTGTGGACGCCCGGACGAGATGGCTCCGCAGCCTCGCATTTCTGCAAACTCGGCTCGACCGTGGCATATTCTTCAGTTAACGCTTTGTCGTTCATGCCGCGTAAGAGCTTGCCACTTAGATTTATAGAACTCCTGGTTCGCGTCGCATATCGCATCCATGTCTCCGGATTGGATCGTCTGCCGCCGGGCGGTTGCTTGTTGCTGCCCAATCATGTCACCTGGATCGATGCCGTGATCCTTCAGGCCGCCTGCCCCCGGCCGATCCGGTTCCTGGTGTATGAACCGATCTTCCGTAAAGCGTTTTTGAATCCGGTCTTCCGGCTTTTGAAAGCCATCCCGATTAGCGAACGCAAGGCCAAGGATGCGGTTCGCCACGCCGCGGAACTAATCCGTGCCGGAGAAATCGTCTGCATTTTTCCTGAAGGCGAGCTTTCCCGCAGCGGGATGCTCCTTCGGCTTCGACGCGGGTATGAATTGATCGCCAACGCGGCGGAAGCGCCGGTGGTCCCGGTGTGGCTCGATCAGCTTTGGGGATCGATCTTTTCATTCCAGTCGGGGCGTTACTTCAAGAAGGTGCCGAAACGCTTTCCTTATCCGGTCAGCGTTTCCTATGGCGAGGCGCTCCCCCATGACAAGGCGGACATTTCCATCGTGCGGCAGCGCATGTTGGAACTCGGCGAAGCCGCCTTCGAACATCGTCCACTGCTGAAAGGGCATCTTGCCATGGCATGCCTGCGGGGGCTTAAACATCGGCAGTTCGATACCGTGGTGATCGACGGAATGGACAATTCCGAAATGACGCGGGGCGCCGTCCTGGCCGCATCGATCGTGCTTGCCCGCCACATCAAAACGCATTGTCCCAGCAAACGAGTCGCCGTCGTGCTGCCGCCCGGACGCGGGGCGGTCATTGCAAATCTCGCGGTGATGCTCGCCGATAAAGTTCCGGTCAATTTGAACTTCACGGCCGGGCGCGCTTCGCAGGAAGCGGCGATCCGGATTGCGGATCTTAAAGACGTGATTACCGCCAGTCCGGTGCTCAAAAAATTCACCGACTTTCCGCTGCCGCCCAATGTCATTCTGCTCGATGAACTGCTCCCGCCCTTGAAGAAAAAAATCGCGCTCTGGCGGGTGGCCGTTCTGCTAACCCCGTGGTGGGTGCTGGCTCCTGCATTGCGCATTCCTACACGCGGCGACCGGGCCGAGGCGGCGGTGCTGTTCACCAGCGGTTCAGCTGGAGAGCGCAAAGGGGTGGTCCTCACGCACCGCAACCTGCTGGGCAACGTCTCGCAATTTGGCGAAATGCTGAACTTCAAACGGAGCGACGCCCTGCTTGCATCCCTGCCGTTCTTTCATTCCTTCGGCTGCACCGTGACGCTCTGGTATCCGCTCATTGAGGGCATCCGGATGGTGACCTACCCGAATCCGCTCGACGCGGAGAAGAACGCGGAACTCATCCAGCGCCACAAAATCACGCTCTTGCTGGCGACTCCCACCTTTCTTCGCGGTTACCTGCGCAAGGCCACGCGGGAACAGCTGGCCTCTCTTGAACTCGTCGTTACCGGCGCGGAGAAACTCCCCCGCGATGTAGCGGCTTCGTTCCAGGAGAAATTTAATAAGCCGGTGATGGAAGGCTACGGCCTTACCGAAACCGCCCCGGTGGCCTCCGTGAATCTGCCGGAACCCGCGAAAGCGAAACCGGACGATCAGGTGCAGCCCTCATCGCGAGCCGGTTCGGTCGGTAAACTGGCGCCAGGCATGGCAGCGCAGATCCGCGATCCGGAATCGGGCCAACTCCTTTCGCTTCACGAAACCGGAATGCTCTGGCTCAAAGGGCCGAATATTTTTGAAGGTTACCTCAACGATCCGAAGCGAACCGCCGAGGTCTTGATTGACGGCTGGTTCAAGACCGGCGACCTGGGGCGGTTTGACGAAGACGGCTTCCTTTACATTGAAGGCCGGGTCTCCCGATTCTCAAAGATCGGCGGCGAGATGGTGCCGCATGAGACTCTTGAAATGAAGATTCGGGATGCGCTCGGCGGTGGGATGGAGGGAGAGCGTACGCTCTGCATTGTGGGCGTGCCCGATCCCGCCAAAGGCGAAGCGATCATCCTGCTGGCAACGCAAGACATCGACCTTCAGGCGTTGCGGTCCAAGCTGCTTGCCGACGGCGTGCCCGCGCTTTGGATTCCGAAGGTCATCAAGCGCATCCCGGCCATTCCCGTGTTAGGCAGCGGCAAGCTCGACATGCAGGCGTGCAAGGCTGCGGCGTTGGCTGCCGGTTAACATAACGGGAGCGGTTTTAGTTAGACAGGATTAACAAGATTTCCGGGATTTTCAGGATTTCGGTCTCAGGCCTAAGAGAGTTGGTGAGCGTCCGAGGATTTTAATCCTGTTAATCTTGTAAATCCTGACTTGAAACTTGGTTTGCGGCGAGGGTCTCGCCGGGTAG
>JBAXSN010000146.1:0-8187 GCA_037130675.1 Verrucomicrobiota bacterium
GGTCATTGGCCTTTAACGCCTCTCAATCCGTCAGCCCCGCCTACTCTACTAAACGGAGACTTCTCTACGCAATTCTGTTGCGCCTTGCCGGGATTCGTGAATCCTAGGCCATTGATGTGGTATGAACCGCAACCTCCGAAGCCGTTTTACCGTCGCGCGTGGTTTCTCACGCTGACGGTCCTGGTCCTTTTTGGGGGGCTCGCCGCTGGCGGAGGGGCTCTTTACCTCCAGCAGGAATACGGGGCCAAGGCGGCGACGCTGGATCTCTCGAAGCTTCGAGACATGGAGTCGGCGAGCATCGTCTATGACCGGAACGGGAAACTGCTCGGGAAGATCTACATTCAAAACCGCGACACAATTTCCCTGGATCAGATGCCCCCTGAACTGGTGTGGGCGCTGGTGGCGGCCGAGGACAACCGGTTCTTCCAGCATCACGGGATCGACTACTTGGGGATGGCTCGCGCGATGGTTAAAAACTGGCGGGCGGGCAAAATTCGCCAGGGGGCCTCGACAGTAACGCAACAGCTTGCCCGCAACAGCTTCCCGGATGTGCTCCCGAGCAATGATCGGAGCTTTCGCCGGAAGGCGCTGGAGGCGTTTGTGGCCATGCGCATCGAGGATAATTTTTCCAAGAGCCAGATCCTGGAGTTCTACTTCAACCGGGTTTATTTCGGTGCCGGATTTTACGGAACCGAAGCGGCGGCGCGCGGCTATTTCGGTAAATCCGCCAAGGATTTGACCCTCTCGGAATGCGCGACGCTGACGGGGCTGCTCAAAAGTCCGACCTATCTCTCGCCTTGGCGCAATCGGCAGGCGTGCATCGATGCCCGGGATTTCGTCCTGGGCCGAATGGCCGAACTGGGGAAAATCACCCCGGCGCAACGGGAGGCGGCTGCGAATGAAAGGCTGGGGGTTAAAAACCGGACCACGATTTACAGCGAGTCGTATGCGATCGAGTTCGTTCGCCAGCAAGTGGCCGGGCTCATCGGCGATGACGACAGCGTCTATGGAGACGGCTACCGGATTTACACGACGATCGACAGCAATCTCCAGCAGACAGCCGAGAGCGCTCTCCGGTCGAGGCTGGAGGAAGTTGAACACCGGCGCGAATTCGATAAACAGGGCCAACGCCAGACCTACGCCCAGTATGACGCCCTCTACCGCCAGCGGCGCAAGCGAGCCGACAACGATCCGCTCCCGGGCCCGAGTTATCTCCAAGGGTCGCTTTACGCCCTCGATAATGCCACCGGAGGCGTGCTCGCGATGGTCGGCGGGCGCGATTTTTCGCACAACCAGTTCAACCGCGCGCTGCTGGCGAACCGGCCGCCTGGCACGGGGTTCCTCCCGCTGGTCTATGCCGCCGCGTTCGAGAAAGGGATTTTCCCTGGAAGCGTTTTTCAAGACGCGGTGATGGACAACCGCCAGGTGATGATCGGGGGGCTCACGGGGATTCTTGGGGAATGGGGGCCCGAGCGGGCCGACAATCAGTATGAGGGGCCGATCTCCGCCCACAATGCGCTGGTGAAATCGAAAAATGCGGCGACCGTCCGGCTCGGGATGGCGACCGGCATCGACAACGTGCTCGCGCTGGCGAAAAACGCGGGGATCAATCACGAACTGCGGCGCTTCCCGGCCACTTACCTCGGGAGCAGCGAGACGACCTTGGCGGACCTGACGCTGGCGTTTACGATGTTCCCCGGCGCAGGCGCCCGGCCCAGCCAGCCGTTTGTGGTCCAGCGGGTGGAGCAGAAAAACGGCCAACTCGTGTATGAGCATCCCTTTCTCAGGAAGGTTCAGGTCGTCAAACCGACCACGGCCTATGAAGTTCATTCCGCACTGGTCGACTCGCTCGAACGCGGAAGCGCCGACCGGGCGTATTCCGGCTGTGGATTGAAGAAGTTCCCGCTGGGGGGCAAGACCGGGACGGCCTACAATTTCACCGATACGTGCTTTGTCGGCTATTCGAGTGAAGTGACCTGCGGGGTATGGGCCGGATTCGACTCGCCGCAGCCGATTTATCGCGGGGCCTTTTCCAACGAAGTCGCCATGCCGATCTGGGTCGATTTCATGAACGCCTCCTTCGCGAAATTTCCGCCCCAGGAGATCCGGCGTCCGGCTGGGCTGATGAAATACGAGATCTGCCGCAGTTCCGGGTTGTTGGCCACCGACCGTTGTGTCGAGACGCGAACCGACGCCGCTTCCGGGGAAACGGATGAGCATCGGACGACGGATTTCGAATGGGGAACCCCTGAGCAAGCGCCAAAGGTGGCTTGCGATGTGCATGGCGGCGGCGAAAAGAGCTTTTTAAAAACCCAGAAACCCGCGAATGAGGGAATTCCCCGAGCTTCGATCGCCGTCGATCTTGACCGCTTCACCCCAGTCTTTATGAAAGCGCAGAGCGTGCTTGGGGACGATCCGTTTAGCGCGATCAAGAACACCACAGTGCTCAAGGCCGAACCGGTCGATCCCGCTGCGGTTCAAAATCTAACTCCCGCGCCTACGCCTGTGCCGGTCGACACCGAACCCAAAGAGCCACAGGTTCGTCGGGCCGAACCGGCAGGCCCCGTGGACCAACAGACGCCCGACGCATCGGCCATCAAGATCGAGCCCCCGCCCGCGATCGAGTTTTAACCTGGTTCGGCAGAAGAGCCTTGCAAGAGCGAAAAATCATCCATCTCGATATGGACTGCTTTTATGCGGCCATCGAGATTCGGGAGCGACCGGAACTGGCGCAGCGGGCCGTGGCGGTGGGCGGTTCGCGGGACCGCCGGGGCGTGCTGACGACTTGCAATTATGAGGCCCGGAAGTTCGGCGTGCGCTCCGCGATGCCGACGTTTTTGGCGCTTCAGCGATGCCCGGATCTGGTGGTGCTGCCGGTGCGCTTTGAATTCTATCGCCAGGAATCCGGGCGGATTCGGGAGATTCTTTCGCGTTGGACTTCACTGATCGAGCCGCTCTCCCTGGACGAGGCTTATCTGGACGTTTCCCACCGGGAAGAGTCGGGGGCGGCGATTGCAGCGGACATCCGGCGGACGATTTTTGCGGAGACGGGGCTGACGGCGTCGGCGGGCATCGCTCCCAACAAGTTTCTGGCCAAAGTGGCGAGCGATTGGAATAAGCCCAACGGGCAGTTCGAGATCACGGCATCCGACATCCCACAGTTCATGGAGCATCTGCCGGTGCGCAAGGTCTGGGGAGTGGGCGCGGTGTCCGCCGAGCGCATGGGCCGAATGGGGATTCGGACGTGCGGCGATTTGCAGAAGCTCACCCGCGTGGAGTTGCACCGGCTTTTCGGCAAGTGGGGGCTGGAACTGTTCGATCTTTGCCGGGGGATCGACTCGCGCCCTGTGGTCGCGGATCGGGAGCGCAAATCCTTGAGCACGGAGCGCACCTTTCTGCACAATTTGGGGACGCTGGCGGAATGTGAATCGAAACTGGAAGAGTTGTATGCGGATCTGATGGCGGACCTTGCGCGGGCTGAAAAGGATCACGAGCGCCGGGTTCGCAAGCTGTTCCTGAAGCTGAAGTTTGCGGATTTCACGCGGACGACGGCCGAGCGAATCGGCGCGGAGCCCCGGCTCAAGGATTACCAGGAATTGCTGGCCGAGGCCTTTCAGAGGAGGGATCAGACAATCCGGCTGATGGGGATCGGGGTGCGATTTGAGCCGGCGCAGGAGGAGGATGCGCAATTGGTGCTGCCGATTTAGGAGCTGGATGGGAGGGGGCGTGTCTGGCTATTGGGGCGGGCAAAGTACAACTTGGGAAGAACGCAGATCGCGCGGTTGCCTCTGAATTGCTGGTTGACCCCGGCGGGGTCAGGCCTGAGGATTAGTTGTTTCGTCCAGGACTCCTTGCCGGTTGTAGGCAAGCGGTTGGTCACAGCCATCGTGAGGCGCTCGAAATCGTTCGATCTCGATGCCCATGGAAAAGACCCTCAATACCAAACACATCGCCTTTCTTGGCGATTACGTGCCCCGGCGGTGCGGCATTGCCACCTTCACGGCAGATATTTGTGAGGCGATCGCGGCTGAGTTCCCACAGGCGCAGTGCATCGTGGGCTCGGTAAACGATCATGCGGAGGGCTACGATTATCCGGAGCGGGTGCGCTTCGAACTTGCCGAGAGGGAACTCGATTCTTATCGGCGCGCGGCGGAGTTCCTGAACATCAACAATGTTGAGGTCATTTCTTTGCAGCATGAGTTTGGCATCTATGGCGGCGCAGCTGGCAGCCACATCCTGGAATTCTTGCGCGAGGTGCGCATGCCGGTGGTGACGACGCTGCATACGGTGCTGCGCGACCCCAACGACGAGCAGCGTGCGGTGATGAAGCAGCTCGACGCCCTTTCCAATCGGTTCATCGTAATGGCCGAGCGCGGGCGCGACTTTCTGGAAACGGTGTATGGCGTCGATCCTGAAAAGATCGACCTGATCCCGCATGGAGTTATCGACATGCCGTTTATCGACTCGGATTTCTTCAAGGATCTCTTTCAGGTGGAGGGCAAGACGGTGCTGCTGACCTTTGGCCTGCTCTCGCCGAACAAGGGGATCGAGCATGTCATCAACGCGATGCCTGCGATTTTGCAGCAGAATCCTGAAGTCGTTTACATTGTGCTCGGGGCGACCCATCCGAACCTCATTGCGGCGGAGGGCGAGGTTTACCGGGAAAAGCTTCAGGAGCTTGCCTGCGAGCGCGGCGTGGCCGATAGCGTTATGTTTCACAACCGCTTCGTGACCCTTGAGGAACTGAAGGAGTTTATCGGTGCCGCAGATATCTACGTTACGCCGTACCTCAACCCAGCGCAGATCACTTCGGGGACGCTGGCGTACGCTTTCGGGGGTGGGAAAGCACTGATCTCGACTCCGTATTGGCACGCTCAGGAGTTGCTTGCCGAGGAGCGCGGCATTTTGGTGCCGTTCGCCGATTCACAGGCCATTGCGAATGGGGTGAACCATTTCCTTGCGAATCCGACCCTGATGACGGCGATGCGCAAGCGCGCCTGGAAGGCGGGTAGGGAAATGATCTGGCCAGTGGTGGCGCGGCGCTACATGGAAAGCTTTGAGCGGGCGCGGGCCAGTTTAAGCGTGCCCTCCATCGAGACGGCCGCCGCGCGCAAGGTTGAAAACGCGAATTATCCGATGCCTGCGCTGAAGCTCGATCATCTCTTCAAGATGAGCGATCACACAGGGATCTTCCAGCACGCCATCTACAACGTGCCAAATTTCCACGAAGCCTATTGCACGGACGATAACGCGCGCGCCTTTATTTTCACGGTGCTGCTTCAGGAGATGAATTTGAATGAGCCGAAAGTGGATCGCCTGGCCAGCAGTTATCTCGCGTTTCTGTGGTATGCCTTCGACGCAAACACCTGCCGCTTCCGCAATTTCATGAGCTATGAACGGAAATGGCTGGAACTCCACGGCTCGGAGGACAGCCATGCCCGGGCATTGTGGGCAGTGGGAACGGCGCTCGGGCGTTCGCAAAACGAAGGGCACCGAAATCTCTGCGGGCTCCTGTTCCAGCGGGGCCTGCCTCCGGTCGTGCGCTTCAGTTCGCCTCGCGCCTGGGCGTTTGCCCTGATCGCCATTCACGAATACCTGCGAACGCTTTCCGGGGATCGCGTAGTCAGCCAGACGCGGGAGGTTTTGACGAACATGCTCGCGGATTTGTTCCGCGCAAACTCGTCGCCGGACTGGCAGTGGTTCGAGCGCACCGTCACGTATGACAATGCGAAGCTCTCCCACGCAATGATCCTGAGTGGTCACTGGACGGCGCAACCCGAAATCCTCGAGATCGGCCTCACCTCGCTGCGCTGGTTGCTCAAAGCGCAGACCGCCGAAGGCGGGCACTTCGCACCGATCGGCTGCAACGGCTTTTGGGTGCGGGGCGGGGAGAAGGCTCGCTTCGATCAGCAACCGCTCGAAGCTCACGCCATGGTATCGGCTTGTTTGGAAGCCTTCGCCGTGACGCGCGACGAGTATTGGCGCAAGGCGGCGCGGCGCTGTTTCGAGTGGTTCCTCGGGCGCAACGATCTCGGCCAGCCGCTCTATGATCCTACGACAGGCGGCTGTCGTGACGCCATGTTGCAAGATCACCTCAATCAAAACCAAGGCGCGGAATCGAGCCTGGCGTTCTATCTCTCCTTTGCGGAACTCACTCGCTCCGAAGAAGGCAACCGTAATACCCCGAAGCCATGAATAATCTGAAGATCGAACCGACCGGCGTTGTATTTCGCCCGGACAACTCTCGCGTGTTGATCCGGCCATTCATTCCCGGCGATCCGGCGCGCGTCGTGAATATCATCGGGCGGGCGCTGGCCCTCAGCGAAGCTGAAGTCGAAGAGCAACTGGTGGCTGTTGCCGAGGACTTCGGTAAACGGCACTTGGATATCCGCGCCCTTTGGCGGCAACACTTCGAGCGGGTAAAGGCTCATGTGTTCAGCAGTCGGCCGCTTTCCGAGGCCCGCCGACTCTACATCGGCGCTCTTTTCACCGGCGAGTATGCCTTGGAATCCGCTGCCCTATTTAATCCCTCCATCGTGGCGCATCCTGATCAGTCCAACCTTGCCGAGGGGGAACTGCGCTTTATTCTCAGCCTGCGCGCGACCGGCGAGGGGCATATCTCGTCCATCGAGTTTCGCACCGGAATCATTCACGCTGACTATTCGATCACCACCGAGAAACCGTCGCGTTTTGTCACCGCGCCAACGGTCAATCCAAACCCGACCTATCGCAAAACGATCTTCCTGGACAAGCTCATGGAGATGGGTTTTGAGAACGATTGGTCGAGCCTCGTCATGGAGTCGCTGGGCGAAGGTTTCACGCTGAGCGAGCTTGAGAAGTCGATGCAGCGCGCCACCCAGAGAAAACCGTTGCCGCGCGATGTGCAACGGACCATGGAGTGCGTGCGCTGGCTGGCGCAGTCCAACTACGAAGTGGACTTCAGCCCCTCGGTTGCCGTCTCCGAACGCATCATTTTTCCCGTCTCCTCCAATGAAAGCAATGGCATGGAAGACGCGCGCTTCGTCCGCTTCGTTGAAGAGGATGGCAGCGTGATTTATTACGCAACCTATACTGCCTACAACGGTCACGCCATTCTGCCTCAGCTCCTTGAGACCCCTGATTTCCTGCACTTCCGCGCCCTCACCCTCAACGGGAAAGCGGTTCAAAACAAGGGGATGGCACTCTTCCCCCGTCGCATCGACGGACGCTACGCCATGATCTCCCGACAGGACGATGAGAACCTGTTTCTCATGTTCTCCGACAATCCTCACTTCTGGAGCGATCCGAAGTTGCTGCGCCGGCCGGGAGAACCGTGGGAATCCGTGAAGATCGGCAACTGTGGCTCTCCGATTGAAACTGACGCGGGCTGGCTGGTCATTACGCATGGCGTCGGTCCCATGCGCAAATATTGCATTGGCGCGATGCTTCTCGATCTTAACGATCCATCGAAGGTCCTCAGTCACCTCAGCGAACCGCTCTTGAGTGCGAAAGATGCCGAGAGAGAGGGCTACGTGCCCAACGTGGTCTATACCTGTGGGGCGCTGGTTCACCGCGGGCGGCTCATTCTGCCCTACGGCCTCAGCGACACGGCCGCCACGATTGTCACGATAGAACTCGATAACTTGCTGGCTTTGCTCGGGCACTAGCTGTGGAAAAAGGCTTGTCTCTGAAGGGGGGCTTTGGAATGCTGCGAGTCCTCCATGAACCCCGCTATTGTTGGAACTCTGATTGCTATCGCCGTGATCGTTTCATTTTTTGCAGGTCATGGCCGCGGCAGGTGGTGGATACTGGGTCTGGTCCTGGCTCTGATCGCGGTGGGCGGGGGCGGGATGTGGCTGATGGAACGCGGGCCTCAGAAAGTCTTTAGGCATTCGCCGATTTCGGGAGGCCATTTGGCCTGGCTGTTTTCGACCCTGGCCATCCTGGGCTTCGGCGGTTTCGTCGGTTTGATGATCCGCTGTGCTCTGGGAATTGGGCGGTGATGGGTTGATCTAAACCGAGAGAGGAGTCTCACGCCAAGCACCGGTCCGCCAAGGGGGGGAGTGGCAAAAGACTCGCGCAGAGGCGCTGATGCGCAGAGGTGGAACAATGCGATACTCTGCGCCTACCGTGAGCTCTTCTAAACCCGCCGGTACCGGTAGTACGCCGCGCAAGCGCCTTCGTTGGAAACCATGGTGGCGCCCAGAG
>JBAXSN010000147.1:0-8084 GCA_037130675.1 Verrucomicrobiota bacterium
GGAGTTTTTTGATGCTTTCGCCCTTAACTTAATGGCAGTGGGGCAACGCCCTGGGAACCCGGGTGCCCCCAAATATTTCGGAGCCCTGTAAGGGCGACTTAACTGATGGGTCGCCCCTACAGGGCTCCAGCCTCTTGGTCTCGCAACCCAGGGCGTTGCCCTGGGCTACGGTTAGCCCCGCCGTTGGCGCTCCAGATTCCTATGCTCACACCACCTTTAACCGCACCCTGTTTCACCCCCGGAAAAACTTGCCGCTTGAAGGACTCTCGATAGTCCATTAGAGAGAGGCAATGGCTGAAGTCCAAACCACCACAACCTCAGGCGAGATGACGCTACGTTTCATCGAGTTCGTGCGAATGCATTCTCAAAACGCCGGGTTGTTTTTGGGGCGGATTCCCCATCCTCAAACCGGTAAACCGCAGGTGAACCTGGAGGTGGCGCGCATGCTGATCGATCAGCTTGCGTCAATCGCCCACAAGACGCGGGGCAATCTTACCCCCGATGAAGAGGCGGTGCTCAATGGGGCGCTCTCGAATCTTCAAACCGCCTTCGTGGAGGTTTCGCGCGCGGCGAAATCCGCAGCTTCAAGCGGAGAACCGACGCCACCCCAACCCGCTCCAAACGCTTAATAATGGCCTCAATCAAGCCCGTTAATATTGGGCCGCTCACCCTGGGCGGCAAAAAACCCGTCTTCATCCTTGGCCCGTGCGTCATTGAATCCGAGCGATTCGCCCGCCGCATGGGCAAGAAACTCAAGGCGATCTGCGACGACCTCGGGGCGCAGTTCATTTTCAAGGCGTCCTACGACAAAGCCAACCGGACTTCCGTCGATTCCTACCGCGGCCTGGGCGTGCGCGACGGCTGCGAATTGCTCGCCTCCATTGGGGCGGACTTAGGCGTGCCGGTCACGACCGACATTCACACGGCGGAAGAGGCCTGCATCGCCGCCGAATTCATCGATGTGCTGCAGATTCCCGCCTTTTTGTGCCGGCAAACCGACCTGATCAAGGCGGCGGCGGTAACGGGTCGGGTGGTCAACGTCAAAAAGGGGCAATTCCTCGCGCCTTGGGACGTAAAGAACATCGCCAAAAAGCTGGAGCGCTTCGGCTGCGAACGCTTCTTTTTTACTGAACGCGGCGTAAGTTTCGGGTATAATAATCTTGTGGCCGACATGCGCGCGCTGTATTGGATAAGGGAAGCCGGATACTTGGTCATGTTTGACGCGACCCACTCTGTCCAGCGCCCCGGCGGCGCCGGTGACAAAACTTCAGGGGACGGAATCCTCGCCCCGGTCCTTGCCCGTGCGGCAGTAGCCGCAGGCTGCGACGGGTTATTCATCGAAACCCACGAAAATCCCGCAAAGGCGTTTTCCGATGGGCCAAACCAAATACCGTTGGCAAAACTGCCCGCGTTGTTGAAGAAGTTGATGGCCATCCATGAATTGGTTCGATAATTGGAAGAGCTCGCCGCGAAGCCGATTTGACGACCGGCAAGCCACCGGTCCCCTAAACATGCGTTCCCGCCCAAAGATTTCCCAAGGTTTCTCTGAACACCAGCGGTGCTGTCGCATCTCAGCTTGGGAAAGGAAAGTGTTTAGCATCTCCAATTTGAGCGCCAACGGCGCGGAAGCATACCAGCCTGGGGCAGCGCCCCAGGGATTGCATTTGAAAGGTGATTCAGGGCTGAAGGCCCGAAGCATCGACTCGGCGAAGACATGCGTCGGGCCTTCAGCCCTAATTTGCTTTTTGCATGAGAACCTAGGCCGTTGGCCTAGGCTGGTATGCCGTCGGGCCCTTGGCCCTAAAACATCAAATGCTGCCAAGTTCCCCCGTGATTTACTCGATTTTGGTGGAGTCCGGAGGGTTGTGGCACTGGCGCTCTTCATTTTGGCGCTTGTGGTGGCGCTTCCGTTTCAAGCCGAGGCCAAAGGCAAATCGAAAGTCCGGAAGCCGAAAAGCGCGGACTCTGCCGAGAAAAAGCAGTTCGAAATTCCCGTTCCCGTGGGTCACGACGCACTTGGCCTTCGGATTCCCGTTTATGATCTCTCTGGCAAGCTCCAGATGTATTTCAATAGTGAGATAGCCTTCCGGGTGGATGATGGCCACCTGAACCTGACCAATCTCAAGATCGAGACCTACGATGACGCGGGAAAGTCGGACATGATGATCGATATGCCGAAATCGGTGCTCGACCTCAATACGCGCATTCTGTCCAGTGAGGAACCGGTCACGATCCATCGCTCCGACTTTGAGGTGACGGGCAGCCACATGACCTTTGACACGCAGACGCGCCAGGGCAAATTCGCCAGCCCTGTCCACATGCTGATTTTCAACAATAATGACGATGAAACCGGGGAAACGACGCCAGGTGAAAACACCAAGTAAATTTTTGAGCATTAATCGATGGAGCCTCACGGTTCTGGCCTTGGCTGCTTTTTCGGCAACCAGCTTGGCCGAAAGCGGATTCCGCGTTTCCACGGAAACAGGCTTGGAAACCGGAACTCAGGCCACTCCCGCAAAACCCGCGAAAAAGGCAAAGCAGCCTTCAGCGGTCGGGGAAAAGAAACCGACCGAAATCACCTGCTCGAAGGAGTCCACCTTTGACGGGAAGACCCGCATCGTGGTCTTCGTCGGAGACGTCAAAGTGGCGGACCCACAGTTCAACCTGACCTGCGATAAGCTCACCGCGTATCTCAAAAAGGGCCCGGAAACCGGGGGTGGCGCCCCCGGCAAATCTGCCGCCAAAACAACGCCAGAGGCAACGGCAACTCCCGCAGCCACTCCAGAGGGAGCCGCAAAAAGTGAGTCAAAAAAGAACGACCCATCCGAAGCGAGCGGGCTTGATCGCGCCGTGGCCGAGGGATCGGTGATTATCATTCAGGACAAAGTGGACCCGAATTCGGGGGAAGTGACTCATTACGTAGGGAAGGGTGCGAAGGCCGATTACAACTCTTCCACCGGTGAAATGGTTCTTTCCGGCTGGCCACAAATCCAACAGGGGCTCAACAATCAAGTCGCCACCGAAGAAGGCACCATCATGATCATGAACCGGGATGGCCACCTGCGTACTCAGGGCAAGAGCAAGACTGTCCTTAAATCGGATTCCGACGAGGCCAAAACCGACGCGACCAACAGCGACGCGCCCCAAACAGACAAGACCAAAGCCGAATTGGTAACCAAACCGTGAGCACTGCCATAGCGCCCCACTCCTCGACCGCCACCACCGGAATTGAACCGATCCTGTGGACGGACAAGCTGGTCAAGATCTACAATGGCCGCGCCGTGGTCAACGGGGTCGATATCCACATCCGGCCTGGCGAAGTCGTCGGGGTGCTCGGACCCAATGGCGCCGGGAAAACGACCACATTTTATATGGTGGTGGGGCTCGTGCGTCCCAATGGCGGTCGGGTGATCTTCAAGGGCCAGGACATGACTAATTTTCCGATGTATCGCCGGGCACGCATGGGGATGGGATACCTGCCTCAGGAAGAGTCGATTTTCCGGAAACTCACCGTCCAGGAGAACATCATGGCCATCCTGGAAACCACCGACCTTAATAAACAGCAACGCAGGCACCGGTGCGAAGAGTTGCTCACCCAGTTTGGCATCGAGCACGTAGCACGCCAGCAGGCGCTCACCTTGAGCGGCGGCGAAAAGCGGCGCCTGACGATTGCCCGCTCGCTGGTCAGCAACCCGAGCCTGTTAATGCTCGATGAGCCGTTTAGCGGCGTGGACCCGATCGCCGTGTGCGACGTCCAGCAGATTATCGAAAATCTTCGGAAGACCGGATTGGCGATCCTGATCACCGACCACAATGTCCGCGAGACTTTATCGATCGTGGACCGGGCTTACCTCATTTTTGAAGGACGCGTGGAGAGCCAGGGAACCAAAGACTTTTTAGTCAACGACCCGATCAGCCGGCAGCTGTATCTCGGGGAACGCTTCACAATGTAAGAATAAGAAAACCGGATTTTTAACCCAAACACAGGAGAAAATACATGCAAGTAGCCAACGTAAACCTGCCCATCAAAGTCACAGGCCGCCACGTCAGTGTCACCGAGTCCATGAAGGACTATGCCATCAAGAAAATCGAGGGGCTGCATCTCGACTATCCGCGCATCATCGAGGCGCAAGTGATCCTGGACGTTCAAAAGTATCGGCACATGGCCGAGGTGGTGCTCCATTGCGCCAACCACATCACCATTGAAGCGGCCATCGAGACGACCGACATGTACGCCTCCGTGGACCAGGTCATGGACAAAATCGCGCAGCAGATGCGCAAGTACAAGACCAAGATCATGCGGCAGCACCGCCCCCGCCGTGGCGAGGTCCAGCATGTCGATGAACAGATCCTGAGCATCGCGGGTTTCGACGAACACGCCGAGAGCGAGCCCACGGTCATCGAGACGGAAAAATATCCCGTCAAACCGATGTTCACCGACGAAGCGGTCCTCCAACTCGAAATGTCCGCCCGGCAGTTCGTGGTGTTCCAAAACGCGAAAACCAATAAAGTAAACGTCCTGTTCCGCCGCAAGGACGGTGGATTCGGCTTGATCGAACCCACCTTTTCCTAAGGCGGATTGTAACGCTCCGGGCCCGATAGATCGGGCCCGGAGCGGGACAAGAGCGCGAGCCTCCCAACGCGCGCTCCTTGCAATATGGATTTGCAGCGCCAACGGCGCGACCCCATACCAGCCTGGGGCAGCGCCCCAGGTTTCCAATTCAGATATGCCCAGGGCTGAAGGCCCGATCCATCTCATTGCACCCGGAATAGCACGGGCCTTCAGCCCTGATTCGCCTCCCTGATTATCCTGGGGCGATGCCCCAGGCTGGTATGGAACGGACCTTTGGTCCTGAGCAATAGTCCAAAACACAATTTTCGATCCCGACGATGAACCCGAAATCCAAATCCCCGAACATTAGCGTCGGTGAGTTCTACACCCGCCACTCGCAAGTGCTTTCCCTTTCGTTGATCGGCTCCGCAGCCGGCTTCGACCGCCTGATCAAGGAACCGACCATCAATCGTCCGGGGTTGGCGCTTTCGGGATTTTTTGACTACTTCGCGGCAAACCGGGTGCAGGTTTTTGGGAGCGCCGAGTTCGCCTACATCAAAAGCCTCCCGCCCGACGAGCTTCGCAATCGCGTCCGCGCCTTGGTAAAACGGCGGGTTCCCTGCCTGGTGATTTCCCGGGGAATGCGTCCGCCCAAGGCACTCCTTGAAGAAGCGGAAGCAGGAGGCGTCTCGGTCTTCCGGACTCCGGTGGTGACCATGAAATTCATCAACGCGGCCACGCTCGCCTTGGAGTCGGATTTCTCCCCTCGGCGCACTGAGCACGGGAGCATGGTCGATATTTTGGGGGTCGGGACCATGGTTCGGGGTTCGGCCGGGATCGGCAAAAGCGAGTGCGTCCTGGGATTGATCGAGCGGGGTTACTCGCTGGTCAGCGACGATTGCACCAAACTGCGGGCAGTGGAAGGGCGCGAACTTATCGGCTCAGCCCCCGAACTCACCCGTCACCACATGGAAGTGCGCGGGCTGGGGATTATCAACGTCACCTCCATCTTCGGGGTGCGGGCGATCTGCCTGGAAAAAAGGCTCGATCTGATCGTCACACTAAAAGATTGGCAAGAACTCGAAGAGGTGGATAGAATTGGCTTGGAACAAGATTTCTATGATATTCTAGGGATTCGCGTTCCACATGTGACGATCCCCGTGCGAACCGGTCGCGATCTGGCCCGCCTCGTTGAAGTGGCGGCGCTGGACCAAAAGCTGAAGAGCATGGGTCAAAACAGCGCGAGGGAGTTTAACCAACGCCTCTTGAATTCAATGCAGAAAAAAAAGTAATGGGCCTTTTAAGCCGCAGAATAGCACCAAGTCAGGACAAGCTCACACGAGAGCTCACCATTCTGAACCGTCTGGGACTCCACGCGCGTCCCTCGGCGATGTTCGTGAAGATCTGTAACCGGTTCAAATCGGAGATTTGGGTCGAAAAGGACGGTGAGCAGATCAACGGCAAGAGCATCATGGGACTGATGATGCTCGCCGCAGGGCAAGGCTCGAAGCTCATCGTGACCTGCGAAGGGCCAGATGCCGAGAAGGCGTTACAGGAAATTGAAGAATTGATTCTTCGACGTTTTGACGAAGATTAGTTAAATTTGGGCCATTCACCCCATTTTACCTTGGCCACCATTTCCATTTTTACTCAGCCGCAATGAGAGACCCCCAGCCTCGACCTGAACGGCGCTTCCATGGCGTCGGCGTTTCTCCCGGCATCGCCCGCGGGACCGTGTTCGTCTTGCGCCCGGAGGAAGACGAGCCGCCGGTGCGCCAGATCGACGAATCGGAGATCCCCGCCGAAATCGCGCGCTTTGAAGCGGCCCTGATCGAGACCCGCGCCCAGATTTTTGAGATGCAGCAGCGCATCGCCGAAGCGATCGGTGCCAAGGACGCCGGCATCTTCGACGCGCATTTGCTGGTGGTCGAAGACCGCACGTTGATCGACGAGGTGCTGCGCACACTCAAGCGCGACCAGGTCAACATCGAGCAGGTTTTCGCGCAAGTCGCCGCACGGTACTCAAAGACCCTGAGCGAAATCGACGATCCGTATCTGAGGGAACGGGCGCTCGACATCAACGACGTCACCCGGCGGGTGATTCGTAATCTGATGGGCAAGGGCAACCGGAGTGTGACCAGCGTGGAGACGCCGCACATCCTCGTCGCCCACAACCTGACCCCGTCGGACACGGCGCAACTCAACCGGCAGTTGGTGCTCGGGTTTGCCACGGATGTCGGAAGCAAAACCTCGCACACCGCCATCATGGCGCGGTCGTTGAACATCCCGGCGGTGGTGGCGTTGCACAACGTGAGCGATGCCATCGAAGCCGGCGACCATGTACTGCTCGATGGCTACAGCGGCCAACTCATCGTCAACCCGAGCGATCAGACCCTCTGGGAATACGGAGAACTCGAGGTTAAGAAAACGGCGGTCGAGGAGCAACTGGGCGAACTGCGCGAGACTTTATCGACCACCCTGGACGGTCGGCACATCGCGCTCTCGGCCAACATCGAACTTCCCGAGGACGTCCAGCTTGTCAAAGACAGCGGAGCCGAGGGGATCGGGCTTTATCGCACGGAATTTTTCTACATCAACAAAGAGGAGCTTCCCAACGAGGAAGAGCAGTACGCCAATTACCTGAACGTGGCCAACCAGGTGAAGCCGTACTCCGTGATTATCCGGACGCTCGACCTGGGTGGGGACAAGTTCATGAGCTCGCTCCATCTTCCGGAGGAGCTCAATCCGTTCCTTGGCTGGCGCGCCATCCGGTTCTGCCTGGAACGCGTGGACGTCTTCAAAACCCAGCTCCGAGCCATCCTGCGGGCCAGCGCCGCCGGGAACATCCGCATGATGTATCCCATGATCTCCGGCGTGGACGAACTGCGCCGGGCCAATGCCGTGCTCGAAGAATGCCGGCAGGAACTCCGCGCCGAAGGGAAACCGTTCAACGAAGAGATGGAAGTCGGTGCCATGATCGAAGTGCCCAGCGCCGCACTGGTGGCCGATCTGCTCGCCCGCGAAGTCGATTTCTTCAGCATCGGGACCAACGACTTGATCCAGTACACCATCGCCGTCGATCGGATCAACGAACGGATCGCGCATCTCTACGAGCCGACCCATCCGTCGATCATTCGGCTCATCAAGATGGTGGTCAACGCCGCCCACGCCCACAATCTTTGGGTGGGGGTCTGCGGCGAAATGGCCGGCGAAATTTCCCTGACCCCGCTGCTGGTCGGCTTGGGCGTCGATGAATTGAGCACCGGCGCCGCGCTGGTGCCCCGGGTCAAACGCGCCGTGCGCAGCCTGGACATCGGGGTCTGCCTCCAACTGGTGGACGAGGTCAAGAACATGGAGTCCGCCGACGCGATCCTCGAGAAATGCGAGGCGGTGGCCAAGCAATACTACCCTGAGCTGATGTCGTAGGGGGTCAGAATGGGACGGATGGGACTTATAGGACAGATGGGACTTATATAGGTCCCATCAGTCCCATCAGTCCCATCAGTCCCATCAGTCCCATCAGTCCCATCAG
>JBAXSN010000148.1:0-8021 GCA_037130675.1 Verrucomicrobiota bacterium
GCCGCTTTGAGCGGCTCACCTTAACAAGCCACCGGTTTTACCGGTGGTATCTGACTTCGGTGCGCTCCGCCCAATCCTCATGCTCGTCGAGCAGTCGATCAGGAACGCCTGCAAGCTCCCCGACCATTTCTTGCGCAGATTCGCCGGTTTGGACGGCGACAAACGCGCCAATTGCCCCGAGTGCAAGCAACAGCGCGGAGACCCACGGCAGACATCGCTGCTTCGCAAAGACCGAGGCCAGAGCAAAGGCCGCGCCGACCAGGATTAGAGCGATCGGAAAATGGACTATTGCCGGGTGCAGAGGGGATGGGAGCGTAAACATAAGATCTGGCAGGGAAACTGAATCAGGTGATCTTCACGTACTTATCCCGCTTGTTGTGGCAAACCGGGCATTTTTTGCTCGGAAGCACCGTTACCGTATTTCCGCATACCGTGCAGACGAAGTAGTCTGTCGGGATATTCTTGCCGAGATTGTCGAGTGCTTCCTGGTAAAGCTTGGCGTGTCCGGCTTCGACTTCCTTGGCGAAGTGAAAGGTTCGCACTGCGGGTTCCGCCTTGTCCGCCTGGGCTTTTTTGAGAAACTCCGGATACATGGTATCCCGTTCGTAGCTTTCCCCCTTGATGGCGGCTTCGAGATTCTCGCGAGTCGTTCCCACCTTGACTTCGTCGAGGGTGACTTGCTCGGCGACTCCGCCCAGTTTTTCTATCGCGGCTTTGTGGGCGTCGCGATGGATCTGCTCAGATTGCGAGGCGGCTCGAAAAAGTTTCGCCACCTGTGGAAAGCCCTCCTCGTCGGCTTTCTTTGCAAACGTCGCGTATCGCTGGTGGGCGTTCGACTCGCCCCGATAGGCAGTGTTCAGGTTTTTTATCGTCTCGGTGAGGTCGGGGGCTGCTTGCGCGACGACTGCGAGAATCAGACAACTCAATATGATAATCAGAGTTTTGGTATTCATCGCTCCTTCATCGCGGGCCAGTGGTTCTGCGGTTGCTTGAGACGAACGCGCTTTCATGCCTTTGCGACCAGCGTCTTGGGTTCCCCTTTTAGGCTTGGGGGGAAGGCGCAGTCTTGATGGCCGAATCATCCTAAGCTAAGCGCGAGTAGAAGGACTTGCCTCCGTGGCATTACGGGGATGCGGTTTCGGCGAAAATAGGGTGGGTCGAGGGCTGTCGAAGCCGTCTTTCCTCAGAGTCATCCCGCTTTCATCGTGACGAACAGGCTCGCGCCCTTGCGTTTGATCAGCAGCAGCACGGTATCCTTGGATTTCGCCAGCACATCGCGTAATTGATCAACATTTTCCAGACGATGCCGGTTCGCTTCGACGACAAGATCGCCCGGTTGAAGGTTGGCGGATGCCGCAGGGCTGCCCTGTTCCACATTGCTGATCAGCACGCCCTGCTGGCCTTCATAGCCCAATTGCTTCGCCAGATCCGGCGTCAGCGGCTCAACGCTTAACCCAAACCTATCAAGAGTGCCCGGTTCACCGCCTTCCTTTGCAGACACCGGGGCCTCTGTCGGCAGTTTGCCGACGGTGACCACGATTTTTTGCTCCTTGCCGTCACGCAGAATTGTCGCCTCGGCCTTGGTATCGGGCGCGGTCGCGGCAACCTGCTGGCGCAGTTCACGGCTATTCTCCACCGGGTTTCCTTGGTAGCGAATGATGACGTCGCCTGATTTCAGGCCCGCCTTTTCAGCCGGGGTGTCGTTGTTGACTTGTGAAACCAGCGCTCCCTTGGTGTTGGGAGCTTGGAACTGTTTCGCAAGTGCGTCATTGAGATCCTGAATGCTCACACCAAGGTAACCGCGCGTGATCGCTCCGCCCTGGATAAGAGTCGGGAGATAACTTTTGATCATGTCGCTCGGGATCGCGAAGCCGACCCCGGCAAACTGCCCCAAGCTGGTCGCAATCGCGGTGTTCATGCCGATCACTTCACCGTCTATGTTTACCAATGGGCCGCCCGAATTGCCGGGATTGATCGCCGCATCGGTCTGGAGGAAGTCCTCGAAATCGGAGATGCCCACATCGGCCCGACCAGTGGCGCTGATGATTCCGGCGGTGACAGTCTGCGTAAGGCCAAACGGCGCACCAACCGTCAGCACCCAGTCGCCAACCTGCAATGCGCTGGAATCGCCGAGTTTCACGGTCGGCAGATTTTCGGGGACGTTGCCTTTGATGCGAATAACCGCCACGTCACTTTTCGGATCGGTGCCGACGACCTCTGCTTCGAACTGGCGCTTATCGGCAAGTCGCACCTTGAGGGTATCCACGTCCCGCACGACATGGTAATTCGTCAGGATATGGCCTTGCTTGTCGAGGATCATCCCGGAGCCCATGCCGTGCTGTGGAATTTTGTATTCGTGGGGTTGTGGACGCGACGGTTGCTCCGGGTTCGGAGATTCCTTTCCGAAAAATTGCCGGAAGAGATCGTCACCGAATGGGAAGGGAACACCTTCGCTGCTCATCTTGACCGCCCTCTCCGAATAGACGCTGACCACAGCCGGCCTAACCTGTGATGCTGCGGCTTCGAAGGCCCGGCTAAGCGCGCGTGCAGGAGCCGATACCGACTCCGTTATCGGCGTCGGAACTGGGCTCTGAGACTTCAACAATCCGAATGGCACCAACATTCCCGCCACAAGAATCCCCGTTAGCTTCCATTTTCTTCCTACGTCCATCGGTTTATCCCCTCCTCGGTATCCTGGTTTTTTGGATCAGTTATTGTGCTTTTGCGTCTATGGAACCGCCGCCTTGCAATTCGCAACAAACAACAGGGGCGGTCGTAAACTGCTTGCGAATTGAAATTCCCTGAACATTGGGACACTTCCACCGCTCGAACCTGTGGACACAGCCGATAATAAGTTGCCTTTCTCCCGAAAATGCCAACATCAAGCGCCACTTCAACGATCACCAAAACTGAGACGAGAGGGCTCAGTAGCGAAGAGGTAAAGTCCAGGCAGAAACAGTTTGGAGCCAATGCAGTGGCGACGGAAAAGGTGCATCCCATTAAGCAATTGCTGCGGCGATTATGGGCGCCGGTGCCATGGACCTTGGAAGCGACCATTATTGTCCAGATTTTTGTCGGCGAAATCCTTGAAGCTTACGTTATTGGGGGATTGCTGGTTTTCAACGCGTTGCTCAGTTCTCTGCAGGAAGCACACACCCAAAAAGTGCTCGCGTTGCTGCGCCAGCAGTTGCATGTGGAGGCTCGGGTGCGGCGGGATGACGAGTGGACGACCGTTCCCGCGGAACAATTGGTCCCTGGCGACATTATCCATCTCCGGCAAGGCGGCATCGTCCCCGCGGATGTGCGGATCGACATTGGTTCGCTTCTCGTGGATCAATCGGCGTTGACTGGCGAATCCGCCGCTGTCTCGGTAGAGATAGGAAAGCCCGCCTTTGCCGGGGGCATGGTGCGGGGCGGGGAGGCTACGGGCGAGGTCGTCGCCACAGGGAGTCGCACATTTTTCGGAAAGACCGCGGAGCTGGTGCGCACGGCGGGATCAGTGAACCGCCAGGAGCATGAAATTACGGCAGTGGTAAGGAATCTGTTCGTGGTGAATGCGGCGATGATCGTGGTGGTGGCCGGATACGCATCTTACCAGGGAATGACGCTCCGGCATATCGTCCCGTTGCTATTGGCCATCATGCTCGCGTCAATTCCCGTGGCCCTGCCCGCCACGTTTACGCTCACCGCAGCGTTAGGATCGGCACGAGTCTCCCGGCGCGGTGTGCTCATTACCCGGTTGAGCGCGCTCCATGACATCGCCTCAATGACCGTGTTGTGCAGCGATAAAACCGGGACTCTTACCTGCAATGAGGCGGTGGTGAAAACACTTTGGACCATGGCGAACTGCACCGAGGATGAGCTGGTGCGGGCGGCGGCATTCGCCAGCAATCCAGCAGGCCAGGATCCCGTGGACGGAGCGATCGTCAAAGCCGCCACTCAAAGAGGATGGCATGCTGTCGATGAGGCAGACGTTGACTTCACACCGTTTGACCCCGCGACCAAGCGTTCCGAGGCGGTGATTCGGCACGGCGCCGAATCGCGCCACTACATGAAAGGCGCGCCTACTGTGGTGCCAAAGCTCGCGGGCGTTCCTGAAACCGTGTGGCTGCCACACGTGCAAGAAATTGCAGGCCAGGGGCAACGCGCCCTTGCTGTGGCCGATGGGGATGGGACTACATGGCGGTTTCTCGGTTTGATCGGTTTGGAGGATGCGGTGCGCAGCGATTCCCGGTCGGTTGTCGCAGCAATCCAGGAGGCGGGAGTCCGAGTGGTCATGGTGACTGGGGACAATGCGCTGACCGCCCTTGACGTGGCGAAACAGGTTGGTATTCCGCCGCGCCTGTTTCCGGCAGAGCGGCTTGGCGGGCATTTGCACGACGAGGATCTCGATGACAGCGTATTTGCGGGGGTATTTCCGGAGCAAAAGTTCAAGTTGGTGCGCGGCTTCCAGCGCCGCGGGAATGTCGTGGGCATGAGTGGCGACGGCGTCAATGATGCGCCGGCCTTGCGTCAGGCGGAGGTGGGCGTGGCCGTTGCCAATGCGACCGACGTGGCAAAGGCTGCGGCTGCGATCGTTCTTACTCAGCCTGGCTTGGGCGATGTAGTGCCTGCGCTCCAGGAAAGCCGGGGCGTCTTCCAACGGATCATCACCTACACGCTCAACATGTTGACGAAGAAAATGGAGTTGATGTTGCTCCTCGTGGCTGGATTTCTCCTTACGGGCCACAAACCGCTGACTCCGCTGATGATGGTGCTTTTCATCTTCCTCAATGACTTCCTTACAATGGCCCTTGCGAACGATCGAATGAGCGTTTCTAGCTGCCCGAATCGCTGGAACACCCGTTCGATCGTAATTGCTGCATCGACGCTTGCTTTATGCAAACTCGCATTCTCATTCGGGATCTTCGCTTACGGTCACTACGTCCTGCACTTCGACACCGCTCATCTGCAGACGCTGACGTTCGTCACGGTGGTTTTCAGTACGCAGGCTGGCGTTTATATCCTTCGGGAGCGTGGCCACCTCTGGGAATCGCGCCCTGGCTCGCTGCTCATCGCAAGTTCCATTTTGGGAATCTCCGTCTCCGTGTTGCTTTCGAGCACGGGGTGGCTCATGGAGCCGATCCAACCCGTGCTGCTGGTTGTTGTTGCCGTGGCAGCCGTAATCTATTTCTTTGGGCTCGATTGGCTGAAGGTCTGGTTATTTTCGCGATTGGAGCTGCGGTGAAACTCCACGAGGAAGGCTCAGTTGCCGTAGTGGGGGGATCTCCCGACTTACGACACTTGAGGGGGCTAGGGGGCCCCGACTAAAAGTTGCCGCGAATGCTGCGAAAATGCGGAGACGTCTCCCCGTCGTCCGTGACCTTTACCGCGCTCCCTGTGCCGCACCGGCAAAAGAAGAAACGCGGCGATGATCGCCAACCCCACGGCTAGTCCGACAATCAAGCGCCAAAGATGCCCGCTGGCGGCACACTTGGTCAGCCACGCCCAATGAAGAACCAGATGAATCGCGATCAATGCAATAAAAACGTAGGAAATCCAGGTATGCAAATCGCCCCATTCGTGGCGGCTCCATCCCCACACTTCCAATCCTTGTCCCCCGCGGCTCCCCGGAATTAGTCGGAACGCCATGAGAAGCCCGGTCCCTGCCATCGTGCAAAAGCTTAGGTAGAGCAGGAGGTTTAATGCGCGAGCTAGAAGAATTTTCATGGTTATAAGAACGCGGCTTAATGGAAAAAAGGGTGTTTGGGATCAATCCGCAGCTACTGGGAGCGGCGCATACGATTTGCGTCCATGCACCCGCTCGTAGGCTTGGCAGAAGGGACAAAGGCTGTGTTCCACTTTCTTCACAAACGAAAAGATGGGGCCGGCCTGTTTCTTGCGGGCGTGGCGGCACACTGGGCAGTTCGCGCAGATCGAGGCCAAGGCTTGGTCAAGCGTGCTGGGATTCTGTTTTTTCATGTTTTGGGGCTGGTTCCTTATCCTCAATTCGTAGTGCGAATCCGTTGACCAAGGCCCGGGCTGCCTTCTGGTGCGCCCTGTGGATGATGCGATCGAAGGTCTGCCGGGAAACCCCCATGCATTTGGCCGCGTCCTGGTTGTAGAGCCCCTCGCAGTCAGCCAACCGCATGGCTTCCAATTCGTCGGCAGCCAGTGCGATCTCCTCAAGAGCGCGGAGCGGAATGCCGGCGGGCTTGAAGTAATGCGCAGGGGGTCGGTGTTCGATTCGTCTGGGACAGGGTGGCCTCGCCATGGGAGACTCTATACCACACTAAGGCAAGCAGTTGAAAGAAAGTCCGTCAGAATTGAATTGCAATCGCACTTCACTTATGGGCTTATGCTCGCATTGCAAACGATTTCCAGTCCAAGCTTAGGTCAAATTCGGATCGCGCTTCCGATGCAAAGCGCTTCATTTTCCGAGCACTTTGGAGGGGCCTCGCACTTCCGCCTCATCGAGGCTGACCTCGCCACTCGGCACATCATCAGTCAAACCGACGTGCAGGCTCCCGAGCACGTTCCGGGAGCATTTCCCCAGTGGCTTGCGCAGCAAGGCGTGCAGGCGCTCATCGTCGGTTCCATTGGCAAACGGGCGGTGCAGATGTTGGCCGCCAGCGGCATCGCCGTCTTTATTGCCCAACAAGGAACGTCGCTGGAGGATTTGGTAGCGCATCAACTCGAAGGGCGCCTCGCTCCGGCAAACCTGGAAGCCTGCTGCTCTGGCCACGGCCACGATCATGGACACGACCACGGTGCACACTGTCACTGACCAGCGGGCGAGCGCGTTGCGAGAGGAGCTCCATTCCCACTGTTTTGCGTGCAGCCCCGATAATGATCACGGCTTGAACCTGGTCTTCGGCGTAGATGCCGAGGACGTCACGCGCGCAATCTGGCATCCCTCGTCTGCTTTCCAAAGCTACGATGGGCGCATTCACGGGGGAATTCTGGCAACGCTGATTGACGCTTCGATGGTTCACGTCCTGTTTGCGAGGGGGATCGCAGGGGTGACCGCAGAAATGACGGTGCGTTACCTCATCCCTGTCCTTCTCGGCGCGCCAGTGGAAGTAGCCACGCGGCTCGAAGCGCAAACGCACGGACTTTACCGCTTGCGAGCCGAAGTGAGGCAGGATGGAAACCTTGCCGCCAGGGCTAGCGCGAAATTTATGGCACTACCGGAAACCAACGGGAATCAAGTTCACGGCCGGCAACATTCGCAATCATGATCATCTCCCGCGTGCGCCCGTTGCGACGGCGGTTGGCCGGAGCTTATAGGCCAACGGATTCGGGCGGTAATTGTCGCGCCGGGGTGAGCAGTTTCGCCGCATGATCCACCACTCTTTGGATGTTTTCAGCTGTGACCGGGCTGCGGCCTTTCTTCAAGCCCGCCTCGCTTAAATCGAAATGAGTGAAGCGACTGAGGCCCGCCTCTGCAAACGTGCGGCGGGCACAGGCTTTTGGACAACCGTCGATGAGCAGGATGCGATCTGCGAGATCCGTGTTGAAGAGAATGTCGGAGTCGCGCGCGCCGATACTGGCAAGGCATGACATTGTGCCAAAACCCTCCTGGCGAATCTGCCGGGCCGCACGATCAGTCAGTTCTCCAACATCTGCCGCTCCCGAACAGACAAAGATGAGGTGGATATCCTTACGAGGATTCAGAGCGTCATTCATTAGAGGGATTTCCGTTTTGCGGCACCAGTGTCCGATGGTTCATTTCGCAAAGTCCATTTTCAATCCGGCGTGAGCCTGGAAGCATCTCTCCGGAAACTCGTTCCAGAGACGAGTCGTGGCGGCGAAGCCCGTGCAATGGCAGAATCCCAGCCGCTCCGGTGCAAAATCTCTCAGTGCGGCGATGGTTTCATTCATTCGCGCTGGCGAAGCTGATTCAAGATGGAGTCCGCCAAGAATAGCGTGAATCCGGGATTCGTTCGTATATCGCTGAATGTGCCGGAGCGTGTTAACAACCCCGGAATGAGCGCACCCCAGAATGACCAGCAACCCGGCGCTGGTCTCGATGTAAACGG
>JBAXSN010000149.1:0-7994 GCA_037130675.1 Verrucomicrobiota bacterium
GGCTGCCTTCTTCCTTTTGCCTACATGCTTCCATGCCGCTTCCAGCACGTCCATCCGGCACACCCGGTCGTTGGGGCTGTTGCTATGCCGCCATCCATGATGCCGCTTTGCAGATAGCGCCGGATGAGCAGCAACAATCGCTTGTCGCCAACTTTCCTCGCCACCCGCGCCATCAGCACGTCGTGGTTCACCCGGTCAAAGAACTTCTCAAGGTCCATGTCCACCACCCAGCGGCGGCCCTCCGCGATGTATTCGCGGGCTGCCTTCACCGCCATGTGGGCGCTGCGTCCGGGCCGAAACCCATAGCTGCTGCTTGAGAAGTCCTCCTCCCAAATGGGACTTAACATCTGCGCAATGGCTTGTTGGATCATGCGGTCCACGACCGTCGGTATCCCCAGCATTCGCATTCCGCCTCCAGGCTTGGGTATTTCCACCCGCAGCACAGGCTGCGGCTGATAGTTCCCGGCCAGAAGCGCCTCTTTGATCTCCGGCCAATGAGCTCGCAAGTAGCTCCGCAATTCGGTCGTCGCCATCCTATCCACTCCGGCGGCTCCCTTGTTGCGTTCCACCGCAGCCAAAGCGCGGAACATGTTCTCTCGTTCGACTACTGCCTCAAGCAATCCTTGCCCTCCAAGACGGGTGCCTCCATCCGCTCTTACCGGAACGTTTGACGCGCCGATCTGCTCCTCTCGCGGGTTCCGCCCGCTACCCCACAGATCGACTTCGGGCATCTCAACCCTCTTTTCTGCGCCTGCCTCGTTCATCGAAACAGCGGTGCTCCCTTCTTCTTCTCCATGTTCGGGCCTTCGGCGGAGTCGCCCCGCTTACTATGCCCTCTGCTGACTTCTCCACCGCCATCCCGCCATCTCTCGACGACGGTAGCACTCTTTGGCAGCAGTGGAGATCTCCCCGGGTAATGCGCACTCACCTCCCCGTTCATGACCGCCCCATCTACGTGCAGAACTTCCGTATAAGTTTTGGACTTCAGGTAATTTGGCCCCCTCATCCGTTCTGCATGCCTCTTATGTGGTTCTTGTTCATCGGTCTAACGTTTTGCCTGCGGCTTCCTTCAGACTCCGCCTCGCGACGGACGCCCTTGCCATTTCGGATAGCACTTCCCCTTACCGGGCGTGCAAAGGGACTCCAAACCCCAAGTGAGTGCGCCCTGCCGGGCGCACCAAAAAAAAAGCGGCCCTCGCAATTTCTTGCGAGGGCCGCCTGAGTTTTTGGGATGAACGGACGACTAACCCGGAGTCACACCGGTCTCCTGACCGTTGATGTGGTGGTCAACGTTGTAGAAGAAGTTATCGGTGTGGTGGTCTGTGACCACATCTTTATAAGCTTGAGCGACTTCAAACTTCATTGCATCCGAAGCGACCATCCCCTTGAGAGCTCCCAAGAAGGTGTCTGAAAAGCTCAGCTTCCCGCTCAGCGTAGCCAGAGCCGAACCGACAATGTCATACGCAGCACTGCTCTGCGCTGTGATTGCAGCAGTCAGGATGTCGACCACCTTGGATTCAAGAGTAGCGTCCACTGTGCCCGTCATGTCCTGAACCGTTGCGGAGACCACAAGGCCGACTTTCTCGGAGAAGATTTGCTTCGGAAAGACTTTTGCCATTCCTTTGATCATCCCTTGGATCAACGCAATCCGGTCGAGGGTATTGGTGGAGTCGAAACGGCTGGCAACATTGGCGACGATGTCGCCCACGTATTCCGGCACCGCTTTCGCCACGGCAACGGCCACCGCTGTCCTATCGGCAGCAGCGCTCAAAGAACCCGCGAAGCTATTTGCAACCGCCCCAGCATCGGCTTTGGAAAGCGATGCAAGCCCGGCAGCCATGCCTGCCTTTGAGGCAGCGGTTAAAGCCTTTGGCGCGCCCTTGGAATCCACATTGGTCGCCACGCTCAATTGGATGGCGATATCCGTGATTGTTGCAAGGCCCGCAACGGCTTTGGGCATGCTATAATTGGCCAGACCTGCTGCGATGGCCGCGGCGCCCGTTGCATTCCCGCCGACTACCTTCCCCGTGAACGCCGTCAACCCAGCGGCATCGGCGCTAGAATTAAACTTGGAGAGCATTTCCTGGTAGAAGAGCGCGGTAGAAGCTGCGGCATTCTTGGTTGCGTTTACCGCGTAAGTGACGAGGTACGCATCGTTGGCCAGAGCTGTAGCAATATTCTTTGTGTAATCACCGCCAGGTATAACCGCGCCATAACTGCCGGTGCTGGTTTGCGTGATCGCAGCATCGATATTAGCTGCGGAGGCGTCCTTCATCTTGGAGACTACGAATCCGGCCAAGACTCCCAGATCACCCACGGCAGTCTTCACCTTGGCGGTATCATC
The DNA here is from genome assembly GCA_037130675.1 of Verrucomicrobiota bacterium. GTDB lineage: Bacteria > Verrucomicrobiota > Verrucomicrobiia > Chthoniobacterales > Chthoniobacteraceae > JBAXSN01. The sequence continues at coordinate 2,345 of JBAXSN010000149.1, forward strand.
GACAATTATATTTTTGTCCATTTTTCTCAACTGCGCATGCAGGCTGTCGATTCTTGGCGCCAGATCCGCAGTGATAGCACCAGCTTCCGAAGGCGAAACCCCGGCGGCCTCCGCGGCGATTGGGCCGAGCTTGGTGGCTTTGGCGTTGTTGCCAGACCCGAATACCTGATTTACGACAGCCACGCTGACCGCATCCGCTGTCTGATTTCCCACCATGGCATTGGTCAAGGCGGCAGTAAGCGCCGGAGCATTGCCTGAGGTAGCACCCGCGCTAAGAACCGTTGCCCATTGCGCAGGATTCGCCTTGGCAATACCGCCCATCAGAACGGCGCCAACGGTGGAGTCCTTTACCAGTTTCGTCCCGATAGAGGCGTTCAAAAAGTCCGAAATGGAGACGCTATTATCCTTGATTAATTTGCCGATTGCAGTGGCTACATCCGGTTGGGCCGCCGTGGAGGCGCCGGTTGCCGCCCCAGCAAAGGTCGCCATCGCGGAACCGCTTGTTATCGGGCAGTTATCGGTGACGATCTGCTGGACTTGGGTTCCATTGGTCGGCACCAATTTGATGACGTCTGCAACCAATTTCAATTTATCCGCCGCCTCAAGGGTCGAGGTGCCATAGCCCACCTTTGTGATCGCCGCAGCGAGGCCCAATGTTGTGGTATTCGCTTTGGCGACACCCACCACATATTTTTCGAGTTCCGCAGATACGGTTGATGTATCGGTTTTGGCAACTTTGCCACCGACCCCACTGATGATCGAGTCAAGCTTGGCGCCGCCCAGCTTTTTAATCAAAAGCGCCGAACCGGTGATTCTGTCTTTATTGGTCGAATAAGCCGCACCCAAATCGCCGGCCAGGTCTTTCAAACCGGCAGCATCTGGAGAGAGGGCATTGATAGCGCCCAGCACGATGTCCGCCCTGGCATTCGCACCAGTCGGTCCACCGTTAGTTCCGCTGATGAGCACCTTTGTGAATTCGCGGCCGGTCACACCCGACGTCAACCAACCCGATTCCGAAGCAACAACGGCTTTAGAAAAAGCGGCCAAACCGAGGTCGTCCTTTTCAAGTTTCTTAGCCAAGACTGCGGCATAGCCCTCGACATCTGCCGCCTTCGGGTTGACTTCCGGAACCACCAAGGCCTTATAGCTGGCAGTATTTGCGATCGCTCCAATTGCCTCGGCGCTGGTGGCCGTCGAGTCGGCACCAAAGGACGCGCAAACAAGAAGATCTTGAGCCAGCTTCGCTTTTGTGGCGGCATCCGTGGCGTAGTCCTTCCCCAACCTTGCGCCCAGATAAGTATCGACGACGACTCCCGCCGCCGAACCGCTCACAAGGGCCGCGCTCGCAATCATCTTGGTGGCAACCGCCGCATCGGTCTTTGTTCCCGGCGACGCAAGCGCATCGAGCGTGGTGTTCAGCGTAGCCGCTGCACTAGTGGGATCGGCCGCAACAACTCCGGCCGCAATCGAGGCTCGGAGGCCATCGCTCATAAACTCGCCTGTGGCCAACGGTTTGGTCTTCGTTGGCATCGGTATAGTCCACTTTTCAATCAATGAAGAGAGCGTGGCAGCGGTGTTGTCAACCCCAGCCTTTGCAACCGCTGCGGCTGCAAGCGCGGTAACTGCGGTCGTATTGCCGGAGACAAAACTGGCAGCCGTCATGTCGGAGCCGGTTTGCCCGGCCATTATTTTGCGAACGTAGGTAACAGCATCACCAGAGGACACCCCCGCAAGCAAGGCATCAGCCACTGGCTGGTAAGTGCCTTTCGGAGCCGCCGCCAAAACCGCCAATGCGTTGGCAACGCCTACGGTTCCGCTGACCGCAATCTGGTCACAAAGCATTGGCGCAACGACGGCTGCCGCCGCGGGCTTCCCTGTCTTTGGCAGCCCAATAACCGAGCCAGCCAGTGAGATAAGGTTGGCGCTGACGCCCAAGCTAACAGCATTGCCATCCTTATCCTTAAGCGACGTAAGCCCAGTCATAAGATGACCCACGGCGGCGTCAGATGACTCAAGGGCAACTAAGGCCGTGTAAGCCGGAGAAAGGAGAGGCGTGAGCTTGGCAGAGATTGTCCCGGCGACCGCGCCACTATTAACATCGGCCACAACCACAGCCGCCGCAGCATTATAAATGGCGGAGATTTTCGCCTGAGTGACCGGCGCAGCGCCTTTGGTGGACCCCTTCAGCCCTGCAACCGCCGCGGTGATAACGTCCCCAGCCTTCGCAACAGCATCCGCAGGGTTGAGCGTCTGAAGAACCCAGGTTACAAAATATTCAGGATTCTGCCCCGAAACGGCGGTATCCTCGACAATTGCCTGCGTGAGAGCGGCCTTGAGCACCTTCATGCCATCTTTATTGTTCCCGAGGCCTTGAACCACTTGCTCCAAGGTCAACGCAGGCTCCGCTGCGGGATTCCAAGCCCCAACGGCTTGCAACTCCACCCCAATCAACACCGATGCGTTGCTGGATTTGTAGTCGACAGCTCTTGCCGGAACCGTAGAGGCGGCAAACATCCCCACCGCCAAGGCGGTTACGAGGCCCACTTTACGCCACGGAGCGTGGCCTACCTTCGCCGGGGCCATCGGCGAAGCGATTGAATTGAAATGCTTGTGTGATTTCATGGAGGGTTCCTCGATATTTTAGATTGATGTTCGCCAGGTAACTGAGATTTTTATCCCCAAAACAAATTCATCTTCCCCGAACACGCCACTGCAAGTCAACTTTTTTTTTCGATCCCTAAACCCCTTATGTGGAGCCTCATACCGGCCCCGCCCTTTCTTCGCTTTTCGTTTTCCTCCATGCCCTGCAAACGACTCATTTTACACAGCGCAATCCAGAAGCTTTGGAATCACCCTGGGCGCGCCCTGGCCTTGATTTCGGCGGCGTATGGAGTGGTGTTGGTCGCTCTCGCCCTCGGTTTTCGTTATATGGGGGAACTAAACGCTTTATCCAGCGTGCTCATTTATTTGCCTCCCGGATTATGGCTGTTGCCCTTGACGATCTTATCGGCTGCCGCAGCTCTGTTCCATCGCCGACTGCTTATCGTCCTGCTTTTCATTTTGGGCGTGGGGTTGGTTTTCACCCAGTTTCGAGTGGGTTTCGGCAGGCGCTCTGCCGTTCCGGGGGAGAAGTGCGTGACCCTGGTCACCAACAACATCGGCCAAAGCAATCATCTGAGCATGGCTCCCTTTGTCCAAAGGGAGAAGCCGGACTTCCTCCTGATCCAGGATGCCTTCGGCCGGATCGCCTACTATAAGCGCACTTACCCGGCTTGTTTTGTGGCGGCTGTGGGCGAGTTCGTTCTTATCAGCAAATTTCCCATAACGAGCGCCACGATTGTCCCGGAGTCGATCTGGGCCAAGCGCACCCCGGCCGCCGCGCTTTTCCGGGTTCAATGGCCCGTGCATCCCCTCTCGGTGTACGGAGTTCACATCCCGACACCGCGCCCCGACTTCGCGCTTCTTCGCGGACACGGGTTCCTGGTCGAACTGCTCCGGGGTCGGATCTGGCAGCGGTATGCGGGTTATCGGGAAGCCATGCGCCAGAGGGTGAGTCTCGCAGAGCGGCTTTCGAAAACCATTGCGAGCGATCCCAACCCGGTGCTGGTGGGGGGCGATTTCAACATGCCGGGCTGGGGCTACATCCATTCGCTATTCAGTTCCCGGCTCAGCGACGCGTTCGAGGCCAGCGGTAGCGGATTCGGCCTCACCTTCCCGGGGGCAACCTACAATCCCCTAAGCCTCTTCGGGCCGTGGCTCCGGATCGATTACGCCTTTTGCAACCGCTGGTGGGTTCCCCTCTCCTGTTCGGTGGAGCCCCATCGCGCCTCGCAGCATCGAGCTGTCGCGGCAACATTTTCGTTCGCTTCTCAAGAAAACCCGCAATAGCCTCGCAGAGCCGCATGCCAAATTCCACCCCTGCCCTGCTCCCCGTTTCAAAGCCGTTTTCCGCGAAGCTGCTCGTGTTCGCCTTTTTAACGGCAGTCACCGTTTTCTTTCAATGGAACGAGGGGGCGTACCGGAGCGAATTTAGCGGCTACCCGGATGAAGGAGGCCATTATGTGACCGGATTGCTCGTGCATGACACTTTTGTGTTTGCGAAGGATTACGCGTGCTCGGGGTTCCACGGTTCCCTCGTATCGAAGGGCAAGGAGTTCGTTCAAAATTTCTATGATCATTATCCGAAAATCGGGCTGGGACAGTGGCCTCCCCTTTTATATGTGATTCAAAGCGCGTGGTTCGTCCCCTTTGGTTCCTCCAGGGCTTCGGTGATGCTTTTGATCGCCACGCTGACCGGGTGCGTCGGCACGATGCTCTTTACAGAAATCGAGGCGGAGTTTGGGGCCGCGTATGCCCTTGCCGGATGCCTGCTCTGGCTGGGAATGCCTCCGGTCCAACAGTATGCCGGCATGTTGATGGCGGAAATCCTGAGCGCCCTGACGATGTTTGCAGCCACCCTTCGGCTGGGTCGATACCTGGATGGGCGCCGTCCCAAAGACGCGATCGCCTTCGGGATATTTTCCGCGGCAGCCCTTTGCACGAAAGGAACAGGGCTGGCGCTTACCTTTGTCGCGCTCTTTGCCATCCTGCTAACCCGGCGCTTTTCCGTTTTGAAAGAACGCGCTTTTTGGACGGGAGGCGTCATCGCGATGGTGTTTGGGGGGCCCTGGGTGCTCTTGACCTGCCTTATTGGGAGAGGCGGTTGGGAAGAACCGAAGCCTTCCTGGAATTTTACACGCCAAGCCCTGCCCTTCTATGGATGGCAGTTGATCGTCGTGATCGGATTTGTCCTGGCCACGCTGGCGGCCCTGGGGGTCGCCTGCCGGGCGATGGCGGGTTTCGCCCCAAGCGCCGAAAATCCGCGCGCCGGAAAATGGGCCAGTTGCCTGGCCCTGATCGCGGGGGTTGTGATTTTCCCGTCGATCACTCCCGCCGGAAAGGAAGTGCGCCACCTGGTTCCCGCGCTCGGCGCGGTGATGCTGTTTGCGATGGCAGGGATTGCGTGGGTCGCGCGGCGTTCCGCTGTTCCGGCACTTCGAACGGCATTGCCATCGATAGCAGTGCTTGTTTTTTTTGCGGCCCCGCTGATCCATCCGGAAACCGACCACGTTTATTTTGGATCGGCAGGCGACAAGGCGCACCTGAGCCCGTTCAAGGTTCGGCTCAAAGACAGTTGGGGCTTCCGGGCAGTGGCGGCCCGCCTGATGGCGGAAACCCCGAAAGGGAAATTTCTGGTTTCCTCGGATGCGACGGGCGAAGGGATGTTCATCGCCGAAGTGGCGATGGCAGACAGGCATCGCCCGAACTGCATTGCGAAGCGAGCGAGCAAGGAACTCGCTCAATCCGCCTGGAACGGCTCCGGTTACCACCCCAAGTATGAAACCGAAGCCGCGATGCTGGAGTATTTGACCACCAACGGGTTTGATTTCGTGGTGATCGACCCGGCGATGCCCGAGCACAACCGGCGCCCGCACAACGAAATGCTGGCCCGCGTGCTCCGGACTCATCCCGAACGGTTTCAAGCGCTCCCCACCGAGCCGATCTTCCGATGCGGCACGCCGATGGCTGAGCCGCTGGAATCCTACCGCGTCATTCGTTAAACCCGAACTCCGAAGCCTTCTCTGAAAACAACACACAATTTGGTGCAGGG
>JBAXSN010000015.1:0-35520 GCA_037130675.1 Verrucomicrobiota bacterium
AAATCCTGACTTTTCCCTTGCCTCGTGAACACAATTGCTGGGGCAGCGCCCCAGGAAAATTGGGGAGGCAGCGCCCCAGGAAAATTGGGGAGGAGAAGCAGGGCTGAAGGCCCGCACTATCCCATACGCTGATGCGATGGTTCGGGCCTTCAGCCCTGAATTCTTTTTAGTAGAGTAGGCGGGGCTGACGGGTTGAGAGGCGTTAAAGGCCAATGACCGTCTCGCACCCGCCCCTTATCGAACCGGACGGACGGATTTACCGTATCCGGCTCTCCAGGTTCGTTCATCGCTTCGCTTTCCATCCCGCTGCAATCGGCATTTCATAGAGTCCGTAGAGATTGTGCAGGCGGGCGTCCGGGTAGTGTTTCCATATCCCTCGTGAGCATGCGTGTTTTCGCCAAACCCATCGGCGCAGCCGGTCACGGGCGTAGGTCATCGCCTCGTCCATGACGGCGCTGCTGTTGCGGTAATATCTCGGTTCGGCTTTCGCTTTGCGATAGAGCGCGATTTGGAGTGACCGGACTTTATCCGGGGTTTCTATCCGGCTTGCACCGGCCATCCCCTCTCCCTCACTTCCGCTTGCACGCATCGAACAAGTAACCTCCCTTGGCGATCGCTCCGCGATGCTTTGGCGGAACTCGTCCGCCATTGCCCACAGATCCACGCTACTATGAAGGTCTCCGACTACTGCGGCAACCTCACCCGCCTTACCGGTCCCGCCGGCTTGCACGGGCGGTTGGGACTTTTTATTTCCCATCGCCGCAGTCCTCCCAACTTACCCTGGCGTCACTTCCCGACGTGCTGTCCACGCTGAGAGTCACTTCCTCCAATGGAAGGCAGCGGCCTAAAACAGCGACAACTGTGGGCGCTCGCCGTGCTCTTCAGGGGCGGCTTTTTTTCGGGGCCGGGGGGGGAGTTTGGAGGGGATCTCTGCGATCTTTGGTTTGCCGTCGGCGTTGAGTTCGGCGAGTTCCAGGTTGCCTAGGATCTCTTTGGCGCGCTCGATGACCGGGCCGGGCAATCCGGCGAGGCGGGCGACCTGGATGCCGTAGCTTTTGTCGGCGCCGCCTTTGATGATTTTCCGAAGGAAGATGATCTGGTCGTTCCACTCGCGCACGGCCACGTTGTAGTTGCGGACTCCCTGGCGGGTGATCTCCAACTCGGTCAACTCATGGTAATGGGTGGCGAACAACGTCCGGGCTTTGACTTCGTCGTGGAGATATTCGGCCACGCTCCAGGCGATGGAGAGCCCGTCGAAGGTGGAGGTGCCGCGCCCGATTTCGTCGAGGATCACCAAACTGCGAGCCGTGGCGTTGTTGAGGATGTTGGCGGTTTCGTTCATTTCCACCATGAACGTCGATTGGCCGCGCGAGATGTCGTCGCTGGCGCCGACGCGGGTGAAGATCCGATCGACCACGCCGATTTCCGCGCGGCTGGCCGGGACGAAGCTCCCGATCTGGGCCATGAGCACGATGAGCGCCACCTGCCGGATGTAGGTGGATTTGCCGGCCATGTTCGGCCCGGTGATGATGTGCAGCAGGTTGGCGTCGCCGTCGAGTTCCACGTCGTTCGGGACGAATTTCTCTTCCACGAGGCTTTGATCGAGCACGGGATGGCGGCCATCGGCGATGTCGATCCGCAGGCCCTCGTGCAGCACCGGGCGGCAATAGCTGAAGAGCCGCGCCACTTCGGCGAGCGAACAAATCACGTCGAGCGAGGCGATGGCGGCGGCGGTTTGCTGGAGGGGAATCAGGTCGTCCAGCACTCGCTCGCGCAGGGTGAGGAAAAGCTCGTATTCCAAGGCGCAGGAACGCTCGTCCGCGCCGAGGATTTTGCTCTCCATCTCCTTGAGCTCGGGCGTGATGAAGCGTTCGCCGTTTACGGTCGTCTGCTTGCGAATGTAATCGTCGGGAACACTCGGCAAATTGGCCTTGGTGATCTCGATGAAGTAGCCGAACACCGACGTGAACCGGACCTTGAGCGACTTGATGCCCGTGCGCTCGATTTCGCGCTGCTGGAGTTGTGCGATCCAGTCCTTGCCCTCGCGGCAGGCGGCGCGCAGTTCGTCGAGTTGCGCGTCGTAGCCTTCGCGGAAAATGCCGCCTTCCTTGATGGCGATCGGCGGTTCCTCAACAATGGCCCGGGAGAGTTGGGCGGAAAGCTCGGGAAACTCAATGACGTCCGCGTGAATCTGGCAGGCGAGGGGAATCGGGGTGTTCTTGTTGTCGGGAGAATCGATTTGCAGCGTCGAGTCAGTCTCGCCCTCGGCGGCGTACCATGCCGGATTATTGGCAGGGGAAACTCGGGAGTCCAAATTGCTTTCGGGCGTTTTGCGAATCGAAGATTCGGGGACAAGTGCGTTCCCAATCGGGAGATTGGGAACGAGCGCGCGTTGGGGATTCAAGCTAGGGCCTTTGAGCAGCGCGGCGAGATGCGAGCGGAGATCGGGAAGCTGATCGAGCGAGTTCTTGAGCGCCAGCAAATCACGGGCATTGCCGCCGGATTGGCTCAGGCGGCCCACGGTCCGCTCGATGTCGCGGATTCCCTTGAGCGAATCCCGTAGTTGGCTCAGCAAAAAGCCGTCCCCGAGCAGGTCTTCGATCATCTGCTGGCGGGCCGAGAGCGGCGAGGGATCGCGCAACGGATGGAGAATCCAGTGTCGGAGCAATCGCGCCCCCATGGGGGTGATCGTGCGGTCGAGCGCGTGAAGCAGGCTCATGTTCTTGGTGCCGCGGGAGGCGACCAGTTCCAGGTTAGCCTGGGTCGTGGCATCGACCGTCATGTAGGCCGAGTTCCGGTAAACCGAGAGCTGCGTGATGTGGCCCGTCTGCCGCCGCATCTGGTTTTTCAGATAATGCAGGATCGCCCCGGCCGCGCCGATGGCGGCGGACATCCCCGAGCAGCCGTAGCCGTCGAGCGATTGCACTTTGAAATGCTCGCGCAGGGTGAATCCGGCATGCTCCGGCAGGAAGGCGTAGCCGTCGCAAGCCACCGCGTGGGGCAGTTCGGGCAGATCGCGCTGTTGCTCATCGCTGACGAGCACTTCGGCGGGAGCCACCCGGGCCAGTTCGTCTTCCAGCGCCACGGTGTCGGGCAACTCAGTGAGCCGGAACTCGCCCGTGCTGGTGTCGATGAACGCGAACCCGAATACGCCGCCGTGGGCGAACAGCGCCGCGAGGTAATTGTTCCGCTTCGAGTCGAGCAGATTCAGGTCGGAAATGGTCCCCGCGCTGATCACCTGGGTCAGTTCGCGCCGGACGATCTTGCCCGGCTGCGGTTCGCCCACCTGATCGCAGACCGCCACGCGCCGCCCCGCCTTGACGAGCTTGGCGATGTACCCTTCGGAGGCGTGGTGCGGGATTCCGCACATTGGCACCTGCCCGCGTTTGGTGAGGGAGACGTTGAGAATGGAGGACGCCTGTTTCGCGTCCTCAAAGAACATCTCGTAGAAATCGCCCAGCCGGAAAAGCAGGATCGTGTCGGCCGGCAGACTGCGCCGGACGCTCTGATACTGCTGCATCATCGGCGTGAGGGCGTCGTCGGACATGGGTGCGGCAGTTTAACTAGAGCGGGTTTGATGATCCCGCGAATCTGTTTAGCGCCCGACTCTTGAGCGCCAATGGCGCGGCCCCATACCAGCCTTGGGCATCGCCCAAGGTCTTTGCGATACAAGGGTTCAGGGCTGAAGGCCCGTCCCATTCCGGGGAGATGGGGCGGGCTTTCAGCCCTGATTCCGTCGGATTTGGATTCCTGGGGCTTCGCAAAGCCTTCGCCCCAGGCTGGTATGGGCCGCGCCGTTGGCGCTGAGAACCTTTTTTTGAAAACATACCCGAAGGCGCCAGTTCTACCACCCCTCGGTCACTTGGGTGACCAAGCGGACCGCCGCGTTTTGAAGTGCCAGCGGAAGGGCTTGGCGTTCGTCCTGGTTCACGTCAAAGCCGCTGACGAAGAAGCTCGTGTCCCCATGAACGGTTCCCTTTTGGAGTTCTTCCTGGGTCGTGCGACGGGTCACGGTGTATTTGACATCCACCGTCAGCGTGAACTCCCGGGAGCCGGTGACATCGCTGCGGATGGATCGGGATGGATGGCGGTGGACGCCGCTGATGGTGCCTTGGATGACGGCATCGGCGTAGTCTCCGGACACCACCTGATAGGTCCCGTCGCGTTGCAGTTCGGCGATCACGGAATCGGCGGCGAGCACTTCCAGGCGCGGAACCAGCGAGGTCGTCGTGAAGGTTGGCACGGCGACCGTATGCACCCCTTCCATGGCTTGGGGATGGGCGGTTCCCAAATGATAGCCAGCGCATCCATTAAGCAGCAGGGCGGCGGCGGCACCGAAAACGAGGCGGAAAGAGCGATTCATCGACAAAGGAGGTTAGCGGCTGGGAAGGGAGGGTTCGGGAGCTGGAGGCAGTGGACCCGCGTCGGCGTCACCCGCCGTGCGCAGCTTCGGTTTCGCTGGCGCCACCTCGTCGGGAACGACGGGAGCCGGGGGGCCCGCATAGTCGGGGCGCGCAGCGGTATCCACTTGGGATTGGAGCTTGCGGCGCTCTTTGACCTTCGCCCCGGTTTCGGCCCGTTCGGGACCGGCCCGAAGATTGTCTTCGCCGACGGATTTTTTCATCCCATCCAGCCGCTTCTTGGCGATCTCCCCTTCCGGAGAATCGGCCGCGGTCGAAATGACGGCATTGTAGTAAATGGCGGCTGCCTTGTAATTCTTGGTGCGCTCGTAGAACTGGGCAACTCCGAGGGTCTGTTTGACGTCCGTTCCTGAGAGAGTCGCCAGATTTTCCTTAACTTGGGCCGCCTTTTCGCTTTGCGGGTAGCGCATCAGGTAATCTTCGAACGCCTCGCGCGCCTTGGTCCGGGAGCCTTGATCGTTCGAGCCCTTTTTGGTGAGCTTCAGGTAAATGTAGCCCGTTTGATAGAGGGCATCGGCGGCCACATCTTCCCCGTTATACTTGTCCACCACTATTTGGTAGGCCGCCAGGGCTGCCGTGTCGTCTCCCTGTTTTTCCTGCGCCTGACCGATGTTGAATTGGGAAAGCGCCGCCCACTTGCTGAACGGCGCATTTTTGACGATCTCCTCGAACATCTTCTGGGCGCGTTCCATCGACGAGAAGGTCTTCACCCCGAAAACCGTCCGCTTCTCTCCGTTGAGGAAGGCGACCGCAATCTTGTATTGGCTCTCAACGGCTTTATCGAACTGGGCGCCCTGGGGATATGTGGAAATGTATTTGCCGTAGGCGTCGAACGCCCGGTCCAACTCGTGGCCTTCTTCCAGAAGTTGCGCGATTTTGAACTGGCATTCGGAAGCGACTCCGGAGGTCGGCCACTTGCGGATGAGCGTCCGGTATGCGCCCACCGCTTTTTTGGCGTCGCCCCCGGTTTCGAATGCCTGCGCCTTGTGCAATTGCTCGCTGGCGGACTTTTCGGCGGTGCCGGCATCTTCATCTTCCGCGCTCCAGCCTTCGCCGGCACGGTAGATGAGCGATGCGCTGGCAGTTGGGACTGCTGGCGCAGCGAGCGCCAGGACGAGGGATAACAGGAGAAGAGGCTTCCTCATAAACGCGCTGACGCTAGTGGATGCACGGAGGGGCGTCAAGGGATGGATCAGTGGGAATCTGGAAATGGGGGCATCGGGCCGTTCCCGTTGCCGCTTTCCTGCGAATCTCGGATTGCCGCGCAAGAGAATTGACCCCTTGGTCAAAATCAAGAGGGTGACGCGATCTGCCGTCCGGCTTATTTCGTTGGAAATCATTCACTTACCCCGCTTTGGCCTGCCGCTCTTTCCCGAAAAGCCGCTGGAAGTTTTCCGCGATTTGGACCGTAAGCGCCTCAACGGTCCCGTTGCGGATCTCAGCAAGTCCCTCATACACGCTCACGATGTTTGCCGGATGGTTGATCGCGGTGCCGTCCGGGGCATTCGGCAGCGGCCAGCGGGTCCGTTCGGGCGGCAGCGGCATGGCCGGGGCATCGGTTTCGACCAGCAGCCGGTCTGCGGGAATAAGCCGGAAGGTTTCCCGCCGCTCTGCCTTTTTCTCATGCAGAAAATAGCCGGAGAACGAGAAATACGCGCCCAGCTTCACGAAATCGTTCACCATTTCGGCTGGTCCGCCGTAGGCGTGGAGCAGAAACCCGCGTTCGGGCACGGGCCGGGTGCGGAGAATTTCCAACAAGGCACCCCAGGCTTTGAGGCAGTGAATGGTCACGGGCAGATTTCGCTCGGATGCAAGGTCAAGCTGGGCGATGAAGACGCGTTTCTGATCCTCGAAATCGTAAGCCTTGATCCAGCGGTCCAGCCCGATCTCGCCCACGGCGCAATGGCCGCGGTCGAGGAATTCGATGAGCCGTTCGCGCCAATGAGGGGTGCGTGCGGCGATGAACCACGGATGCAGCCCATAGCTCGGCAGCACCCACGAATGTTGTTGCGCCAGCGCGGCGACTTCCGGCCAGTCGGCTTCCGTGGTGCCGTTGACGACCGCCCGTGAAAGCGCGACGGAGTCCAAGTCCCTGAGGACGGCGCTCCGGTGGGGGAGCAGCCATTCGTCCTGAAGGTGGTTATGGGCGTCAATGAGCACTCACAAACTTTGCCACGAACGCGCGAAAAGAGAAGCTTGGGAAAAAGCAGTCCACACGGTGCGTAGGGCGGCAGTAATCTGCCGCCTTGCATGGCGCTGAGAACCCGCATGGACCTTTTTTTCTTAATTTGAAGCGGATGCTCCCCAAGGCGCTCAAACTGAATGGACTCTTTCGCGCAGGAGCGGCATCGTAGGGGCACGATGAATGTGGAAGTTGTCAATACCGGGACGGAGCTGCTTCTGGGCAGCGTCTTGAATACGCATCTTACTTTTTTGGCAAAGGCGCTCTTTCCGCTTGGACTGCGGATCAGCCGACAGGTCACGGTGCCCGATGGCGACGCGATCCGGGTGGCTTTGGTGGAGACGCTTGCCCGGGCGGACGTGATTCTGTTGACGGGAGGTCTTGGGCCGACGACCGACGACATTACCCGCGAGGTGACAGCGGAGTTGTTCGGACGCGCGCTCCGGTTCGATCCGGCGGTGATGGCGGACATCGAAGCGCGGTTTGCGAGCCGGAACATCGTCCTGACGGATCGGGTTCGCCGCCAGGCTCAGGTTCCCGAAGGCGCGATCGTTCTCCCGAACCAAAACGGCACGGCACCGGGGCTTTACCTTCAATATCCAGGCGGCGAACTGACTGGGGGGCGCCCCGCCCATGTGTTCTTGTTGCCGGGACCGCCCCGGGAGTTGCAGCCGATGTTCGAGCAGGCAGCGCTGCCGATTTTGAAGGGGATCGCCCCCAGAGGCGAAACTCATGGGTGCCGGGTGTATCATGTGCTCGGGCTGGGCGAGTCGAACGTGGAAGACTTGGTTGGCGAACGGCTGCTGGCGATCTCCGATCTGGAACTCGGTTATTGCGCGCGACCGGGGGAAGTGGATGTCCGGTGCATCGGGCCGGAGGCGGCACTTGAAGTCGCCGAAAGGATAATTTTGGCGGCCTTGGGCGAGCGGATCGTATCGCGCGATGGCCGTCCGCTGGAACAACTCGTGGTGGAACGGCTCGCCGAGCGCAAGGAGACGCTCTCGATCGCAGAGTCGTGCACCGGCGGCGGACTGGCCAATCGGGTGACGAACGTCTCCGGAGCGTCCGCCGTGTTCATGGCGGGATTTGTCACCTACGCAAACGAAGCGAAGTCGCGCGACCTCGGGGTCGATCCGGCGTTGATCGAAGCTCACGGAGCCGTGAGCCAACCGGTGGCCAGGGCAATGGCCGAAGGGGCGCTCGCTCGAGCGGGAACCGATTGGGCGCTTTCCACGACAGGAATCGCCGGGCCAACCGGTGGGACGCCGGCGAAACCGGTGGGCACGGTGTTCATTGCGCTGGCCCAAAGGGGAAGGGAAACTTTGGTCGAGCAGCACCGGTTCTATCGGGACCGGGAGAGTTTTAAGAACATCACGGCCCAGACCGCCTTGGATATGCTGCGGCGGAAGTTGTAGAGGAGCCCGGAATGGGAAGTATGGGAAGTATGGGATGGCTCCCATAGCTCCCATAGCTCCCATAGCTCCCATGCTTCCCATCATTCCCATCATTCCCATAACTCCCATGCTTCCCATCATTCCCATTCCCCGCTACCGGTGCCTGCGCGTCAACACCCAGCGCGCTCCCATTACCGCTCCGATCGTTCCTGCCGTTGCGGCCACGGCGCGCAGCGCCATCCGCAGCCAGGCGAACGGCGCAGGCCTCGGGATTGACACAATTCCGTTTTCATCCGTCCGCGCAGGTTCGATCGCATATCTCCCGCGCTTTGGCGGCATCAGGCTCTCCGCGAAAGTCGAAAGCTGTTCGGCCAACTCTCCACCGCTAATCGGGATGCCATGGCCGGCGGCAATGGTGCGAGGCTGCAACTCGGAGAGCCGCCTGACGGATTTCGCCGTCGCCTGCCAATCGCAGTTGAACGGGATCGGCCCCGCGGAGAGCTCCGGTTTTTTCTTAATAAGGGCACGGAGCGACTCCATGCTCTCTGTGGCGAGGGCGTCGCCGGCGAGCAGGGTGGCGTCGCTTTCTCGGAATAGCGACAGATGTCCGGGTGAATGTCCCGGAGTATGAATCCACTGCCATCCCACCAAGCTCGGCACCTTTTCGTATAATTTCGGCGGATCGGGAATTTCTTCGACCCGCTCCGAAAGATCGGCGCCCGAGGTGGGCATAAACATGGAGGCCAGTCCGAGAAATCCGCCAATCAACGGGTCCTGAGGCGGATAGGGAGAACGACCCGTCACGTAAGGCAGTTCCAAGTGGTGAGCATAGATCGGCACGCGCCATTCCTTCGCCAGTTCCAGGGCGTTCCCGCTGTGATCGAAGTGGCCATGGGTCAAAACAATGGCGTCCGGCCGGTCCTTCCCAAAGCGCGCTTCCGCCGCCGCGCGCACCTCCGCAGCGTGGCCCGGCGTGCCAGTATCGACCAGCACCCACTTGTCTCCGGGACGCCCGATAAAATAGACATTTACCAGGCCGACGGGATGCCAAGCCACGTCGGTTGCGATGCGTTTCGGTGCGTTAACAATCACCTTAGAGCAGGTTGAAAGACAAGGTCACACCCGGTCGATAGTAACCATAACCAAACGGGTAGCCGTAGCCGTAAGGATAGCCAAACGGGTATCCATAGCCGTACGGGAACCCCCCATAATAATAGGGCGAACCGTAGACGTAAACGCGGCTCCCATTCCGATAGTAGTGCCGATGTCCTCCATAGTAACCGTAATGCCCGCCGCCATGGTGCCAGCCACTCCTGGCCCATCCGTGATGTCCTCCTCCGTGCCAGCTCCCATGCCCGCCTCCGTGCCACCCGTGCCCGCCCCCTCCATGATGGCCGCCTCGCGCCGACGCTGTTCCCGGCAATCCGAAGCTCAAGGCCGCTACTGCGGAAAACAGCAGAATTTTAAGTTTTGCGTTCATGTTAAATCAGACGAGTTACGTTCATCGGATATTCAAAAACCTGATCCGAAATCGAAGCGGATGGAGGGAGCCATCACAGGCTTACCACCCTCGATAACAATACCCCCGGCGATAATGGTAGCGATAATTCCGGTAATAATAATTGCGGTAATAGGGGCGGTATTCATAGACCGGCGCCGGGTAAATAATGGCGCCGGGCCGGTAGTAATACCGGTAAGGACGATGGTAGCGATATCCCCACCTCCAGTCTCGATCATAGTAGTAGGGATAGGCGTTGCTACCCCAGCCAGACTAAGCGCCGCCAAACCTGTCATCATGAAACCTCTTAGTCCTAATCTCATATACAAAATGCGGCTAGATTTGCTTTCCTTTAAAGTGTATCGGATGCATTGGGAAACGAGGCTGTTGGCTCGATGGGCGTTGCCTCGCCACTGCGAATGTCGAGGAATGTTCGGATGAATCACCAATCGAAAATTCTCGTGGTCGATGACGAACCGTTGATGCGGCGAATGCTCGGCCATGCCTTGCGGCGTGCCGGCTTTGAGGTTGAGGAATGCGCAGACGGGGTGGCGGCTTTCCAGCTATTGGAAAATCTGAAAGGCCAGGCGCTGCTGGTACTCGACTATGCGATGCCAAAGTTCAACGGCGCCCAAATCTGTGAGATCATCCGGACGCATGCGGATTCGGTCGTCGCGCAAACGCCCATCATTCTGTTGACCGCCCACACCGGCGAGCGGCACGAGATCGAATGTCTCCAGGCTGGAGCCGATGATTTTGTGAGCAAACCGGTGAATCTGCCGGTGCTGAAAGTGCGGATCGAAACCCATCTCCGGCTTGCGGCCCTGAGGGCTCAGTTGCGAACCCAGAATCGCCAGCTCGAACAATGGCGCGCCGTGCATGAACGCGATCTCGAAGCGGCCCGGCTGATCCAGCAGGCGATCATCCCGAAGGAGCTTCCCGAATTGCGCGGATGGGAATTTGCGGCCTGCTACCAATCGCTTATCCAGGTTGGCGGAGACATTTACGATTGGCTGCCACTGCCGGATGGCGGGCTCCTGGTCTGGATTGCGGACGCCACGGGCCACGGGGCATCGGCGGCGCTTCTGACTACATTCACCAAATTGATCTTCCGCCATGTGGCTGCCGAAACCAGTGATCCGGCGGCCATCATTGAAGGGGTGAATCGCGACTTCAAAGCCATCTTCTCGGCCCGGTTCTTCCTTACGGCCGCTTGCGTGGTTTTGCGTCCGGACGATTCCCGCGTTCGGGTTGCGGGAGCCGGCCATCCGCCGATTCTCATTCTTCGCAACGATGGCCGCGTGGATGTGCTGCCTTCCATGGGGCCGCCGGTGGGGCTCCTGCAGGATGGCAGTCTCCAGGGGCGCTACGCGCGGTTAAGTTCAGGGGATGCTATTCTGCTGCTTACCGATGGACTTTTTGGCGTGAGCGATCCCTCAGGTGAGCGCCTCTCGTTTGGACGGTTTGTTGCAAGCTTACGCAACCTTCATTTCGATTCGCCTGAAACGGTGGTGGAAATGGCAATGGGGAAGGTGCGTTCTTTCGCGGGCGGAAATCCGTTCGACGACGATGTCGCCCTGGTAGCAATCCGGTGCAAGGGATGAGGGGGATCGCTGCGACCATCCAAATCGTTCGTTCCGATTTAGGCATGGTAAGTAGTTTCCGCTTGGGATTTCGAACCCAGGTGTGGGGCGCCATGAATGGAGTAGGGCCAATGAAAGAACGCATTCGAGAGATTCTTAGCTGGTATGGGGGCGATAGCGCGGGAACGTTGACCAATCTGGCCCGTCTTCTGAACCATGGGCGGCTCGGGGGGACAGGCAGACTCGTGATCCTGCCGGTCGATCAAGGGTTTGAGCATGGTCCGGCGAGAAGCTTTGGCCCGAACCCGGCGGGATACGATCCGCGGTATCATTTCGAGCTAGCCATCGAAGCGGGCCTGAGCGCTTATGCGGGGCTGCTCGGCTTTCTGGAAGCGGGCGCCCGGGAGTTTGCCGGGGATATTCCGTTGATTTTGAAGGTAAACAGCCACGATCTTCTGCACGCGGAGAAAGACCCGATGGGTGCGCAAACGGCCTCGGTGGATGACGCCCTGCGCCTCGGGTGCGTGGCCATTGGGTACACCATCTACCCCGGTTCGGTGGATCGCCGGTTCTTGTATGAGCAGTTGAGGGGGCTTGCTGAACAAGCCAAGAAAGCAGGTCTCGTCGTGGTCGTCTGGGCTTACCCTCGCGGCGGCGGATTGAGCAAGGAGGGGGAAACCGCTTTGGACGTGGTGGCTTATGGCGCCCATCTTGCGGCGCAACTCGGCGCTCATATTATCAAGGTCAAATTGCCCTCGGCCCACCTTGAATTCGACGAGGCCCGCAAGGTCTATGAGGCACAAAGCATTCCCATCCAAACGCCAGCCGACAGGGTGCGGCATGTGGTCCAAAGCGCCTTCAATGGGCGTCGAATTGTCATCTTTTCCGGAGGAGCCAAGGGAGAGGATTCAAAGATCCTCGAAGAGGTGCGTGCCATCCGCGAGGGCGGAGGATTCGGTTCGATCATCGGGAGGAACAGTTTTCAGCGCGAGCGCTCCGACGCCCTGCGGTTGCTGAGGGAGGTCGTGAATAGCTATCTGTAGCCGCCTTGCTCTGTCGAGGCGGCGATGTGGACACGCCCTGCCGGTTGCCGTCCCAGCGTTGTCGCTGTGCGTCGCCCCCTATAGCCACTTCGCTGTGCGACGTCGGGGCGTGATGACGATGCAATATGCGCCTTATTCGAGCCATTCTCCGGAAAGTTGAAGAACGGCGGAGTCTACGGGGCTCGAAAGGCCGGAGGGCAATACCTGCAAAAAGGCTTTGCGCTGAGTTGGCGCACCCGGTATCGGTCGCCTACTGCATCGGAAGCAGGCGGCAGTTTAAAAATAAGACGACGCCACCTCGGGGATTGGAAACATAAGACCATCGCGTTTCCCGCTTCGGGCGGGACCCTATTGGTCAATCTTTTCCCACTTGTCCCGGGGATTTCCACAGACCGGGCATTTCTTTGCCGGGAGCTCGGTTTCCGTGTTCCCACAGACCGGGCAAACGTAGTAGTCTGCCTTGGCATTTTTGCCGAGGTTATTGAGGGCGTCTTTATACAATTTTGCGTGCTCGGCTTCGGCAAGTCTGGCAAAATTAAAGGAACGCACCGCTGGTTCTGCGTTCGCCTCCTTCGCCTTTTTAATGAACGCCGGATACATCGTAACGCTCTCGTAAGTCTCGCCTTTGAGCGAGGCTTCGAGGTTCTCGCGTGTTGTGCCAACCTTTACCTTCTCGGGCGTGAGTGCAGGCACTTTTCCGCCGAGTTTTTCGATGGCTTCTTTATGGGCATCCCGATGAGCCTGCTCCGAGCGCGATGCAGCCCGGAAGAGCCTGGCGACTTGCGGGAAGCCCTCCTCGTCGGCTTTCTTTGCAAAAATCGCGTAGCGTTCGTACGCATTCGCCTCATCTTGATAGGCCTCATTGAGGTTCTTTAGGGTTTCCGCAGGTTTCGTAGCCCCCTGCACGTTGGCGACCAGCGCCAAACATCCCAGCACGGCGATCAAAAGATAGGCTTTCATACTTCAAAATCGAAAAAGCCAGGGGGCGGTGACCGCCTGCGATTGGCATCCGGCTTCATCCAGCATCGCTCCCGTTTTGAGGATTTCCACTTGCCACGAGTCAACTCTTCACGCATTTTTCCGCCGATGAATTCCCTCCGACACCAACTCACGGCACTGCTTTTGGCGGCGGCCTTTGTATTTGGTGCGATGCATTGCGCCCTTGATTTGGGTTGCTCGGATGAGGGGTCTGATACCTCGTTGTGTCAGACATGCTGGTGCCATACGCCGGCGGTTTCTGAAACAAAGGCGTTAGTGATGAAGCCGAGCGAGCGCCCCGTTGAGCGCATCGTGGAAACTTTCGAGCCCAACGCGCGGCTGGCGTCGGTTTCCATTTTCAATCCTCCCAAGGCTTAGCCGCCTTCGCTGGCTAACCATCTCCCGCTTTTCGGCGGGAGATCGCATTCCTGTAATCTTCACACGGAGGAGGATCTGTGTCTCATCATCGTATTTTTGGTATTCCATCATTTCGTTTCCTTGCTTTCATCACCCGCAACGCGTTTGCGTTGTCCATCTTGGCCGCCGGATGCGCCCACGCCGCAGAGTTGACCTTGCCTGACGCCATTCGCCTGGCTTTGGAGAAAAATCCCGACTTGCGCGCCACGCGTGGCAAGTCGGAAGCGGCCTCGGGAAAGGCCGACCAAGCGGGTCGATGGTCAAATCCCGAGCTGCAACTGAGCGTGGAAGATTGGCCGCTGCGAGGAGCTGGGTGGTCTTCGTCAAAACGCCTTGCAGGAGTTTCGCAAACGCTTCCCTTTCCAGGAAAGAAAAAGTTGGAACGAGACATGGGCGCCACGGGGGTTAAACTCTCCCAGGCGGAACTGGACTTGCGCCGTCTCGAAACCGTGCGCGATGTGAAGGCAGCCTTCTATCAAGTGCTGGTGGCTGAGGGATTGGTGAAACTGGGGGGCGATCTTGTCAAAACGGCAGAGGACCTCGCTGCCGCAGTGGACAAGCGCGTGGATGCAGGGGCTGCCCCTGAACAGGAGAAGCTGCGGATGGCGTTGCCTCTTGAAAAAGCCCGGATGGACCTGGGCGATTTCCAACGCGATCTATTCACGGCCCGCAGGACGCTTGCCACATTGTTGGGACGTGCCGATTTGGGAGATGCGACCGTGACGGGTTTCCTGGCGGAAACCGGGGACCTGACGCGCGTAGCCAAACTTCCGGAGAACCACCCAAGCCGGTTGGCGGGACAGGCGCGCGTCGCCCAAGCTGAACTGGCGTTGCGCCGTGCGCGATTGGAGATTTACCCGGACGTGACCGTAGGCATGGGAGCGGGCCGGGAGGCGATCACGAACAACTCGATGGGCGAGATTCGCTTTGGCGTGCCATTGCCGCTTTTCGATACATCGAGCGGCAAACGACGAGAAGCCCGCGCCAATCTGGCAGTGGCCGAAGCCGAATCAGCGGCGGCGGACCTGCGCCTAAACCGCGAACGGAATGCTGGCGTTGAGCGGCTGCGCGTCGCATCGGAGCAAGCGCGCGCTTACCGCGAACGGATTATACCCAAGGCGAACGAAGCGTTCAGCCGGGTGCAGACGGGGTATGACGAGGGGAAATTCCCCCTTGTAGATGTGCTCGAAACCCGGCGAACCGCCGCTGAAGCGCGGCTTGCCTATCAACAAAAACTTTTAGAACTCAACATTGCCCAAGCGGAACTCGAAGCGCTGGCAGGCAAACTCAAATAAAGAGAACCTATGAAAATCACGCATTTTAACAAACTGGCCGCCCTTCCTCTGGCGGCGGCTCTGGCGCTGCTGCCTGCGTGCTCCCGCGAAAGCGGACACGAGGCAGAGGGGCACGATTGCGCTGGGGAAGCGAAGCCGGGCGAGAAGAAGATATGCAAAGAACACGATGTGCCGCTCGATGAGTGTGGCATTTGCAAACCGGAGGGGCTTGCGAAGCTCAAACCGGGCGAGTCGTCCAAACTGAGGCTCGCTTCGCCGGAATCCGCGACACTCGCAGGGGTGCAGGTTGCGCAGTCCGAAAGCGGCACGGCCAAGGATGCTATCGAGTGTTACGCCGAAATCGCTTTCGACCAGAAAAAGCTGGCCCGTATCGTGGCTCCGGTGAGTGGAATCCTGGAAAGCGTGGACGCGGACCTCGGCGGCAAAGTTGACGAGAAACAAAGCGTGGCGCGGCTTTGGTCGGCGAGCATTGCGGATGCGGCGTCCAAAGCGGTTCTGACCCGTCAAACGGTGGAGCGCGAGCGCAAACTGCGAGCGCAGAAAGTCAGTTCGGAGAAGGATCTGCAGGAAGCCGAAGCCGCGTCCCAAGCGGCCAACCAGCAACTGCAAACGCTCGGGTTCACCGCAGAGCAGATTAGTGCGATGGACAACCGGACGCGCGAGTCGGTCTTGCTGCCATTGCGCGCGCCATTCGCAGGGGAAATCGTCGAGCGTTCAGCGGTGCGAGGGGCGATGGTCGAAGCGGGCAAGCCGCTCTTTACCGTGGTGGATTGCTCAACGATGTGGGCCTTCGCGTCGGTACCGGAATCGGCGTTGTTGAGGGTGCGCGTGGGGCAGGAGGTGGAATTGCGCTTGGAAGCACTGCCCGAGCAAGTCTTCACGGGCAAAGTGACGTGGATCGCGGCGGAGGTCGATGACCGCACCCGCATGGCGCGCGTTCGGGTGGAGATCCCCAACCCCAACCGGTTACTCAAAGCCAACCTGTTTGCCAAGGCGCGTATCCTGCTGCCGGGCAATTCGAACGCAGTGCTGGTGCCGGACTCGGCCATCCAGCATGTGGAAGGCAACCTGATGGTTTTTGTCCAAAAAGGGTCGGACCTGTTTGATGCACGGGCCGTGCGGCTCGGAGCGCGCTTCGGGGGCAAAGTGGAATTGGTCGAAGGACTCAAAGCCGGTGAGTCGGTGGTGACCGCTCACGGCTATTCCCTCAAATCGCAACTTCTTATTTCCCATCTCGGCGCAGGCTGCGCGGATGACTAGACATCATGTTAAACTGGCTTATTCGAATTTCTCTCAAAAACCGCCTGCTCGTTTGCGTGCTGGCGGTGGCGCTCGTTGTGTTAGGCGGGCGCTCGCTCATGAATCTGCCCGTCGATGCGTTCCCGGACACGACGCCCGTGCAGGTGCAGATCAACACGGCGGTGCCCGCGCTCAATCCAGAAGAGGCGGAGCGGCAAATCACCATCCCGATTGAACTCGCCATCAGCGGGTTGCCAGGGTTGCAAAATGTGCGTTCGGTTTCCAAGTTCGGCCTCTCCCAGGTAGTGGCGACGTTCGAGGACCGCACGAGCATTTACCTGGCTCGCCAACTCATCACGGAGCGCTTGCAAAGCGTGGAGCTGCCGGAAGACATCGCGCGCCCGGAGCTGGGGCCAATCTCCACGGGGTTGGGTGAGGTATTTCACTATATTGTCCGCTCCGACGACCCGAAGCGTTCACTCGCCAGTCTACGCGAGATCAACGACTGGGTAGTGAAACCGCAATTGCGCAAGGTGCCCGGCGTGGCGGAGGTCAATAGTTGGGGCGGGTTGGAGAAGCAGTTTCACGTCGTGGTCGACCCCCAGCGGTTGGTGAAACACGGACTCACACTGGACCGACTCTGCACGGCGTTGCAGGACAATAACCGCAACGTCGGTGGCGGTCAGGTGATCCGCAACGGCGAGTCGCTGCTGGTGCATGGCATCGGCTTAACGACAGGCGTGGAGCAGATCGGCGCAATCGTGATCGACGCGCGCGATGGCGTGCCGGTGCGGGTGCGGGATGTGGCGGCAGTGCAGGTAGGCCATGAGATCCGGCGCGGTGCGGTGACAGCCGCAGGCAAAGGCGAAGCGGTGCTTGGCCTTGGCTTCATGCTGATGGGCGAGAACAGCGCGGTGGTAACGCGGGGGCTTAAAAAGAAGCTCGCCGAAGTGCGACCGTTGTTGCCGAAGGACATGATTGTCGAAGTGCTCTACGACCGCACGGAGCTGATCGACAAGGTGATTCAAACCGTCGAGCACAATTTGCTGGCGGGAGCGTTGCTAGTCATCGCCGTGCTCTTCGCGTTTTTGGGGAATCTGCGCGCAGGGATCGTAGTGGCGTCCTCCATTCCGCTCTCGATGCTGGCCGCCGGGGACATGATGCTGCAAACGGGCATCGCGGCCAGTTTGTTAAGCCTCGGTGCAGTCGATTTCGGACTGATCGTAGACGGTTCGGTGGTGATGGTGGAGAACACCCTGCGCCGACTGGCCGAGCGCCAGCACAAGCTAAGGCGACTGCTCAGACCCGAGGAGCGCGCCGAGACGTTGACGGACGCCTCCCTTGAAGTGGCGCGCCCCGTGGCATTCGGCGTCGGCATCATTCTGGTCGTGTTCCTGCCAATCCTCGCCCTGGAAGGCGTGGAAGGAAAAATGTTCAAACCGATGGCGCTGACGATGATTTACGCGTTGGCCGGTTCGCTGCTGCTGGCGTTGACGCTCACCCCAGTGCTGGCAAGCCTCTTATTACCCAAGCATGTGAGTGAAACCGAGCCGTGGCTGGTGCGCCTGGCCCACCGGGTTTACGCGCCAGTGCTGACGTTGGCGTGGCGATTCCGAAAGGTTACGCTGCTGGCGGCGGTTATTATACTGGCACTCGTGGCAATGCTGGCATGCCGCATGGGCGGCGAGTTTCTACCGAAGCTCGGCGAACAAGCCATCGTCGGAACGACCGTCCGGCTGGCAGGCATCTCCGTGGACGAAGCGGTGGCCTACAATGATCGGATTGAAAAGACGCTGCTTGCCGAATTTCCGGACGAGATCGCCAACATCTGGACACGCCTCGGAACTGCCGAGGTGGCGACCGACCCGATGGGCATTGAACTGTCAGACTTTTTCTTGGCGCTCAAACCACATGAGCAATGGAAGAAGGCGCACACCCAACTCGAACTGGTGGAAAAAATGCGTGAGGTATTTGCGAAGCTCCCCGGCATGACGGTGGCATTCAGCCAACCCATTGAGATGCGCATGAACGAGCTGATTGCCGGGATTCGCTCGGACATCGGCATTAAAATCTCCGGTGGGAACCTTGCCACCTTAAAGCAGCTCTCCGACTCGGTGCAGGCGGTGCTTGGAAGAATTCGTGGCGCTGGCGAAATCTCCGGCGAACAACTCACCGGTCAGTTGGTATTGCAGGTGAAGGTGGACGCTGAGAAAACCGCGCGCTTCGGCATTTCCACGCGCACGGTTCTCGATGCCGTGGAAGCCGTCGGCTCAAAGAAGGTGGGCGAGGTCCGAGAGGGTGAACGGCGTTTCCCGCTGGTGGTGCGCCTGCCCGACCAGCAACGCACCGACCCCGAGGCGCTGGCCAACATGCTCATTCCCACGGAATCCGGGGCGGTGCTTCCGCTCAGTCGCCTTGCGGCTATCGTGGAAACCGAAGGCCCCTCCACCATCAACCGCGAATGGGGGCAGCGGCGGATTACCGTTCAATGCAACGTTCGGGATCGAGACGTGGCGAGCTTCGTGGCCGAGGCGCAGAAGAAGATCGCCGCCGAGGTGAAGCTGCCCGAGGGATACAGCATCGGATGGGACGGGCAGTTCGAGAACATGGAGCGCGCCAACGCCAAACTGGCATTTGTCGTGCCGATGGCGCTCGGGCTGATCTTCATCCTGCTCTATTTCAGTCTGGGCGCGTTCCGGGACGTGCTCATCGTCGCAAGCGGCATCCCCTTGGGAGCGGTGGGCGGCGTGCTTGCGCTGTGGCTGCGCGGTTTGCCTTTCACCGTGAGCGCCGCCGTCGGATTTGTGGCGCTCAGCGGCGTGGCGATTCTCAACGGCTTGGTGCTCGTGACGTTCATCAAACAGCGCATCGACGCAGGTGCATCCGTGGAAGACGCCGTGCGCGAAGGCTGTCTGGTGCGATTGCGTCCGGTCCTGATGACCGCGCTGGTTGCGGCAGCGGGCTTCGTCCCGATGGCCATCAACGTTGGCGTGGGTGGCGAAGTCCAGCGCCCCCTGGCCACGGTCGTCATCGGCGGCATTTTGACCAACACCCTGCTCACATTGGTCGTCCTCCCGACGCTCTACACCACCTTCCGTCGCAGAAAGCTGCCACAAGACGCACTTGCCGAGCTTCAAACCTCCGAAACGAAAATCTAAAAACTCATACCTATGTTCAAGGAAACCTTCTGCTTTATAAGCATGCTTTTCGGCCACCACACCTGCCCGGACGAAAAGGTGTTACCCGCGAAAGCCACCTCGCAATGCGGCGCGATCATCGCCAATGTCCACGCCGGAAATGAGCGAGGCAAAACGCATGTAACGGGTTCGGTGGAGAAAGGCATGTGTGCCGGAATGGTCAGCACTGCCCGGATGCACCTCGACATCACCGCCACGAAAAATGGAAAAATCATTCGCAAGGTCGCCACGGGCTTCTCCCCAAACGCCATCCCCGCCAGCCGCCAAGGGACTTGCGGGCGTTCGACTTTTGCGATCAACCTGAGTGAACTCCCGCCCGACGCAGAAATCACCGTGGCGGTACACGATCAGCCCATGCATCTTTGCCCATCTTATGCCAAACGATAGCGCAACAGCTTGACGCAATGTAAGAAAGGGTGAAAATCCGCCCAGCGAATTTGGAACGCAAAAATTACCCATCAACGAAGAAATCGGCGAACAGGAAAAGAAATCGGCGGCCTTGAACTCGGTTGCCGCAGCCTTTTTCCTTACGGGTTTGAAGGTGGTTGTCGGCGCGATGACTGGCAGTTGGGCATCTTGGCGGAGGCTGCGCATTCCGGTCTGGATTTCGTAGCGGCCATTGTCACTTACATCGCCGTGTGGGCTTCGGGAAAACCGGCCGACCCGCGACATAGTTCGTGGCGGGCATCGTTATCGGCATCAGCTCAAAACTGGGGATGGCCGCAATCCACGCGTTGATGGACGGCACGCCCGACGGAGTCACGGAAAAGATCCAGGCCGCCGTCGAGTGGATCGAGGGCGTATGCGCTTGGAGGCGCAGAAACCGCAATATGGTTCTGCTACCCCGGCGCTACCAATTTATTTTACCCTTAAAAAAAACGACAAGCTGCCTCCAAAACAAGAGTGGATGCATTACCTCCTATCCGTTTTAATATCGATCTTTTTGAGATAGCGCCAGCGATGGAAAACGCTCCTCATGTTTCCAAAATCCCTTCGCGGTGGGTTTAAAACACTGGAGGCGAGGGGAGTTGAACCCCTGTCCTTCAAATCATCATCACCCGCTTCTACATGCTTATCTGGCCAACTATTTAGAACGCCGGCTGCGGACCAACGCGCGTCCGGCATTCGAGTGCCCACGAAATTATTTCGCCTTCAGACGCGGTCACTCCGCCTTCGGGCTAGCCTACTGTCTTCGCTCCTGGCCGTAGTAGGCGTCCAGTCAGGAACGTCACGGTCAATTAAGCCGCGAGAGCGAGGTCGTTAGACTCTGCATTTATTTGTTTTGGTCCGGATTTTAACGAGGCCAACGAACCATCCTCGGCATGCGACGTGAGTCTCAGACTTGGAGTCGAAACCAGTACGCCCCCTTAACACCGATTAGAATAGCCCAGATTGGCGGGAACGCAACCGGAATGAACGGCGGAGGGACCGGGGTTCCGGCTTGCTCCCCGAGGCCCATCCCGGCAGTAGAGTTGCCGAGGCAATGGCATTCCCAAATTGAGTTCGGGAACAAGTTTTCATGGGCTTCACCCACCACGCAGGATGAAAATGCACCCGGCCTTGCGGTGTCTGGAATGTGACACGGGCTTCCAGCCTGTTCCGGAAACGGCAGCGCGCACCCTGCACCGGACCAGGCTGGAAGCCTGTGCCTGTAACGGCCCACAGGGCCGTGGCTACAGTAGGCTCGCGAACGTGTGCGGCGACACCCGCTTGGGAACCCCGGATTCCCCCCGCCTCGCGCTTCACCGCCTCCTGTACATGCGAATCATGACACCGCCGCTTCTCTCAAGTGACGAGGATTTCAGTGTCAACAAGAGACCACTGTAAAATCCTTTCCAAAGACCGGCGCAAACCTGCCGTGTTTTCTGAAGCAGCTTCAACGTGTTGGAGGGTAATGCCAAGCCGCCCCCGCGCGCCGTTGGCGCTCAGGAAATCACCGAGACTCAATTTCAATCGCCGCAAGCCGTTGCTGGATTTTAGATAACCGCTCCAGGTCGAACTTGGCACAGCGATCGAACGTGAAAAGCCCATTTTGCTCCTGAAAGACGTCGGTGAGCTGAGTGTAGCAGTAACCAAACATGTGCTCGTTATCCAGGAGCACCGCGCAAAGATCCTCGAACCTGCGGTAGAACTCTTCGATCGTTTTGGGGCCGGAGCCGTATCCCCAGCCATCGCGGCACCCCGGGCTCCAGAGGATTCCTCCAAACTCGCTGACGAAATACGGCTGACCGCGATAAGCCACCGAGTAGTCCTTGCCCACATTGTGATCGCCGTGTGCGTTGCTGATGAACGGTTTGCCTTCCGCAAGGCCGACATGATGCAAAGCGAACTTCAGCGGGTCCTGCTCGTAATCGTGCGAGTCGTAGATGTCCGTCTCCGGGACGCGATGGGAGTAGCCGGATGCATCAAGAACGGGCCGGGTTTGATCGAAGACTTTCGTCGCCAAAAACAGCGCGCGGGTGGCGTCGTCCAGGTCCGTCATCCGGTCGTGCAGCACCTGCCAGGTTTCGTTGAGCGGACACCACCCGATGATCGACGGATGGGAGTAATCTCGCTCCAACACCTCCATCCATTCCGCCAGGTAGCTGAGATTTGGCTTCTGGTGATCGTGGTCAGAACCGTAGTCCGAGCAGCCCCAGTCGGCGAATTCTCCCCAGACGAGATAGCCGAGCCGGTCGGCATGATAGAGAAAGCGTTCCTCAAAAACTTTTTGGTGAAGCCGCGCTCCGTTAAAGCCGGCCTCCATTGACATTTCGATGTCCCGCACCAAGGCCGAGTCGCTCGGCGCGGTCAGAATGCCGTCGGGATAGTAGCCTTGATCGAGGATCAGCCGCTGGAAAATCGTTTCCCCGTTGAGCCTGACCGCCTTGCGGTGGATCGCGATTTCCCGTAAACCCGCGTAGCTGGAGCACGAGTCGATCAGCTCCCCCGTGCCGGAGAGCAGCTGCAGGGTGATTTGATAGAGGTGAGGATCGGCGGGCCGCCAGAGTCGGCGCCGGGCTTCCGGGATTCTAATATAGAGCAGCGGAGTGAGCGTTCCACCAACGGCCACGCTGGCTGAAGCAACTTCGCCCGAGGCGTCCGAAAGCGTCGCGCGAAGGCGGCAACCCTCTTGGATCCTGGAAAGGGGTTGTTCGATCCGAAAGAGCGCATTGGCCACGTCCGGGGTGATCCTGGGGCGGCGCAGGGAGCAGTCGGGGACTGGTTCCATCCAGACCGTCTGCCAGATTCCCGTGGTGCGGGTATAGAAACAGCCGTGATTTTCGAGCCGGCGACTTTGTTTGCCCCTGGCTTGAGGCGTTTCGTGGGAATCGCGGGCCCGGACGACGATCACGGCCTCCGTGAACGCCCGGTCGGGTTCCACCAACTGGCCCAGGTCGCAGCAAAATGGAGTGAAGCCGCCCCGGTGTCGGCCGACCTCCACTCCGTTGACCCAAACGGTCGCGTCGTAATCCACCGCGCCGAAATGTAGCAGCACTCTGCGCCCGGCCCAATCTGCGGGGAGCGCCACTTTTCTGCGATACCACACGGCCGGCATCAATCCAGTGTGGGCCACGCCGGAGAGGCTCGATTCCGGGCAGAACGGAACCAGGATGCGGGCGGAAAGCTCCCGCTCAAGGAGCCCCCTTTCCCTGCCGTTGTCGGCGTGGTCGGTTTCAAACTGCCATTCGCCGTTGAGATTGAGCCAATCAGGGCGAACGAACTGCGGACGCGGATATTCAGGACGAGGAACGATCATGGAGAACGAAGGAAACCACTGCCCCAACTCGCAGGGCGACGCAAGGGGCAGTCTTAAGAAAAATCCGTTCCAATAAATCCCATAAATCCCATAAATCCCATAAGTCCCATTCCGAACAGCCCCGCCGCTGCTATATTCCCGCCGCTTCCGCTTCGGCGTGCGATTTCCTATACGATGAACTCGTCGTTGCCATTATTCCGCAGCTTTTTCCTCGGTGGATTCGAATGCTCGACCCAGCAACTGGCCGATGGCACGCGCCTGGATATGCTCGCAGCCACCCAGCACGATCGCTTTGTCGCCAAGGACTACAGGCTGCTTCAGAAATACGGCCTCTATTCCGTGCGCGAGGGCATCCGCTGGCATTTGATCGAACAAAGCCCCGGCGAGTATCAGTGGTCGAGCGTCCTGCCGATGTTGCGGGCGGCTCGCGAAACCGGGACCCAGGTGATCTGGGACATCTGGCATTATGGCTGGCCGGACGATCTCGACATCTTCTCGCCAAAGTTCATCGATCGCTTTGCCCGGTTTGCCGGCGCCTTTTCCGAATTGGTCGCCGACGAGGGGATGGGGATTCCATATTTTTCACCCATCAACGAAATCTCCTTTTTCTCGTGGGCGGGCGGGGAATCGGCGGTGCTCAATCCGTTTGCGCGGCGAAGGGGACAGGAACTCAAGCGGCAACTCGTCAGGGCGACCATTGCCGCGATTCGCGCCATCCGAAACGTCAACCCGGCCACGCGCCTCTTTCAGGTGGACCCGCTCATCAATGTCATCCAACGGCGGGCGCGTCCTGAGGATTCGTTCGCGGCCGAACTCTATCGGCAGAGCCAATTCGAAGTGTGGGACATGATTTCCGGGCGGCTCGAACCGGAACTCGGCGGTCACCCCGGCTATCTCGATGTCATCGGCGTGAATTATTACATCCACAATCAATGGCGGTATCCCGGTGGCCACGGCTCGATGATCGTCCCGTCCGACCCGCGCTATCGGCATTTGCGCGATATGCTGGCGGAAGTGCACGAGCGCTATAACCGACCGATCTTTGTAGCGGAGACAGGCATTGAAGATGAAACCCGACCGGCTTGGTTGCGGTATATCAGCAACGAAGTGGCGGCGGCCATTGACGAAGAAGTGCCGGTCGAAGGGGTCTGCCTGTACCCGATCCTGAACCATCCGGGGTGGGACGACGGAAGGCACTGCTACAACGGGCTCTTTGATTACGCCGACGAATCGGGTCGCCGGGAGGTCTATCTGCCTCTGGCCACCGAGCTCGCTTACCAGCAGCACCGGGTCGAGGCGGTCCGTTCGGGCCGGGAGCCCTTTGTCGATACGTGGGACCCCGCCACTTCCGCCCTCGACTGGGCCGCGCATGTCATGGAAAACCGCACCGACGAAGCGCGCAAGACGTAGCCTATCTCCGCAATTCTCTCGACAACCGCCATTTTCTGGTTTGTGTTGCGTACAAACCAGCGATGCGCCTCCTCATTGTCGAAGACGAAAGAAAGATCGCCTCTTTCATCCGCAAGGGGCTCGCCGAGCAAGGCCTCTACGGGGAACTCTGTCATCATGGCGACGACGCCCTGACTCTCCTCAAACGGGAGACCTACGACGCGGTTATTCTGGATATCATGCTGCCGGGCCGCGACGGACTCAGCATCTTACGGGCGCTGCGCGAGGCGAATAATCCGGTGCCCGTGCTCCTCCTTAGCGCGCGCGGTGAGATCACCGAACGCGTTGAGGGCCTGAACCTCGGTGCGGACGATTACCTTCCCAAACCATTCGCAATGGATGAATTGATCGCCCGGCTGCGCTCACTGTTGCGCCGGGCAGCCGGAACAAGTCTGACCTGCTACCGACTTGGCGACCTTACTTTGAGCCTTACCACTCGGAAAGTAACGCGCGGGACTCGGGAAATCGAACTTACCGCACGGGAGTTTGCTCTCTTGGAATATCTTATCCGTTCTCCAGGCCACGTATTTACGCGCACCCAGATCTGCGAGCGGGTCTGGGATTATCATTTCGATCCGCTCACCAATCTGGTCGATGTTTACATCCAGCGCCTCCGAAAGAAGATCGATGAGGGCGAAGCGGTGCGCCTGATCCACACGGTGCGAGGCATCGGCTACAGCGCCCGCCTGCCCTGAAGCTCCTAAACCCTGTTTACGCCGCATGCGCTACTGGTCGCTCCGCCTGAAATTGACGCTCTATGCCGCAGCGGTGTTCAGCCTTGTCATGTGCCTTTTTGGCATTGGGGTTGCGCGACATCTTTATCGTGAGCGAATCAGTTCCCTCGACGACGATTTGCGGCAGGAGAGCCATGAATTTTTTGACATTCTCCAGAGCCGCTCCCATCAGGTGGACTGGAGCGATTTTCATGGCGTGGAGGATATTTTCCGAAAAGCCACCGCGCTGTATCTGGTGGAAATCGCCACGGCCGACGGCCGACTGCTCTTCCGCTCGATCAACTCGGGCGATTTCCGTTTCGAGGGAGTCGCTCGGACCCGCGGAATGCATACCACCCGGTTCGGTTCGAAGCGTTACCGCGTGGGGATGTTTGAAAGAGGCGGTATCGTCCTCCGGTTGGCGGGCAATCTGGATGAAGTGGACGAGATCGGGGAAGATCTGCTGCTTGCCTACCTCGCGGGCGGTCCCGTCGTATTACTGCTGGCAGCGGTCGGGGGGTGGTGGATTTCAAAGCAGGCGCTCGCACCGGTGTCGGCCCTGACGCAAGCGGCGGATCGGATCGGTGCGGAACATCTGAATCAACGCCTGCCGGTTCATGGCGCGCAGGACGAGATCGCCCAACTTGCGCTAGTTCTCAACCGGATGATCGACCGGTTGGAGCGCAGCTTCGAGCAAGCCACCCGGTTTACCGCCGATGCGTCCCATCAGCTCAAAACCCCGCTCACCATCATCCGGGGTGAACTCGAACTGGCCCTGCGGGCTCCCGACTGCCCGCCAAGCCAGGTTCCGCTTCTGCTCGGGGTGCTGGAGGAAACCGTGCGGCTTTCGCGGATTACTGAAAGCCTGCTGCTGCTCTCGCGGGCGGACGCCGGTAAACTCAAGATCGCGCAAGAACCGGTCCAGCTTTCGGAGTTGGTGAACGAGACCCTCGACGACGCAGAGGTTCTTGCGGCGGACCGCTCGATCACTCTGACCCGTGACGTGCAGCCGGACATTACCGTTTCCGGGGACGCTCAGTTCCTGCGCCAAGTGCTGCTGAACCTGGTCGAAAACGCCATCAAATACAATCACCCCGACGGCGGAATTCACGCAAGCCTGTCCCGCTGCCCCGCTGAGGACGATCGGTATCTTTGTGAGATTGTCATTGAAAATACCGGGCCTGAGATTCCGCCAGAAGATGCGTCCCGGATCTTCGAGCGCTTCCATCGCGGGGAGAATAACGCGGGGGGAGGAAAGATCGGTGGACATGGTTTGGGGCTGAGCATTTGCCGGGAGATCGTTCGCGCCGCGGGCGGCAAAGTGGAGCTTCGGCGGGGCAAGCCCGGGTGGACTACGTTCGCGGTCTGTCTGCCGGGATAGCACCACATTACAAAACTGTCATGTTGGGATACGGGATTTTGTAATGTTGCCCGTTCAATTTGCGGGCGCATGGAAAATAAACACACCCAATTCTCCCGTGCCGCGCGAAACTATGCAGTCCTGGGCTGCCTCGCAATGGCCACCGCAGCTTCGGCTGCCACTGATTCAGTTCCGGAAGGCTACGTTTCCCGAAAGGAATACGAAGCCCTTAAACAGCAGGTTGTCGAAATGCAGAAGGCGCTCCGCGCCCTAAAAGCAGACAAACCGGTTGCGACGACGTCGGCAAGTGAATCGAAGTCCGGTTCCACCGCGTCCGCCGTTCAGGCGCTTAGCCAGGAGGTCACCGACCTTCGCTCCGTCGTTGAAGAAACCAAGCCCGGAACCACCAAATTTCACATCGCGGGGAGCGCCTCCGCGTCGTTCATCGCTCCACAGCATGGGCCCGCCAATTTCAGCGCGACCTTCGCCCCGGTATTCCTTTGGCAGTTGAGCGACAAGCTGATGTTTGAGGGCGAGACCGAAATGGAACTCGCCGAGGACGGGACCACACTGGTCAACCTCGAATACGCGCACCTTTCTTACGCTCTCAACGATTACATGACGATCGGCGCCGGAAAGTTCCTGAGCCCGATGAACATTTTCGTCGAACGCTACGAGCCAAACTGGATCAACAAGCTCCCGGACACTCCGCTGGCCATTTATGACGGCATCCTGCCGGAGACCAATCTCGGCTTGCAGATTCGCGGCGCTGTTCCCGTCGGTCCGGTGCGGTTCAACTACGCTCTCTTCGCCTCCAACACACCGCGTGTTCTCTCCGGCAGCGCGGAGGAAGCGGGGCAGCTTCAATTCGACAACTTCTCATCCCTCAACAACGCCAAGGAAGTAGGGGGCCGGATTGGATTCCTGCCATTCCCCTGGCTGGAATTGGGCTATGGGATGCAGACTGGCCATGTCACCGATGTGAATGCCACTGGAAACCCACGCTCCACCCAGCAGTCGGTCGATATGGAGATCCATCACAACTCCGATCTCCTCAAAGGCAACCTGACCTTGCTGGCGCAATACGCCTGGAGCGACACCGGCAAGCTCACGTATGACCCGAACGCTGCCGATTTCGGCCCGCTCACCTATTCGAACCACCGGAACGGCGGCTACGTGCAGGCCTCCTATCGGCCTCGGGAACTTAGCGACACGCTCAACCGAATGGAGTTCATCGTCCGGGCAGACGAAGCAAACATGCCGAACAACGAACCCGGTGGATTCGATGAAAAACGCCTCACGTTCGGCATCGATTACTGGGTGACCAGTTCAGCGGTCCTCAAAGCCGCCTATGAGATCGACCGTCGCAACCATAACGAGCCAAACCAAAACGCAGTTCTTCTCCAATTCGCAGTCGGCCTCTAATTATGAAACTCTTCTTAACTTGTCTCCTGATTCCCGGAGCCTTCGCTTTCGCCGGTTCCGACTCCACGGCTGTCGCCAGCAAGGATGAACCGATCGACGCCGCAAAACTCTGGGCGCATGCCTGCCAGCAATGCCATAATCTGCAACCCGCCACCCGGTTTAGCGATGCGCAGTGGGAAGTGATCGTCCACCACATGCGAGTCCGTGCGAGCCTCACTGGCGCGGAACAACGCGCCATCACCCAATTCCTCAAAGAAGCCAACTAAAACACACCATCATGAATATCCTAAAACTTACCGTCCTTGCGGCAATCACCTGCTCCACGCTGACCGTTGGCGTTCGGGCCGAAGATTATCCTACCAAAAAGTGCATTGTCACCGGCGATCAACTCGGCGGCGACATGGGCGCTCCGATCGAGATCAAATATAACGGCCGCCTCGTTCGCCTCTGCTGCAAGGGATGCGTCAAGAAGTTCAACAAGGAACCCGAGAAATACATCAAGATACTCGATGACGCTGCCGCCAAGGCCAAGTGAGTTAAATCAGGAGGATTTGTGATCCATTTCTTTGGCCAATTTCATCCGGCGATCGTGCATTTCCCGGTGGCGCTCCTCATCGCGGCAATGCTCTTCGAGGTTGCTTCCTGGCTGCTCAAAAATCCCACGCTTCACCATGCTGGAGTCTGGAATCTGCACCTGGGGGCCATCAGCGCGCTCGTGACAACGGTGTTGGGTTGGGCGCTCGCGGCGACCATGGGAATGGAACCCGAGCTAAGGCCAACCCTTCTGTTGCACCGCTGGCTTGGAACCGGCTCGGCAGTCTGGGCCGTCATCTGCCTGTACGCCTGGTATCGCCATTGGAAAACCAACAACGAGGGCAGCATCCTCGTCTATCGCTTCACCTTGCTGGTCGGCGGAGCCCTCGTCGGGTTCACCGGCCACTTGGGTGGATTGCTGGTTTACGGGTTAGACTTCTATACTTGGACGTTTTAAGCGCTTACGAGAATCATGTTCGCGTATTGCGTGGTGTCCCCGGTGCGGATCAGTCCGATGGCTCCTGGGACCCGCTTCTTGAAATCGACATGAGGCTCGTACGTGATCGGTAATCCTGCGAGACCATCGGCAAAAGCGAGCCGGGTCGCCTCGGAGTTGTTGGCCTTGAACTCTTCCGCCATGTAGGCCTGCCCGAACACGCAGGCATTACGCACCGCGGCGAGCGCCTGAAGCACGCTCGGGATGTTATCGACCAGGGAGATATCGATCGTTTCGATTTCAGGCCAGAATGGGAAGCCACGATCGGAAATCACCAAGGTGTTGGTGTGGCGGATCCTGGCGAGCAGGGAGAGGAGATGGGGGTTGAGAATGCCGGTTTTGATCATAATTCAAATGAGGCGCCGAGAGGCGGTGTCCTAAAATGCGGCGCCCAAACAGCCGAGGGGGGCTGATCCGCTGTATCCAGCAGCGACATATACCCGGGACGGCGCCTGATGGGAAAGCGAAAACTGCCGGTTTGCGCTTGCTCCAAGGCCGGTTATATTCTCGAAGGCGCGATTGCTTCCGATCCTATGAAACTGCTGCTCTCCATCGTTCTTCTCGCGGCGGTCATCCCTTCGGCCATGCCGGCGGACACCGGCGCTGAGGAAGCTCGCGCCAGGCTGGCTGCTATCCCTATGAAAGACAAAGTCAATCTATCCGAGGACGAATGGCGGAAGATCCTTACTCCCGAGCAATTCCATGTGATGCGCGAACGGGGAACCGAGCGCCCATTCTCTGCCAAATGCCTGAACATTCATCAGGAGGGGACCTTCGTGTGTGCCGCTTGTGAAAACCCGTTGTTTGAGGCAGGAGCGAAGTTCGAATCCGGCACAGGCTGGCCGAGCTTTACCCAGGCCGTTTCAAGCGAACGCGTGAAGATCGTCAAAGACACCAGCCACGGGATGATCCGCGAGGAAGTGAATTGCGCGCGCTGCGGATCGCATCTGGGCCATGTTTTTCATGACGGGCCGCCGCCAACCGGCCTGCGGTATTGCATGAATGGCGTCGCTTTGAAATTGAAGGAGAAACGAGAATGAAGCACTTCGCTTTTCTCCTCTCGCTGCTTGGTGTCTTGATTGGGCTTTATGCGCAGGGACAGCAAGCCGCCATCCCCGCCGCAAATGAATCACGAGGAATAACGACCATGCATCATACTGAAAAAGCCACGCTCGCAGCCGGTTGTTTCTGGGGTGTCCAGGAAAAGCTGGATCATGTTAAAGGAGTCATCAAAACAACCGTCGGCTACACCGGGGGGACCTTGAAAAACCCGACTTACGAACAGGTCTGCACTCATGCGACCGGCCATGCCGAGGCGGTCGAGGTGGAGTTCGATCCTTCGATCGTAAGTTACGACGAGCTTCTTAACGCCTTTTGGAATCTGCACGATCCAACCCAAGTCAACCGCCAGG
Organism: Verrucomicrobiota bacterium; assembly: GCA_037130675.1. Lineage (GTDB taxonomy): Bacteria > Verrucomicrobiota > Verrucomicrobiia > Chthoniobacterales > Chthoniobacteraceae > JBAXSN01. The sequence goes on from JBAXSN010000015.1 coordinate 30,376, forward strand.
GGCCCGATATTGGCGACAACTATCGGTCGGCCATTTTCTATCATGGCCCGGAGCAACGTGCCGCCGCCGAAGCCTCAAAACAAGCCTTGGCGGCTCGGCTCGGAAAGAAGATTGCCACTGAGGTGGTGCCCGCCACGGAGTTTTATCCTGCGGAAGACTACCACCAGCACTATGCTCAAAAGCATGGCATGATGTGCAGGTAGAGATCGCATTGTAGCCCGCCCCGACTGTACCGAGTGTCTGCCCCCGACGGTCCACAGGGCCGTGGCTACAGCCCAAGGCCCGACTGCATCACTCCCGGGCCGCGCCGGAAGCGGCCAAGATGGCCACTCTCCGATGATGAGCCAGCCTAATTCGCCAGAATTGTAACGGTAGCCGTCTTCCGCAGCCCGAGCACGGCCCCGTTGGTCGGGTTCGAAAGGGTCACGGTGAAAGTTTCCGCAGGCTCTTTTTCGGTGTCTTTTATGATTGGAACCGCGAGGGTTGCGGTGCGTTGGCCCGGGTAGAAGGTGAGGGTGCCGGGCGCGCCGTTGAAATCGGACCCCGGGAGGGCGGTCCCTTTAAGCGCTGTATATTGCACCGAGATCACGCTGTCGGCGCCCCCGAGCCGCTTTACGGTGAGGATGGCAGAGCCGGACGCCTCGGCAAAGGATAATGCGCTGGAGGCAAATTCGAGCACACCATCGGGATTATCGTCATCGGCGATCGTTACATCCGCCGTGTTTTGCGCGGCCAGGGTCGCGTTGAGCGGCGAGGAGAGAGTGACCCGGAAAGTCTTCGGCTGCTCATAGATTTTATCGTTGAGAATCGGGATCGAAACGGTCGCGGCAGGCTGGTTGGCTGTAAAAAGCACCGTGCCATTGGTCGCGGTATAGTCGATTCCCGACGATGCCGTGACATTGCTGGTGGTGTAGCGGGCAGAGGCCGTCCCGGTAAATCCGCCGAGCCGGGCGATGGTCAGCCTGGCGTAGCCATCGTTTTCCTGGACCGTCAGATTCGACGCAGCAAATTCCAGGGCGCCTTTGGGATTGCTATTGTCGTAGATTGTCGCCGTCGCGAGGTTGGGAAGGGCGGTGGAATTCGCCAGCGCCGCCCCGGCGGAAGGCGCGGAAAGGGTCATGGTGAACGTTTTTAACGGGTCGAGCGTGGAGTGCGGGGTAAGCGGAATCGCCACGGTTGCACTGGTCGCGGTCGCCCCGTATGCCGCAAAGGAAATCACGTTGCTCTTCGGAACCGTGAAGTCAGCCGGAGTTGTCGCGGTCTTGGGGGTCAGGGTGAACTTGACGGTCGCGGTTTTTCCGACGCCCCCGCTACGCACGATTGTGAAAACCGCGGCTTTTGCGCTTTCGTTGGCGCGAACGGTGGGGGATGCAAATCCGATCAACCCGGCAGGGGCCTGCGCATCGGTGATGTTAACGGTCATGCTACGGGGATTCAGAACCGTGCCGGGTTTGGGCGCGAGCGCTGCCACAAAGGAGCGTTCTCCATTGGGTTTCAAGTTGTTGATGATGGGAATGGTGGCGGTTCCCGTGGTCGCGCCCGCTTTGAACACCACGGGAATGGAGAGCGCCTGGAAGCTGTTGAGGGTGCCGAAATCGACCCCCGGTTTCGCGGTGCCGCCGTTCTGGGTTGCCACCGTGATAGTTCCCGAGGTGGAAACATCGCCATAGCGATAGACTACCACCGCCAGCTTGCCGCTGGCGACGTTCTCACTGACGGTGCCCGTGGTGAGGGCGAACCCATAGCGCATTGGAATGAGCAAGCCGCCCGAGCGATCACTGGCAATTCCTGAACTGGTTGCAATAGCGTAAACGGTGTACCCGCCAAGGCCGGCCCCCAGCGGCAGGCTAAAGGAAGCGCACCCTGCTCCGTCGGTGGTCAATCCCAAGCTCTTACCCAAAGCGGTGGGCTGGTCGCCGGAAAGCGATCGGTAGAAATCGACGCTCGCTGTTGTGTTCGGTGCTCCTTGATAGGTGCCGCTCACCACCGCTTGATTGCTCAGATTGTCCACGGTCAGAAGCGTCGGGGCAGGGGCAGGTGTGGGGGTAGGAGTCGGCGTCGGCGTGGGTGTCGGGGTTGGGGTCGGTACAGGCTCGTCATCTTTAATGGTGACGGTCTCGCGGCCCGGGTCCACTACGCCCTCGGGACCGGGGACGAGCACAACCGTGAACGAGCGGTTCCCATCAGCAATCGTATTATTGATGGTCTGTATAAAAGCGGTGCCTGTGGTTATCGCTCCCAGTTTTCCGGGGGCGAAAATGATGGGAGAGGCCGGGGCATGGAAATCGATTCCCTCCGCCGCGCTACCGTTTTGCGTGGTGATTGCGATTGAACCGGAGGTCGTTGCGCCTCCACGGCGATACACGATAACGGTAAGCTTGCCTCCCTCGGTCACGCTCGCGCTCGGCGAGGCGAGTTGATAGATAATCGGGTTCCTCAGCCCCGGGGAAAATTCACTGGTGCTGCCCAGGCTGTCGGTCACGGTCGCGTAGATCGTTTGCCCGTCGAGGTTTGGTCCGAGTGCAATGAAAATGGGAAAGCTTCCATCGCTGGCCGTGGTGAATGCCAGGCTGCTCAAGAAAACGGCGGGCGCTCCGGGCAGCGATTTGTAAAAATCCATCGTGCCGCTTACGGATATTCCGCCCATATAGAAACCGGTCACGATTCCAGTATTTTGGGTGTTGTCGATCGCGGTCAACGTGGGCAACGGAATCCAGTTGTCTTGATCCTCGCTATCGGAAATCAGATTGATGGGCGCGTTACCCGTTCCGCTGGTTAAGATCGAGTTCCCTCGAATCGTGTTGCCCACTGAATCGATGCCGCAGACAAGGACCCCATCGTTATCGCTGGCGATCAGGTTCGCCCCGACGGCCCCCTGGCCCAAGGTGTTCCCATTGGCGCCATTGTAAATGCTCACTCCATCGACGCCGTTGGTTAGAAGCGAAGTGCCATTGGCGGCGTATCCGATGAAATTTCCGAGAATTTTGTTTTGCGAAACATCGGCTCCATCGAGCCGGACCCCGTCTCCGCTGTTCCCAGAAATGAGATTCCTGCCGGTTACAGCGTTGTCCCCGATGACGTTTCCTGTAACCGGCCCATCCGTTCCGGAGATCAAGAGGATGCCTGCGTCCCATTTATGACTGCCGTTTGAAATGCCAGCGCTGCCCTTTACGTCGGTCCCGATGAAGTTGTTTTTGATTCGATTGTTGCTGCTGGAGATTTCAATCCCGCAGCCCGCATTGCCTGAAATCAAGTTGCGGGTGGAGGTCGATGCCCCCGTTCCGCTCCATCCTATAACATGTGACCCTCCGCCAATGATTCGAATCCCGTCTCCGCCATTGGCAATCTCGGTCGAACCGGACAAAGCCAACCCAATCGTATTGGCAGTCACCGTGACGGCATTTGCGTCGTACAGCCAGATGCCGTCCCGATCGTTTCCTGAAATCAGATTTCCCGAAATCTTCTGGTTGCTGCCGGTCGTAAGCACCCCGAATCCAGACAGGTCGTCACTCCCGGAATTTGGAAGATTGTCGGCGCCATAAATATCGGTTCCGATGGCGTTGCCGATGATTTTGTCGTCGGATGAATCGCTAATTATAATTCCTGCACCATTCCCGGAAATGAGATTGGAAGTGGGATTATTATAAGCATAAAGGAGATTGTTCGCATTGCCGATCTCATTGGCGGATCCGGAAGTGATTTCGATCCCTGGCCCCAGATTGCCTAGGCCGTCGGCGGTGGTTCCCGATTCATCGGTGCCGATCTTGTTCCCGATGACCTTTGTTTGAAAGGAATGATCGGCAATCAGAACACCTTCTGCGTTTCCCGAAATGATGTTGCCGCTGACGGTTGTTCCGATGGAGTTTCGAATATCGACGCCATCGCCGGCATTGGGGATGCTTGTAAAATTACCTGAGTCATCCGTGCCGGTGAGGCCGATCCAGTTTTGAAGCACCGTGTTTGTGGGGCTGTTGTCGATCAAAACGCCATCTCCGGTGTTGCCGCAGATCACATTGCGTTTTCCAATGGTGTTGTTCGTGGCTCCCCGAGTGAGCCTGATGCCATCCGCATTTCCGTTGCCTGCGGCCCCGGGTGCATCATCAATGGGAACATGAACCATGGGATCGTAGGCGTTCGTGCCGATCAGATTCCCCTGAACGGTGTTTCTGTTTGCTCCATTCGTTAGTTCCATCCCCGCGTCCATGTTGCCTGAAATGACATTTCCAAAGCCTGCGCTGAGCCCGCCAATGGTATTTGAAACACCCCCGTCGATACGTATTCCTATGTTTGCGTTTTCACTCAATGGGGTTTCGCCATCCACGGCGATGCCGATATAGTTGCCGTAAACCGAGTTGGATGAGCCGCTGATCGAAATATTGACAGGACTGCACCCGATGATGTTCTGATCGGCCAAACTGGCCGAACCGACGCTGTTGGAGTTGCCGGTTATCGTGATTCCCGCATCCCCATTTCCATAGTCGTTGGCTCCGTCTGTTCCGATGTAACATCCAAGAACCGAATTGTTATTGGAGTCCAGGCGCACGCCGGACTTGGCGCTCGATTGGATCATCAAGCTCCTGATTGTGCTATATGAACTTGTGCCGGTGAACACCAGGCCATCGCTGTTTCCAGCTCCTGAAAAATCCAAGATAATCACCGGGCTTGTATCCGGGGGGATATCATCAGGGTCGGGGTCTGGGCGGATGGTGGTTCGGAAAGTGATCGGATTATCATGTTCATCCGTGCCCATGTCCGTCAATGTAGCAACCGAGTTCCCTAAAATATTGGTTCGCGCGGTAATTGGCGGAAGGGGACTGTTAAACGAAAAGGTGAACCCATCCGTGTCCCATAATTCGAAAGTGATGGTCGTTCCCGGATTATCGTTGGCATAATTAATGGCTTGTGCAAACGAACCCGCGGCGGAACCCGATAGCCGCGGCGTGCGAATATCTTCGGTGGTATTGACCTTAAACGCGTGGAGCGGACCGGCGATTGCTAGAAATAAAAGAATCGATGCAATCAGTTTAGGCATGGGAAGCGAGGTTGATTTTTGATCATCCCGTGATTTTTTTCCGACCGCAAGAGGTAAATGTCAGGGCAAACGCATCAAAATTCGATTTGGGACATCATTCCGAAGCGCCAACG
>JBAXSN010000150.1:0-7981 GCA_037130675.1 Verrucomicrobiota bacterium
CCGTCCGGTTCGATGAGGGGGAGGACGGCTTAACCGCCGTTCTCCCTACTCTACTTAATGCATCCGGTTTTGCAGGCCTGACGTGAGGCCGAAGACCGCGCTCAGGATGCCATAGACCACCAAACCGACCACAGAGGCGATCATCACGATCACCAATGGCGGCACCAGCGCCGAGACAAACTGCACTTGCTTGTCGAGTTCGCGTTCGTACACCTCGGCGATCATCTGCATGGTGTCCGCAAACCGCCCGGTCTGTTCGCCCACCGACATCATATCGAGGAGCAACTCCGGAAACAGCTTCTGCTGGCGTAGCGCGGCGGAAAGCCCGGCGCCGTCCATGACGGCCTTGCGCACTTCCACCAGTTGGAGCCGCACCCATTCGTTGCCGGAGATTTCCTCCAGCAGTTCCAGCGATTTCAGCAACGTCACGCCGTTCTCTGTCAGCGTCCCGAGTGTGCGCGCGAACTGGGCGTAAAACCGATAGCGCGGAATTCGCCCGAACCCGGGAAAATTCCACATGAGCCGGTCCCATGCGCGGCGGCCTTCCGGGCTGCGGGTGGCCATCTTCCAAAGCGAGTAGAGCCCGGCTGCCGCGAGGAGGCCAACCCACCAGTAAGCCATGAAGAGGTCGTTTGCTTTGAGGAGGATTTTCGTGGCCGTGGGCAGTTGTTGTCCCGTGGATTTAAAGAATTCCGTCAGCTTCGGCACCATCACCGTCATGAAGGCGATGATCAGCCCGAACCCTGCCACGACCAGCACCGCGGGATACACGAGCGCCTGCTGGACTCGGTCCCGGAGCGATTTTACCCCGGCGAGGTGGGTCACCAACCGTCGCAAAATCTGAGGGAGCGCTCCGGAAGCTTCGCCGGCGGAAACCATGTTCACAAACAGCGCCGAGAAGATGCCGGGAAAATCGCGCATGGTCTGCGAAAGGCTTCGCCCATCGACCAGGCCGCGATGGAGCGCCCGCAGCAACCCTTGGAGCTTTGGATGCTGCAACCGTTTAACCAGGATTCCGAGCGCCTCGTCGAGGGTCATTCCGGCAGTGAGCAAGTGCGCCAACTGTTCGGTGAACAGAAAAAGATGGCTGAGTGGCAGCGTTCGAATGCTTTCGGCGGGGATGATGGCGGACGCACCCTGTTTGTCCGACCCCGTGGCGCTGGATTCGCCCCCTTTTTTTCCGGCGCTGGCTGGGGCGCCTGTGCCCGCCTGCTCGATTTTGATCGGGGTGCACTTGAGCTGTTCGATCTGTCGAATTGCCGCGCCACGATCATTGGCGCTGATCGTGCCTTGGGCGAGCTTGCCATCCGAATGGCGTGCGACGTAGGTGAAGTCTGGCATGGGAACGGCGCTAAACGTAGCGATTGCTCAGGGAAAGTCCATGGCGAGTTGGAGGGACGCCTACAGCCTCCCTGCCGGTTGCCCGCGATACCATGGAAATGGCTGAGTTTAAGGAGATCGAGTTGACGATTGACGATATCGACACCGAGGAGGCTGAAGAGGTGTTGCAAGACGCCCTTGAAGGGCTGAATGGGATTCATAGCGCGCGGATTGCGCTTGGGGGTGTCCACATCGTTTATAATCCGCTGGGAATCACTGCGGACGAGATTGTGGAAGTGGTGCGCCGGGCGGGATTCACCGTGGATACGCTCCAGGAAACGGACGGGTCGTAAAGGTCGGGGCGGCGATGTGGACATGGATCCTCCTTCCACCGACGCGCTTCCCCCGGCGGCGACAGAGCGACCGCATCTACAGGGCGGCGATGGCTCCCACAATTTGCTGCCCCGCGCCGGATTTAGATTGAGTTCTCGGCCCGCAACTTTAATGCTCATCGGCTTGGAACCTCAATTGACATCCGCCGATCGACGCCGCCTCCGGGGCAAAGCGCAACTTCTCGAGCCCGTGCTCAAGGTTGGCCGCAATGGCCTTACGGACGCGTTCCTCGCCAGCGCCAATGAGGAACTCGCTCGGCACGGACTCATTAAGATCAAGTTCGTCGAGTTTAAGGAGGAGCGTCAGGAACTGGCCAAGAAAATAGCCGAAGCCACGGAAAGCGCCTTGGTCCAGGTCGTTGGCCACATCGCGGTGTTCTACCGCCCGAAGCCGCCTCAGGGTTGATCGCCGCGACCGCTTTTCGCGTCGGCTTGCAATTTCGGGACCGGCCTGATAATAGGCCCGCTGCCGTCGTTGACGTACGGCATCCATCCATGACCACCGCCAATAAAATTACGATTACCCGGATTCTAATGATCCCGTTGTTCGTGCTGATGGCGATCTACTATGGACGGGGCGTGGTGCGGGACGATCCGAGGGAGTGGCAGCGGTGGGTCGCGATTGTCATCTTCATGCTGGCGTCTCTGAGTGATGGGCTGGATGGCTACATCGCCCGGCGCTACAATCAAAAGACGCGGCTGGGCCTTATTCTTGATCCGATCGCCGACAAAGGACTGCTCCTCACGGCGATAATCACGCTCACGTTTTCCAATTGGTACTACGAGTTTCCGATCTGGTTTCCCGTCTTGGTGATCGCCCGGGATGTGGTGGTCGTGACCGGTTCGCTTCTGCTCCATTACCTCCATGGCGCCGTGCAGATCCGGCCTAGTTGGATCGGGAAAATCGCCACCGCCTTTCAGATGCTTGCCATCGGAGGCGCAATGCTGCAGCTTGATTACACGTTCGTGTTTTTCGGGACAACGGTGCTCTTTCTGGACCTGCTTGTGGAACTCGCGGGCCTCTTTACCTTTATTTCTGGAGTCGGTTACGTGATGAGTGGCATCCGCCAGCTTCAAGCAGGAGAACACGCAAATTCATGAGAACCGTCGCAATCGTCGGCCGGCCCAATGTCGGCAAATCAGCCCTTTTTAACCGGCTTGCCCGCCGTCGCATTTCGATCGTCCACGATCAGCCGGGGGTAACCCGGGACCGTATTTCGACCGAGTGCCGCTGGGGGGAGGAGCCTTTCACCCTCATCGATACCGGTGGCATCGGAAGCGATGTGGACGCGAGCTTTACCGAGCAGGTCGAGGCCGAGGTCGCCATCGCCATGGAAACCAGCGATCTGCTGCTCTTCATGGTGGATGCCCAGGCCGGACTCACCCCCGTGGACCAGATGCTCGCCCAGCGCCTCCGGCGCATCGACAAGCCGATGATTTTGGTCGTCAACAAAGTCGATCATCCCAAGCACGCGGAACTCGATCTCGACTTTGCCCAACTTGGGTTCGAGCGCGTGATTTGCATCAGCGCGGAGCACAACCGCGGCATTACCGATCTGGTGGAGCAGATCGAAGCCATCCTTCCCAAGTCGCCGGAACCGTTGCCGCAGCTCACCGAAGTGCCGATCGATATCGCCATCGTCGGTCGGCCCAATGTCGGCAAGTCCTCCCTTATCAACGCCATCCTTCAGGATGGTCGCACGCTGGTATCGTCAATCTCCGGCACCACGCGGGACGCCGTCGATGTCCCTTACAAACGCAACGAGAAAGCTTATACGCTCATCGATACCGCCGGCATCCGCCCTCGAGGCAAACAGGATTCCTCCGTGGAAATCTTCAGTGTCATGCGCTCGGAACGGACGATCCGCCGCGCCGACCTCTGTATCCTGGTGGTCGATGCCACCCTGGGCGTCACCGCCCAGGACAAGAAGATCGCCGGCCTTATCCAAGAGGCCCAGAAACCGTGTTTGGTCGCGGTCAATAAGTGGGATCTCATCAAGGAATCCGGCGGATTCGGCGAACGCAAAGAGCAGCTTGCCGCGCTCCTGGAGAAGATCCGCGTGGAACTCTTCTTTGTCGATTACGCCCCCATCATCGTCCTCTCCGCGCTCAAGGGGGAGGGGATGACGCGGCTCTTCAAGCTCGTGGAGCAGATTCGAGCGGAATCCGAAAAACGCATCGGCACCGGGCGGCTGAATCGCCTCCTGGCCGAGTCGCTTACCCTGCATCCTCCACCCGCCCGCAACAACAAACGGTTGAAGATCGTCTATGCGACGCAACCCGAGCGTTCCGAGCAGGCCGAGGCGATTCCCATCCCGAGTATTCTCTTGTTTGTGAACCAGGCGGATTTGATGATCGATTCCTATCGCAAGTTCCTCGATTCGCGAATTCGGGAGGAGGTTCCTTGGACAGGACTCCCGTTGAAATTTTACTTCCGCGAGCGCGAAGCCAGGGGCCGCCGCGCTCACACCGGGTAGGGCGCAAGCCCCGTAGCCGCTCCGCTCAGTCGCATGCGTGTCAACTTAAGAATTTCGGATTTAAAATTCGGGTTTGCGGAAACTTGCGAACTGTTGGTTTCTCCGGGAGTGGTCTCAAAGGCGGTGGAGGGCCACCGCACTCCAAAGCGCTTCGCGCATTCAGGTCGCGCGTGTCCTATAGCGCGCCAGCGCCTTGGAGTGCGGCAGTCCTCTGCCGCCTTTGGCGGCGCTACGGATTCGCCCCCAACTTTTGTTAAGTTGACGCGCATGCGCTCAGTCGGGACGCAAATGGGGCATCGCGCGGACGATTGCCTGGGCTAAAGGGTTTCGCGCCTTTGGCGCTAGGAATCTGAGCTAGGGTGACGAAGCCTCAGTAATTATCGAGAGGCGACGTGCTTTCGTCGCCGGAGTCGGACGCTTCCTTCTTTGTCGTCCCAGAATCGGCGTCCTCCGGTGGAGCGTGGTCTTCCGAGCGGCTGCCTGGAACCTCGGTGATCGGCTCAATGAGTTTGGTCGGGCGCACGTTGTGCTGCTCCAGCGAGTAGAGCTTATTGTAGAGAATGCCTTCGACCGTGTCGTGCAGAGACGGATCGATCTTCTCAATTTTCAAATAAAGCAGGGTGTAGTAGTTGCGCAGGGCGGCGCGCATTCCCGCATCGGTTTTGGCCTTCTCTGCCGAGGTGCGCTGCGCCTGGATGGCGGGTTCGTTCGCCAGTTGGGTCCTGAGTTCCCGAATCCGGATCGCCTGGCGAAGCTGCTCGGCAGTTCCTTTTTTGGGGGGCTCCTCGAGACTGCCCGTGCCGCTGGTTGCCGCGGTTCCCGAGGCTGAGGGTTGGGGTAGAATGGTCTCCGGCATGAGCGAGGGCTGCTCACTGGTGGTGACCGAAATGGGCGTGGGGGCAGGGGAGGCCGCCGGAGAAGTTGCGGCGGGCACGGCATTCTGGGCGCGAAGCGGGGCGAAGCTGGCCACCACAGCGGCAGCGAGAATCACGGGCGTTTTAAACGTTTTCATGCAGGCAATAGAGTCGGACTTTCGGCACGGAACCATAAATCGGTTGATTTGGAAAGAAGTCTCGCCACGATGAGTCCCCTGTGGCCGAAGAATCCAAATCATTTCCCGAGTCCGTGGCGTTGAATCTCTCGCCTGTGGAGGTGGCTGCCCGTTGCCGGCATCTGCCGGGATTGATCTTCTTCGATTCCGCGCTGGCCGAAGCGCCGGGCGGCCTTTCGATCATTGCCGCCGCGCCTTCGAAAATCCTGGCCGGCCGGAGTGAGGCGGATTGGGCGGCGCTCCGCGACGCGGTGGCGGAATGCCAAATCCCCGATGCAAAAGGCGGTATCCCGCCGGGGTTTGCGGCGGGCTGGGTGGACTATGACAGCTCGTTCTGTTTTGGTTTTTACGATAAGCTGCTGGTCCATCGGTCGGAGGGAGATCAGCCCGGTTCGTGGTTTTCGGTGGGGGAACTGCACCGGGTGATTTTGGAAGACGCGGAGACGCGGGGACAGGGAGACGCGGAGAGTGGGAACCCGCGGGTCTGCTTTTCGCCGAGGATGAACCGGGAGGCGTTCATTTCAATGGTGGAGCGCGCCCAGGCTTACATCGCGGCGGGAGACATTTATCAGGTGAACCTCTCCCATCGATTCACTGCCGACTGGTCCGGCTGCGATCCGTTTGCCTTTTACCAAGCGCTCCGGCACTGCTCGCCCGCTCCGCAAGCGGCGTTCGTCTCGCTCGCTGGCCGGACGATTCTCTCTTCGTCGCCGGAACTTTTTCTCGAAATGAGCGGGCGCAGTATCCGCACCCGGCCCATAAAAGGCACCCGGCCACGAAGGCCCGAACCGGACGCGGATGAGCAAAGCGCGCGGGAGCTGGTGAGTTCGCCCAAAGAAATCGCCGAATTGGTGATGATCACCGACCTGGAGCGGAATGATTTGGGGCAGGTGTGCGAGTTCGGCTCGGTGAGCGTCTCTGAATTGCTCAAGCTCGAACGCTTCGAGCAGGTCTTTCATTTGGTTTCAACAGTTGAAGGCGAGCTTCGGCAGGAGGTGGATCCGGTGAGCGCTCTGCGGGCGTGTTTTCCGGGCGGCTCCATCACTGGTGCTCCGAAAAAGCGCGCCATGGAAATTATCGCCGAACTCGAGCCCGAGCCGCGAGGCCTCTACACGGGGGCGATCGGCTATTTCGGGTTCAATGGCGAGAGCCAGTTCAATATCGCCATCCGCACGGTGATCATTGAAGGGGCGGAGGCGCATTTTCATGTCGGCGCGGGAATCGTGGCTGACTCCCATCCCGCCAACGAGTGGATCGAGACGCTCGACAAAGCGGTCGGAATCCTGCTCGCCGCCGAGCGGATAATCTTTAACTCAGCGAGCGATTAGACGTTGGCATTTTTGACAGATATCGATGCCCCGCAACGTGGGCTCCACGCGGCATGAAAATAGTCGGTGTTGCGACCGAAGCGGTGGTGGAATTTCGTGAATCCTTTCCACGCGCGATGGCGGCAGAGGACTGCCGCACTTGTATGTTCAATTTGTTCGATTTCATCCTCCGCAAGGTCTGCGATGAAAATGAAACCGCCACCGGGGAATGCAGCCCCGATGGCGGTGATTCCCGCGGCCACCACCGCACTGAGCATCCGTCCTTACGGGCGGGATGCGCCTTGGAGCATGTGGCGCGGGCATCCATTGATCCGAACTCGAACCGTCGATTGAGCGAAGCGGCATGCAACCGCTTGGGCTCGCATTTGCAAGTATGAGTCAGAACAACCTTATTATTTACGTGGGACTTGACGTTGCCAAGGAATCCTTGGCCGTTGATTTCCAAGGCCGCGGCTACATCTTCAGGTAATCATGGAAGCAACCGGCGGTTACGAACAACCGGTCGTGCGCGCCTTGCATTCTGTTGGCATCGCTTTGAGTGTGCTCGAACCCTCCCGTGTACGGGCTTTTGCCCGGGCAAAGGGGCTGCGCGCCAAAACCGATCCCATCGATGCTGCGGTGCTACGCGCCTTTGGCGAAGCCCTTGTCCCACGTGCCACTACAGCCCCCAGCGCGGAGCAGCAACGGTTGGGCGAACTCGTTACGCGTCGGCGCCAACTTACCGAGTCGGCCACCTGCGAATCCAACCGTGCGGCCCACTATACGGATACGATGGCACGTCGCCAAGCGGCCGCGTTTATGCGCTTGCTGCGTCTCCAAATCGCCCAGTGCGAGAAGGCCATGGCCACCCTTATTGCCGGTGACCTGGTAATGGTTCCGCGTGCCGCTCGGCTCCAAGAGATCCCCGGTGTTGGGGCCATCACTGCCGCCACGCTCATCGCAGAAATGCCCGAACTGGGCACCCTGCGCGACGAAAGCGCAGCAGCCCTTGCTGGCGTAGCTCCTTACAACCGCGACAGCGGCCCCTTTGCGGGGTTCTCGTCATATCGGGGGTGGCCGGGCCTCCGTGCGCTGTGCCCTCTATAAGGCCGCATTGAGCGCCGCGCGCCACGATCCAATTCTCAAAGCATTTCATCAACGCCTCTGGTCGCACTCACTGCCGTGATGCGCAAACTTGTGGTCCTTCTTAACCGCATGCTCAAAAACCCAAACCTCAAACTCCAGCACACCCGAATTACCGGACCGACCCCAATTGTTCCCCCCAAACGCAGGGGTCTGGGGCTGGCGAAGCCCCAGCTTTCGAGGGCAAACGCATCAAAATCGATTTGGGACAGCATTCCGAAGCGCCAACGGCGCGACCCATACCAGCCTTGTATGTTGCTTTTCATGCCCATTTCCAGAAAACCGTCCGTA
>JBAXSN010000151.1:0-7933 GCA_037130675.1 Verrucomicrobiota bacterium
GGCGGCGACAGAGCGCCGCAGCCACAGCAAACCGCAACTTCGGAGTTCGGGATTATTGACCCGGCAGTGAAGGGGGGCGAATCGACGCGCCAAGAGCTTTGCCAAGGAACAATCCCGTAGTTTGGCCACGCTGTAGCTTTCGGGGTTCCATCGCCACCCCGACAGAGCGGGGTGGCTACAGGGGCAGCAGCTTCGCTTGAGCGTCCCTCAGCGGCAACTCTACTTGGTCTTCCTCTTCGGCGAGTGCCGGGAAATGAATTCCAGGGCCATGGCCCGGTAGGCGTTGGCGCCGGCGCCGTTGGGATCGTATTCGGTGATGGTTTTGCCGAAGCTCGGCGCTTCTCCCAGGCGAACGGTGCGAGGGATGGCCGTTTCGTAAACGGTCGGCCCGAAATGCTTGCGAACTTCCGCCACGACTTGCTGGCTCAGGTTCGTGCGGGAATCATACATCGTCATGACGATCCCCGAGAGCGTCAGGCCCGGGTTCACCCCGGAATCGCAAATCTGGTCGATGATCCCGCTGATTTTTCCCAATCCTTCCAAAGCGAAATACTCGCATTGGATCGGCACTAGGATCTCGTCGGCGGACGCGAGCGCGTTGGTCATCAGGATGCCGAGCGAGGGAGGCGTGTCCATGAGGACGTAGTCAAAAGTGGCATCTTCGCGCAACGGTTGCAGGGCCACTTGAAGCCGGGTGAGGTGCTCTTCCTGCCGCGCCACTTCGATTTCCGCCCCGGCCAGATTCAAGTCGGCCGGAATGATCCAGAGGTTTTCAAAGCGGGTGGGGGTCACCTTGTCGATCACGCTGGCCTGGCCGATCAGCGGTTCATAGATGCTTTGTCCCTGAAGCCCGGTGAGGCCGAACGCGCTGGTGGCGTTCGCCTGCGGATCGAGATCGATAAGCAGCACTCGCTTGCCCTGGGCGGCGAGACAGGTCGAGAGGCTGACAGAGGTGGTGGTCTTTCCAACCCCGCCTTTTTGGTTCGCTATGGCGATGATCTTCATGGGAGCAACGAGCCCGGCAGATTAGTCGGTTTTTGCCGGATGAACAGGGGAAATCTTTTTTGGCTTTTAGGAATGAGTTTTTCGGCGGATATTCGCCTCCAATCTGAGGCGGCTGTAGCCGCCCCGCTCTGTCGGGGCGCCGAGGTTATCGCTCGGCTGTTTCAGCGCAGAACGAAAGTAAAAATGCGGGCACAACCTAAGGATTCCAAAGCCAATCGCACCAAGAGCAACCCCAGGGAGGGCGGCACGGAAGCGGATTCCGCGCACCTGGAATTCCCCGAGCTCATGAAACAGGCTGGCACGCCCGGGCCGGAGTTGTTTATTGGATTGATTGGCGCAGTCGGCACCAACACGCGCCTGGTCACGAGTTGCCTGGAGGGAGCTCTCGCCAGGGTGAACTACCGGATGCAAGAGGTCCACGCAATCGAACAGCTTTCAAAGTTCGAGGGGTGGGGCCCCAAAGCCAATCCGGTGCCGGTCGATGAATATTACAACGCCCTGAGCGCGGCCGGGAACGAGTTCCGTGCGACGGTGGAGGCCCGGGATGTCATGGCGCTGCTGGCAATGACCGCCATCCGCGAGAAACGGCTGGCGTGCGACGGGAGTATTGACGCCCCGAGCACCCGCACCGCTTACGTTATCCGCTCGCTGAAAACCCCGACCGAGGTGAACACGCTTCGGGAAGTCTATGGCAAGAGCTTCATTGCCCTGGCGGCTTATGCGCCCAAGGACGCGCGGCGGCACTTTTTGCGCGAACGCATCGCGGAGTCCCACCAAAACGATCCGGTGGCCATCAATGTCGATGAGTTGACCTCGACCCTGCTGGGCCGCGAGGAGACGGGCCGCGAAAACAGTTATGGGCAGCAACTCGAGGCGACCTTTCCGCTGGCCGATTTCTTCGTGGAAGTCGGCGCCAGCATCGAGGCGCTCCAGAAATCGATCCGCCGGATCGTCGAGTTGGCGTTCGGGAACTTCACCCATGCGCCGACCCGGGACGAATACGGGATGTTCCACGCCGTTTCCGCCGGGGTGCGCTCGGCTTCGCTGGCCCGCCAGGTGGGCGCGTCGATCTGCACCGCGGAGGGCGAACTGATCGCGCTCGGTTGCAACGACGTCCCGAAGGCCGGGGGCGGCTTGTATTGGGAGGGCGACGAAGGCGATTCGCGCGATCACTTGCGCGGTTACGACTCGAACGATGTCATGAAGCAGTTCTTCCTGCGCGACGTCCTGACGCGGCTCCAGAAAAGCGGCTGGCTCAAGGGCGAACTCGAGAAACTCGATGAGCGCGACCTGTTTGAGCAGGCAATGAGTCCCAATTCGTTGATTCGCCAAGCCGAACTGATGAAGATCATCGAATACGGGCGCTCGGTGCATGCGGAGATGTCGGCCCTCATGGATGCCGCCAAGCGGGGCATCGCCGTGGAAGGCTGCACCCTCTACAGCACCACTTTTCCGTGCCACAACTGCGCCAAGCACATCGTGGCCTCCGGGATCAAGCGGGTCGTTTATGTCGAGCCGTATCCTAAAAGCTTCACCCACCGTCTCTATTCGGACTCCGTTTGGGTGGACGGCGCGGGTGAGGCCGGCAAAGTGATCAAATTTGAGCCGTTCGTGGGCATTTCGTTCCGGCAATACTTCTCGTTGTTCTCCATGGGCGGCATCGAGCGGAAGATCAACGGGACCTTGACCCAGTGGATCGGCGAAACGGCGTCTCCCCGTTATTACGAGCATCATTCCGCCTACCTGGCGCGCGAAGCCGAAGTGCTCAAGCGCTTTGAGGGGCAGCTCCGCCGGGCCGGGCTCCAGCCGCAGGAGGAGGGGTTCTGGGGGCTGCTGGCGTAGGGGGAATGGGACAGATGGGACCTATGGGACCTATGGGACAGATGTGTGGGAAACGACTTGCTCTGTCCATTTTTCCCCTCTCCGCGTCCCCGCGTCTCCCTGTCCCCGCGTCTTCTTCCGACTTTGCTGTTGTCAGAGACAAGGAAATCCGGTACGACTTTGGCCGATTTTATGAAACGAATTCTCGTTCTGCCGCTGCTCTGTTGTGCTTTTGTCGCGGGCTGCTCCACCACTTCCACGCGTCAGGTGCAGGTGCATCATCGCTTTGGAGACACCGGTCTGCCACCCATTGAGGTGGTGCCTGAACAGACGGTCCCCGGTCCAGAGACCGTTCCGCCTCCGGCTCCGATGCCCACCCCGGCTCCGCAGGTGGCTCAGCCGACGCCTCCTCCGGTTCCGGTTAAGCGCGACTTGCAATATGGCAAGCCGGTTCCCGGAAAACCGGGATATGTCACCAGTCCCTTCGCACCGAACGCCGGCTTGGTGGACGTGCGCGGATGGGCTCCCGGCACCGAGGTGAAAGATCCTTACACCGGCAAGGTGTTCCTGGTTCCCTAACCCCTCGCTCGCCGATTGTTTTTCTGTCTGCAAGCCGCCCGGGCGCCGGGCGGCTTGTTGTTTGAACCCGCACTCGGAAGTTCGAGAAAGGAGCGTGGGCGTCCCGCCAATAGTAAAATTGCCCGTTATGAAATGCGACTCTCAGCGCCAACGGCGCGGCCCCATACCAGCCTGGGGCGAAGGCTTTGCGCAGCCCCAGGAACCCAGTCCCTATGCGACTAGGGCTGAAGGCCCGACCCATCTCCCCGGAATGGAACGGGCCTTCAGCCCTAAGGCATTGTGGCGCAAAGACCTGGGGCGATGCCCCAGGCTGGTATGGGACGGACCTTTGGTTCTAAGCAAAACTGATGCTGAACACTATTGGCGTCCCGCCCACGGCGCGTAAAACAAGATTTTCATGAAGAAGCTCGCAATCCTTGGCCCCGGTCTTTTGGGGGGCTCGCTAGCTCTGGCGGTTCGCAAACTGCTGCCGGAATGCCGCATCGCGGTCTGGGGGCGGCGGCCGACGGCGGTTGAGGAAGTGCGCGATGCCGGAATTGCCGATATCGCTTCGACGGAACTGGCCCCGGTGGTGGAGGGGGCGGATCTGGTGGTGTTTTGTGTGCCCATCGGCGCGATGCCGACTCTGGCTCGGCAAATTGTTCCGTTGATCGTCCCGGAAGCGTTGATTACCGATGTGGGGAGTGTAAAAGGGCCCGTGGTGGAGGCGATGGTCCCCATTTTTGAGAAAGCCGGTCGCGGGAAGTTTGTGGGGAGTCACCCGATGGCGGGCTCCGAACAGGCGGGCCTGACTGCGGCGCGCGCGGATCTTTTTCACGGGGCGGCCTGTATTTTGACGCCGCATCATGGCCTCTGCCCGGATGCGCTGAATGCCGTGGCCGAATTTTGGAAGCTCCTCGGCTGCATCACGAGGACGCTCTCCCCCGAGGAACACGATCGGACAGTCGCCCTCGTGAGCCATTTGCCTCATCTTTTGGCGTCGGCGCTGGTTGATTTCGTTTGCGCTGAAAGCCCGGATTCAGTCAATTTCTGCGGCAACGGTTTCCGTGACACGACGCGGGTGGCGTCCGGCCCTCCGGAGATGTGGTCGGAAATTTTTGCCTTCAATCGCGCCGCGCTTCATGCGCATCTTGAAACCCTCATTGGGCGGTTGCAGGATGTCTCGCGGGATTTGGCAGCCGGTAACGATTTGAAGATGAAAGAGCTTCTAACAAACGCGAAGGTCCATCGGGATCAGCTAAAACGAGGGAATTAAAATGGAAAGCTGGACAATTCAACGTATCGCGCCGATTCGAGCCGAAATCACGGTTCCCGGCGACAAGAGCATTTCGCACCGGGCCGCCATCCTTGCGGGGCTCTCCAATGGGGTATGCGTGATCACAGGCTTTCTGCCGAGCGAAGACTGTCTTTGCACGGTGAACGCGATGCGGGCCCTCGGGGTTGAAATCGAGCAGCCCGAGCCGACCACGCTGGTGGTTCACGGTCGCAAGATGCAACTGGAAGCTCCCGCGGGCGACATCGATTGCGGGAACTCCGGCACGACGATGCGGCTGATGTCCGGCGTGCTGGCAGCCCAACCTTTCAAAAGCCGGATGATCGGCGACCCGTCCCTTTCCAAGCGCCCGATGAAGCGGGTTATCGAGCCGCTGACCAAAATGGGCGCAAAGCTGCGGGCCGAAGGCCCCAACAACACGCCTCCCTTGGCGATCGAGGGCGCAAAACTGACCTCGATCGAATACGTTTCCCCGGTGGCCAGCGCCCAGGTGAAAAGCGCGGTGCTGCTCGCGGGGCTTTTCACCAAGGGCAAGACCAGCGTGACCGAGCCGGTGCAGAGCCGGAATCACACCGAACGCATGATGGAGTGGTTCCTCCTCGGGCCGCATGTGGACGGCTTGACGGCGTCCATTCATGGCGAACAGGTGCCTGAGTCGCGCGATTTCCGGGTGCCAGGAGACATTTCAAGTGCGGCATTCTGGCTGGTGGCAGCGGCTGCGCAGCCGAAGAGTCATCTGCTGGTGAAGAACGTCGGGCTTAACGAAACCCGCACCGGAGTGCTCGCGGTTTTGGTGAGGATGGGAGCGCACGTCCGGGAGATCGTGGAGATCGAAGAGGGCGAGCCGCTTGGCGCGGTGGAGATCCGCGGGGACATCCTCAAGGGCACCACGATTCGGGGCAAGGAGATCCCGAATGTCATCGACGAACTGCCGATCTTGGCCGTCGCCGGGGCGCTCGCGCAGGGTACGACAATTATTGCCGACGCCGGGGAACTGCGGGTCAAGGAAACCGACCGGCTTTCAGCCATCGCCACCAATCTGCGGGCCATGGGCGCGCAGGTTTCCGAGACCGAGGACGGCCTGGAAATCTATGGTGGCACCCCGCTCAAAGGCGCGCAGCTTTCCAGCTATGGCGACCACCGGATCGCGATGGCGTTTGCCGTGGCCGGGATGTTTGCCGAAGGCGAGACGACGATCGATGGCGTGGAGTGCGTGGCCACTTCCTACCCGAATTTCTACGAGACCTTTCAGCAAATCACCCAGGAACGCCAGCCGCAGATCCCTGTCATCGCCTCGATTCCGACCCACGAAAAGTGAACGATTCCTCTCTTTCCCTTCCCCACTGTGTCGTTGCGATCGATGGTCCCGCCGCCTCGGGCAAGAGCAGCGTGGCCCGATTGGTGGCGCGTCGGCTCGGATTCCTCTATGTGAACACCGGCGCGATGTATCGGGCCGTGACGTGGCTGGTCGTTCAGCGCGGCGTGAATCCCGCGGACACCGCCGCGGTTGCAGCGCTGCTGGAGGCCACTCCCATGGAGTTTGGCGCCGCCAATAACGAAAGCACGATCCGCATCGAAGGGGTCGATCCCTCGCCGTATCTCTCGGAGCCCGAGGTGAATGCGAACGTCTCGGCGGTGGCGGCCATCCCGAAAGTCCGCCAGGTGCTCGTCGCCCGGCAGCGTGAATACGTTCACGAGTACGACTTGGTGATGGAAGGCCGCGACATCGGCACCGTGGTCTTTCCCGGGACCCCGTTGAAATTTTACATCGATGCCTCGCCGGAAGTCCGTGCCAAGCGCCGGGCTCTGCAGGGATTTCATGACGATCTGGCCGCGCGCGACAAGACCGATTCTGCACGCAGCGATTCGCCCTTGAAAGTCGCTGACGGAGCGGAGATCATCGACAGCTCCAACCTGACGCTCGAGGGCGTGGTGGACGCGGTGGTTGAACGGCTCAAACTCAAGGGAGCGGTTTAAAGTGAGCATCTATTACCAACTCGGATACGACCTTTTCAAATTCTTCGGGAGCGTGCTGTTCTCGTTCCGCTTGGTGCATCCCGAACGGATGATCGAGGAAGGTCCCGCTTTGCTGGCGATGAATCACCAGAGCTTCATCGACCCGCCCATGGCCGGAATCTCCTGCACTCGCGAGCTGCATACCCTGGCCCGGGACACGCTGTTCAAGCCGCCGCTTATGCGATGGATTCTGCCCAAGATCAACGTCATTCCGCTGGACCGCTCCGGGGGGGACATGTCGGCGGTGAAACTTTCGATCCGGCTGATCAAGGAAGGGAAAGCAATGTTGATGTTTCCGGAGGGGACCCGGACGAAGGATGGCAATCTCCAACCGGCTCAGCCCGGCATTGGTTTCATCATCGCCAAGACGCTAGTCCCCGTGGTGCCGATGCGGATTTTCGGGGCATACGAGTCGTTGCCCAGGAGCGGGAAAAAGTTTCGCCCCGGCCCGGTGACTATTGTGATTGGCGAACCGATCTATTTCACCAAAGCCGACCTGGATGGCGGTCGGGACGTGTACCAGCGCCTCAGCGACCGGGTGATGGCCGCGATTGCGGCAATCGAGCTGCCGGACGGTGCGGGGGTGTAGGGATGTCCGAAGGACACCCAACCCGAAAAAGACCACCGACTCGCCAAAGGCGAGGTGATCACCCCTCAATCATAGCGTCTGTAAGGGAGACCTTTTGGCCAGGGCAAACGCATCAACTTAAATCCGGCAGTTGAAACCGCTTAAAATGAGCAATTTACAGAGTAAACTGGCATCTGCGAAGCAGTTGAAATCGCTCACCCGCAGAGGTGGCATTTCACTCTGAAAAAACCGCCAACCGCCGGATTTAGGATCAAATTTTGTCGACTCCTTTTTCAGCGCTGAAGGCGCGACCCCATACCAGCCTTGGGCAACGCCCAAGGTTAATCCACATTGAGGAGCTAGGGCTGAAGGCCCGCGCCAATCTGGCAATTATGCGTGGAAATGGCACGGGCCTTCAGCCCTGGGTCCTCTTTACGTTCAAACCTGGGGCGCTGCCCCAGGCTGGTATGGGCCGCGCCGTTGGCGCTTCGGAATGATGTCCCAAATCGAATTTTGATGCGTTTGCCCTGACCTTTTGGCTGGTTTTGCTGATTTGCAGCTATTTACCCTAGAAAAAGCACAATTGAATTTCGCGCCAAGGACCGGATCTAGGTTTACCCGAACTCCGAAGCCTTCTCTGAAAACAACACACAATTTGGTGCAGGGTCTGG
>JBAXSN010000152.1:0-7907 GCA_037130675.1 Verrucomicrobiota bacterium
GATGCCGCTTCTACTACCCGGCGAGACTCTCGCCGCAAACCAAGTTTCAAGTCAGTTCTCGGAGTAGACGCAAGAAGAATTTCACGCAAAGCCGCGAAGAACGCGAAGGAGCGGCCTCTCGTTTTCATCGCCCAAGAAGATGCTCTCCCTTGACAAGTGCAATCATTGATAGCACTCTTATAATGTGCCTCAATTAATAGTCCGCAACATTGAAGAAAAGGTCGTTCGCAAGCTGCGCCTGCGCGCTGCGGCGGACGGAGTGTCGATGGAGGAAGAGCATCGCCGGATTCTACGTGCGGCGCTCTTGGGGCACCTCAAGCCGGGAACGACCTTTGCCGATTACCTGCTCGCCATCCCGCAAGCCACTTCAGACGAACCGCCCGGGCTGTTTGAACGGCAACGCGACCTGCCGCGGGAAATCGAGTTATGAGCGGTTATCTCATCGACACCAACATCCTTTCCGAGCTTCGGCGTCCGAAACGGGCTCTCCCGGTGGTCGATTGGTTTGGCTCCGTCGAGGTGGAAACCCTTTTCATCAGTGTCCTGACGCTTGGAGAATTGAGGCGCGGCATCGAACAACTGCGGCCCAAAGACCCCACGGCGGCAAGCGCCTTGGACCGGTGGCTGGCAGGCGTTCGCACCGAGTTTTCGGATCGCATTCTCGCCGCCGATCAAGCAGTGGCAGAGCAATGGGGACGGCTTTCCGTCGGACAACCGCTCCCCTCAATCGATGGGCTCCTAGCCGCGACCGCGTTGGTCCATCAATTGACCGTGGTGACGCGCAACACGGCAGATTTCGAGCGTAGCGGCGCTGCCTGCTTGAATCCCTTCGAGTTCACGGCCTGATGATACAGGGCCCCTCGCATGGCGCCATCAGAGGGACATTCTTCCTGTAGGAAATCTCTGCGTCTCAGCATCTCCGCGGGAGTTAAATGGGCGGGCGCTGGCACCGCCTCTCCCCTCTTTTCCCAAAAAGCTGGAGAAAATCGAAAAAGCGTATAACCAGTAAAAGATTCACACCATGTCTGATCCTCATTTCGAAACGATCGCCCTTCACGCAGGACAGGTTCCTGACCCGACAACCGGTTCCCGCGCGGTGCCGATTTACCAGACGACTTCCTACGTGTTCAAAAGCTCCGAGCACGCAGCCAACCTGTTCGCGCTCAAGGAGTTTGGGAATATTTACACCCGGTTGATGAACCCGACGACCGACGTGTTCGAGAAACGCATGGCGGCGATCGAAGGCGGCACCGGCGCGCTGGCGGTCGCGAGTGGCCAGTCCGCAACGAGTCTGGCGCTCCTGGCGATCACGCAGGTGGGCGACGAAGTCGTTTCCGCCAACAATCTTTACGGGGGAACCTATTCCCTCTTCCAGCACACCTTCCCGAAGCTCGGGAGACAGGTGAAGTTCGTCGATTCGCAGAACCCCGAGGCATTCCGGGCTGCGATCACGCCGCGCACCCGCGCGATTTATGCCGAGACCATCGGAAATCCGAAGCTCGATGTGCCGGATTTTGAAGCTTTGGCGGCCATCGCGCACGAAGCGGGAATCCCGCTGGTGGTGGATAACACGGTCGGGGTCGGCTTAGTCCGCCCCATTGAGCACGGCGCGGACATCGTGGTGATGTCGGCCACCAAGTATGTCGGCGGACACGGCACGTCGCTGGGCGGGGTGATCGTCGATTCGGGCAATTTCAAATGGAACAACGGCAAGTTCCCGGAGTTCACGGAGCCTGATCCGAGCTACCACGGCCTGGTGTTCTGGGACGCCCTGGGCAACGTGCCCGGAATGGGCAATGTGGCGTTTATCCTAAAAGTGCGCGTGCAATGGCTGCGCGACCTCGGCCCTGCGCTGAGTCCCTTTAACGCGTTCCAACTACTCCAGGGGCTCGAAACGCTGCCGCTCCGCATCCAACGCCATTCGGAAAACGCCCTGGCAATCGCCCGGTTCCTGAGCACGCATCCTTCGGTGGAATGGGTGACCTATCCCGGTCTGCCAAATCACCTCAGCCATGCGACCGCCACGAAATACCTTAAACGCGGGTTCGGCGGCATCCTGGGCTTTGGGATTAAAGGCGGGCTCGAAGCCGGCAAACGCTTCATCGATTCGGTGAAACTGCTCTCGCACCTGGCCAACATCGGGGACGCGAAGAGCCTCGTGATTCACCCCGCCTCCACAACCCATCAGCAACTGACTCCCGAAGAGCAGTTGGCGACGGGTGTCACGGCGGATTACATCCGGCTCTCGATCGGCCTTGAAGCCATCGACGATCTCAAGGCCGATCTGAACCAGGCGCTCCAGACCGCCACGGCCTGAACCGGGGCCGGTTTTCATTTTGATCTTGGGCTTTTTACACAAAACATGACGCGATCCAGCAGTTCCATCGGCAAGGTCCAGACCCGCTTTTTTGAGTTTTCCGACGCGCAGAACCCGATGCGGCTTC
Source organism: Verrucomicrobiota bacterium (assembly GCA_037130675.1). Classification (GTDB taxonomy): domain Bacteria; phylum Verrucomicrobiota; class Verrucomicrobiia; order Chthoniobacterales; family Chthoniobacteraceae; genus JBAXSN01. The sequence goes on from JBAXSN010000152.1 coordinate 2,445, forward strand.
AGTGCGGCACGGAACTGGACCATTTCACCCTCGCCTACGAGATCTACGGCGAGCTGAACGCCGCGCGCTCCAACGTCATTCTCCTTTTCCATGCGATGACCGGCAGCCAGCATGCCGCCGGATTCAACAAGCACGTTCCGGGACTGGACGGGCGATGGACCGAAGAACTCCACGAAGGATGGTGGGACGGGTTCATCGGACCCGGCAAGGCGCTCGATACCCGCAAGTATGCGATCATTTGCGCCAACTACCTGGGGGGCTGTTATGGCTCCACCGGGCCGGCTTCGATCAATCCGGCCACGGGAAAGCCTTGGGGCCACTCGTTCCCGGTGCTGCGCATCAGCGACATCGTCGATTCCCAAGTCAAGCTGCTCGACCACTTGGGAGTGCAAAAGCTGCACGCCGTCGTCGGGAGTTCGCTCGGGGGCTTCCTCTCGCTGAGCTTCGCCACCCGGTATCCGGAGCGGGCGGGCATCGTGATTCCGATCGGCAGCGGTCCGGAGACGACGATGTTGCAGCGGATCATGAACTTCGAGCAGATCACTGCGATCGAGTCCGATCCGCACTTCCGGGGCGGCGATCACTACGATGGACCGCGCCCGGAGGTGGGATTGGCGCTCGCGCGGCGCATTGCCCACAAGACGTTCATCTCGCTGGAGGCGCTCAAGCAGCGCGCCCGCGATGAAGTGGTCAGCGACGCCCCGCCGTTTGGCTGGTATGCCATGAACAGCCCCGTGGAGTCTTACATGCTCCACCAGGGGAGGAAGTTCGTGCATCGCTTCGACGCCAATTCCTATTTGCGGATTCTCGACGCCTGGCAGTGGTTCGATCTCCTGGCGGAGTCGGGTGCCGCCGATTGCGTTGAGTTGTTTTCGCGCTGTCAGAAACAGGAGTTCCTGGTGTTCAGCATCGACTCCGACGCGGCGTTCCCGACTCAGGAGCAGGCGCACCTGGTGAAATATTTGAAAGCGGCGCATGTGCCGGTGATCTGGATCACGGTTCATTCAGACAAAGGCCATGATTCGTTTCTCATCGAGCCTCATCTTTTTGCCCCGCATGTGAGCCAGGCGCTGAATCATCGCAAGCCCGCACCCGCAAAACGGCCGGCCCGGCCAAAACGAATCAAGCTCACCGGAGACATCCCGGCCATGGAATAACCTTATGGATACCACTCGAATTCCCAGCGACACCCTGCTTCAACAACTCCGCTGGCGCTATGCCACCAAGCAGTTCGATGCGGCCCGGAAAATCCCGCAGTCCGACTGGGCGGCGCTTGAAGAAGCGCTCTTGTTGACGCCCTCGTCTTTCGGATTGCAGCCTTGGAAATTCCTGGTCATCACCGACTCGCAGATTCGCGAATCGCTGGTGCCCGTCTCCTGGGGACAACGCCAGGTGGCCGACTGCTCCCATCTCGTGGTGTTCGCCATCAAAAAAGAGTTGAAAGTCGAAGACCTCGATCTGTTCATGGCGCGAATTGCGGAAGTCAGGCAGGTCGGCGTGGAAACGCTCGCCGGGTATCGCAGCCTCATCAGCGGCACGGTGATCGACGGGGCCAACACCGCGCATGTCGGCGCCTGGATTCACCGGCAGGCTTACATCGCGCTCGGGAATTTCATGACCAGCGCCGCGCTGCTTGGGATCGACACCTGTCCGCTGGAAGGGTTCGCGCCGGAAAAATACGACGAGATTCTCGGGTTGAGCGCAAGGGGATTGACCGCCGGAGTCGCCTGCGCCGCAGGGTATCGGTCAGCGGACGACAAGCACGCCACCCTGCCGAAAGTGCGCTTCAAGCCCGAGGATGTGATCGAGCATCTGTAGCCTGCCGGATCAGGTGCATGCGTGCACCTGGTTTGGCGCGAGTCGCTTCTCCCACGCTTCACATCCGCTCCACGACGATCCGTGAGCCTTCCACGGCAACCACCCTCACCGGCGTTCCAGGCTCCACAAAGTCGCCCATGGTAATCACGTCATGGATTTCGTGGTTGAACGCCGCCTTTCCGCTGGGGCGCAGGATTGACTGTGCCACGCCCTGCGCGCCAACGGCCACCCGTGCGTATTCGCTGTGAACGGCAGAAAAGGCCGGGCCTCCGGGATTGTGCCTTACGAGCACCAAGCGATGGAACAGCGGGGTTTGGGGCAGATACTTGGCCAAAAAGAAGATGGCCACCGACCCAAGGACGAACGCGATCCCGAGATTGACGACTCCGGGGATCAACTCCTCACCGCTGGGCACCCAAGGCTGGCCGGGAAAGCGATCGACCATGGCCCATAACAGCGCTCCCCCCATCAAGAGGACTCCGATGAGTCCGGGCACAATCGTCCCGGGATGAATCACCAACTCACTAATCACCAGCGCCATTCCGATCACAAAAATGACCGGGGCCTCCCAACCGGCCAACCCGGCCAGGTAGTGACCGGCGAAGAAGATCGAGAAACAGACGATCGAAAGGATGCCCGGGATACCAAATCCAGGCGTCTTGATTTCAATGTAAGCTCCCAGGATTCCTCCCAGCAAAAGCAGCGGCGCGAGTTTGGTAATCCAAAACGCCAGGTATTCAAAACCGGTGGGCTCCACCTCTGTGACTGGCCCCTGGAGTTTCGCCACGTTGCGCAGATCGGAAACCGATTCGGCGATTCCGGCGGCAAGCAGCGGACTTCCTCCGACGAGCTTCACGGCTTCCTGCGCGCTCAGAGTCAGGACAGAGCCCTTCTCATGGATCGTTTTCCCATCGATGATCACTGCCTTGTTTTTATTGATGAACGCCTCCGCGATATCCGGATTGTGCCCGTTTCGCTCCGCCGCGCTTCGGAAATAGCCGGAAGCAAACGAGACTTGCTTGTCGTTCATCGTAGCCGAGAGATCCTGGCCGCCCGCCAGCACCGGCGCGGCGGCACCGATGGCGCTGATCGGGGCCATGTAAATTTCCTTGGTTGAGATGGCGATCAAGGCCCCGGCGGACCCGGCATTCGGATTGATGTAAGTGAGGGTGCGCGCCTTCGCTTTCGCCAAGGCTTCTTGCATGTTGGTGGCCGCCTGAAGTGCGCCGCCATAGGTATCCATGTCGAGCACCACGGCTTGCGCGCCGTTTCGTTCGGCCTCTTTCAGGGCTCGGCGCAGAAAGAAAAATTGCGCCTCGGAGACTTCGCCTTTGAGCGGAATCACCACCGTGTTCCCGGAGACCCCCGCAATGGCCCCGGTCAACAACAGCAACCACGTCACCACCGCACCAAGCAATGCGTTCATGCTTTAAGATTCTCGGCTGAACCGCGTTCGGGCACAAGCCCAGAACGCGATGGTTTTTGGCGCCCGGTCAGCCTCTCTACCAACAAAGGGTGCGGCCTTGCCAAACCCTGTGTGGTGAAGCGCTCAAGCCGGTTTAGCTTGAAGACATGCAACCGAAGGCTCTCGCGGACTTCCTCGAAGACCGGGGATTGGAACTGCTGTACCAATGGTTCCAGGCGTTCGTGAAACATTCCCCCCGCTACCATCAGGGGACCCGGGCTGTTTTGCCGGGAGCGTTTACGCTGATATTCAATCAGTTGCTGGGTTTGCTGCGGGGCGGGGATGAGATTTCCCTCCCGATAGGTCACCGGGAAGTCTATGGAGACGATATCGATGGGCGCCATCTCTCCGATTTGCTGGGAATCCTCCTTTCAGGGGAGGCCATTCTGTGGCGGGAAACTATGACCGAGCGCGGTCCCGCGCTTTCCTGTCTTGAAAAGGCCACCGAACTCGAACAACTCAACGCGGCATTTCATCAACTTTTGAAGACGCATGTGGTTGAGTTCTGTGACGATTGCGAAGATCTGCTGGCCGACTACTGCCGCCAGGTTCAAGAACGGGCCCCTGTGACGAAGCGGACCGCAAAGCCCTTGCGCGATCCGCTTGAGCATCGCTCGCTGGCCTACCTTCCGCCTATGGAACGCCACACGAGCGCGCAGGGCACTCTGGCTGGGTTTCTCCGGGAACGCCGCCAGGAGATCGTCGCCCGCTGGTTGATCCTTGTCGATGAACACCAATTTCATCTCCTCCGGGGCCGGGTGGAAAGCGTGGGCTCGACCATTTCCGAGTTGCTGGACGAAGCGATTGCCACGGTGACTTGCTCCACCTTGCACGCCCCCCGGCTGCGCAACACCCCGTCGCCGATCGACTGCGCGCCCAACGCGCTCCACGTTATTTTGGCGGGGGAAGAAGCCATTGCCGGTCTTCTCCGCGGCCCGCAACAGAAGATCGACGAACCCTGGCTCAATCTTCGAGCGGAACTCAACAAGGCCTTTCACGAACTCTTGCGCAATAACGTCGCCTCGGAGTGCGCCCGCTGCCGCCGCCTGCTCGGCGCGAGCCGGAATCGGCTCCGCGCGCTCCATCACCGGGCGGTCGCCCTTTAATTCAAAGCTTCACTGCCGCTTTTTTCCCACTCGAATCATCGCTTTTCTCGTATGCCTACGCTTGAACTCGGCTCGATCCTCAGCCAACCCCGTGAATTTCTCGGAAATCAATTCGTGTACGCCGTGATCACCAGCCGCGCTCGTGGCTTGTCCATTGGCGTGAATATGAATCCCGACCAGCGGTGCAACTTCGATTGCCCTTTCTGCGAGGTGAAACGCGTGCCCGAAAAAGCCACGTTGCAGCTTGATCTCAAAACGCTCACGCACGAATTGACGCACGTCGTGGCGATGGCGCAGTCGGGCCGCTTGCGGGAGGTGGAGCAGTTTTCACGGGTTCCCGCCGATCTGCTCGTGCTCAAGGAAGTGGCCCTCAGCGGCGATGGCGAACCGACCTTGCTGGCGAACTTCGACGAAGTGGTCAGAGAGGTGCTGCAAGTCCGGCAACTTCTGGCGCCCTTCAAGATGGTGCTCATCACCAACGGCACGGGCCTCCACCGGCCTGCCATCCAGCGCGGCCTTGCGCTGCTGGACCAGGAAGACGAAATCTGGATCAAGCTCGATGCCGGCACCGAGGCGTTTATGCGCGAGATCAACGGAACCACCGTGCAGATGAGCACGGTGCTCCATAACATTCTCGAACTGAGCCGGCGACGCCCCGTGGTGATTCAGAGCCTTTTCTGCATGCTGGATAATGAGCCGCCCAGCGAGAACGAGCTGACCGCTTACATTCAGCGCCTAGAGGAGTTGAAGGCTGGGGGCGCGCAAATCTCCCTCGTCCAGATCTATTCCATCTCGCGGCCTCCCGGAAATCCCCGGTGCAAGCATCTGCCCCTCGCCCGCCTCTCGCAGATCGCCCGCCGCGTCCGCGCCGCCACTGGGCTCAATGCCGAGGTGTTCTGAGTAACCACGAATGGACGCGAATAAACGCGAATAGGATCAGAATTCGGAATATGTCGCCTGAGGCGTCGAAAAGGCATTCGCGTCTATTTGCGTCCATTCGCGGTTGCAAATCGTAGGACTTTCCTGACTTGAAACTTGGTTTGCGGCGAGGGTCTCGCCGGGTAGTAGAAGCGG
>JBAXSN010000153.1:0-7867 GCA_037130675.1 Verrucomicrobiota bacterium
TCGCGCCTTCAGCGCTGAAAAAGGAGTCGACAAAATTTGATGCGTTTGCCCTGAAGCGTGAGCTCCACGCGGCATGGAAATAGTCGGTGTTGCGACCGAAGCGGTGGTGGAAGTTCGTGAATCCGTTCCTACGCGCGAAGGCGGCAGGGGACTGGCGCGCTCCCGACGGCGATGCGCGAAGAGGGTTCAATTAATCGGTGTCGAAGGGAAGGAGCGTGGACCTCCCGCCCATAGTGCTCGGCATGAAATTTGCCCGTTATGAAATGCGACTTTCAGCGCCAACGGCGCGGGTCCAGGCTGATATGCGCTCAGGCCTTTGGCTGTAGCCACGGCCTACAGCACCGCCTGCAAAGGCACCTCTAAAAACGTCTTGTGCAATAGGCGCACGGCATCATCCACGACGGACAGCGGCACGAGCCAGGTGATGCGGAAGGAGGAGGTCGATATACCGAGAATGCCGCTGGCGGCCAACGCGGCGGAACCCGCCAGCACATTTTTATAATCCGAGTTGATTCCCGCTCCGATCACACTCACGGCGCCGACGCCTTCCACCAGTCGCACGCTGCCTTGGAACCGTTGCTCCAGCAAGGCGCGCAAGCGGTCGTGATCCGGCAGGTTTTCTCGCGAGAGCACCATGGTCAGGCCGTCGGCGGGGCCACCCACCGTCGCCACGTGCAACTGCTTGCCGCAAACGCTCTGCGCGTCGAGAAACTCGAACAGCGCCTCGGCGGACCCCGCACATTGGAGCACGAACACATCCTTTTCGCTGGCGACGCCCACCACGGCTCCTGGCAATCGCGGCCCAAGTTTTCTGACGATGGTGCCGTCGGTCGGCGGACGATTTCCCGCCGGAGACTGCGCCGTAGCGCGGGCGTAAATGGCGATCCCGCGTTCCTTGGCAAACTCGACAGCCTGGGCATTGAGGACCCGCGCGCCGGCTTCCGCCATCTCCTGCATTTCCTCGTAGGAAAGCGTGTCCACGCGCCTCGCTTCCGGAACCACGCGGGGATCGGCGGAATAGACCCCATCGACATCGGAACAGATCTCGCACCACTCGGCATCGAGCGCGACGGCCATGGCGACGGCTGTCGTGTCGCTTCCGCCGCGACCCAGGGTCGTCACTTCCTTGCGATAGGAGACGCCCTGGTACCCGGCAACGATGACGATCTTCCCGCAAGCCAGTTCGTCCTGCACCCGGTAGGGACGCACCTCGATAATGCGCGCATCGATGTGCCGATCATTGGTAATGATACCGGCCTGACTTCCGGTAAAGCTGATGGCATCGCCGCCCAGATCCCGAATGGCCATCGAGAGCAGCGCCATCGCGATGCGTTCCCCGGCGGAAAGGAGCATGTCGAGTTCGCGCCGCTCCGGATTCGGCGAAACTTTTCTCGCCAGCTCAAGAAAATGATCGGTGGTGTCGCCCATCGCGGAAACGATCACCACGACTTGATGCCCCTGGTCCCGCGTGCAGATCACGCGCCTGGCGACCTCGCGGATTTTGTCTGCGTCGGCCACGCTGCTGCCCCCATATTTCTGGACGACAACCGCCATCCCCTACCCTCCTCCACCCCCGAGACGCTTTGCCAAATGCGAAGCCAAACGCCCCAACGCCGGCGAGCGGTCCGACTGATCGAGGCAGACATCGATCAGGCTGAAGGACGCCGTGTTTGCGGCAGCTTCCGCAAGGGCCGTCTCCAGCTCGCCTTCTGTTTCGGCGCGCCAACCCCGGCCCGCTCCCAGCAGTTCGGGCATCCGGGAGTAATGCCAGGGCAGGACATCGTTGTAGGGGCCGTCCTGCATTTGGCGCTCGGTGCCGTAGCCTTTGTTGTTAAGGACGAGCACGATCGGCTTCAACCCGTAGCGCACGACCGTGGACAGCTCCACGCCCGTCATCTGAAACGCGCCGTCGCCCACGATCACCAGCGGGCGCAGGGCGCGATTGGCCATCTCCGCGCCGATGGCCGCCGGCACGGCGAATCCCATGGAGGCGTAATAGGCGGGGCCGAGAAATTCAGTTCGACGGTGAATGCGCAGATCTGTCGCGCCAAACAAGGCATCGCCGACATCGCACACGACGATCGTTTCATCGGTCAGATAGCTATTGAGCCGGTGAAAAAGCCGGGCCACGGTCAGGGGCGACTGAGGGTCGCACCGAAACTCCGGAAGCGCTTCCTGGGGCGGCAACCGAGCCTCGCGGCAACGGAGTCCGCCACTCCCGCTTGCCGCCTCCACCAATCCCTTCAGGAACTCCTCGAAACCGAAGTTTTCAAAAGTGTGATAGCGAATCGAGAGCCGTTCGCTCGTGATGCTGATGGCGCGGGCGGTGTCGAGGCGGGCGGTATAAATCCCGAGATTGATATCGGTCATAAACGCGCCAAGCATCAGGACGCAATCGCTGCTTTCTACATACTCGCGCACCGTCTCCAGCCCCATTGCCCCCTCATACAGCCCCAAGTACAGCGGGTGTTGTTCGCCCAGCACCGATTTTCCCAGAATGGTGGTGGCGAACGGGATGCCGCTCTTCTCGATCAACTCCAGCGCCAGCTTCTGTAAGCCGAACCGGTGAATCTCCACATCGGCAAGAATGACGGGCTTCCGGGCCCGGTTGAGCAAGGCAACCGCTTCTTCGAGAGCCTCTTTCAACGCCTCGGAGTCGCCGGGTTCCTGAAGCTCCTTGCGGGTATGGCCCTTGCCGCCCCGCACATCCACCATGTCGCGAGGCAACTCGATATACACGGGCCGCTTGAACCGTTTTGCGGCGAAGAGCACCCGGTCGATTTCCGCAAAGGCCGTGAGCGGGTCGTCCAGAACGGCGGAAGCCACGGTGATCTCGTCGAAGACCCGCTTCTGCGTCTCGAAATCGCGCACTTTGTGGTGCAGTAGCGGATTTCTCAGCCGCTCACTGACGCCCGGCGCGCCGCTGATCACCACCACCGGCGATTTCTCGGCAAACGCGCCCGCCACGGGATTGGCGATCTTCAAGCCGCCCACGCAATAGGTGACACAGACCACGCCCAAGCCGCGCAGCCGCGCGTAGCCGTCGGCGGCGAATCCCGCGCCCTGTTCGTCACAGGTGGTAACGGTCTCCAGGGCACTGCGCGCCAGCAGATCGTAAAACCCAAGCACGTAATCTCCCGGGATCCCAAAAACATGCCCCACGCCAGAGGCCTGCAAGCGGTCAATCAGGTACTCGCCAACGGTTGGGGAAGTGTTCACGAACGAACTTCGGGTAGGAGGGCGGAGCTGCGCTTATTGTTTGGGCTGCCCTACCTGACTGGGAACTATGGGAAATATGGGAAGCATGGGAGTTATGGGATTAGTCCCATTCTTCCCATAACTCCCATTCTTCCCATCATCCTGCACCCCGCTTTGCCTACTGCCCAAAAATCCTGCTTGCCAACCCAAGTTCCCCGGTATAGCCGTATTCCCAGTGAACCTCATTCTGCATTGGTGGCGTCTTTAAGACGGGCTTGCGGCCTCGGTCGCAATCGACACCTTTGCGTCGAAATCCTCGCCCGATGATTCAAATTTCCGAATCGTCGGGTTTTTTGTTTCTTAAACCAGCATCCTAAAATGAACCTCGATTTCAAATTCAACAGCGACGGACTCATCCCAGCGATCGTGCAGCAGACCCAAAACGGAAAGCCGGAGGCCGGCCGCGTCCTGATGATGGCGTGGATGAACAAGGTCTCCATCCAAAAGACCATCGAAACGGGGTTCATGCACTACTGGAGCCGCTCGCGCCAAAAACTCTGGTTCAAAGGCGAATCCAGCGGCCACACCCAAAAGGTGCTGCGATGGTATGTCGATTGTGACGCCGACACGCTTCTTTTTGAAGTCGATCAAGAGGGGGGCGCGTGCCACACCGGCTATGCTTCTTGCTTTTACCAGGCTCTCTCTCGGGACGGATCGCCCGAGCCGATCGAGGAGCCCCAAATTTTTGATCCGCACAAAACTTATTCCAAGTGATCACCCATTTAATTTCGCCCAGCCGCGAGCAATTTCGCGAACTGGCCAAAAAAGGCAATCTCATCCCGGTCAGCACGGAGCTGATCGCGGATGCCGAAACGCCGATTTCCGCGTTCCAGAAACTGGACCGCGGCGGATACTCGTTCATGCTCGAGTCGGCCGAAAACAGCGATGAAGGCGGACGCTACTCGTTTGTCGGGAGCGAGCCGCGCATCCTGTTCCAAGCCAGCGGGCAGACCATTAAAGTGACGGAGTATGAAGAGACCCGCGAGTTCCAAGCGGAGTCGGACCCGCTCTACGAACTCCAAAAGCTGATGACCCGCTTCAAGCCGGTGGCCTTGCCGGGGCTCCCCCGCTTTGTCGGCGGAGCCGTCGGCTACATGTCTTATGACGTGGTCCGCTTTTTCGAACCGACCATCGGCGAGTTGCCGAAGGAAGAGAGCCATCAGGGCAACGTGCCGGATATGGTGTTCATGGTCACCGACACGATCCTGATTTTCGATCATCGACTGCGCCGCATCCGCGTGCTGGTCAATGCGTTCGTGGAAGGCGACGCCGATACGGCCTACGACATCGCGTGCGAGAAGATCGAGGCGCTGATGGAACGCCTGACACGCCCGGCTTTTCTTCCGCCCGTCAATATCCACAACTCCAGGGAATCCGAGCCGCCCCGCAGCAACACGACCCGCGAGGAATTCCATGCCATGGTCAACCAAGCGCATGAATATATCCACGCCGGAGATGTGTTCCAGGTGGTGCTCTCGCAACGTTTCGAAACCGATTACGAAGGCGACGCGCTGCAACTCTACCGGGCGTTGCGGTTCATCAATCCGTCCCCGTATCTCTTCTGCCTGAAGTTCGGCAACGACTTCGCGCTGGTCGGAAGTTCACCGGAAGTCCATGTCCGCGCGATTGAGGGAAATGTCACCATTCGCCCCATTGCCGGAACCCGCAAACGCGGCGCGACGCCGGAAGAAGACGAGGCGAACGCCGCCGACCTGCTGGCCGACCCGAAGGAGCGCGCCGAGCATCTGATGCTGGTGGACCTGGCCCGCAACGACGTGGGCCGGATCGCCGATTTCGGAACGGTGCGCGTCACCGATTTCATGACGATCGAGCGGTACAGCCATGTCATGCACATCGTGTCGAACGTCGTCGGCAAACTCCGCGAGGGGTGCAATGCGTATGATGTCATGCGCGCGACGTTCCCGGCGGGCACGGTCTCCGGTTCGCCAAAGGTCCGGGCCATGCAGATCATCAATCAGTCCGAGAAAAGCCGGCGCGCCACTTACGCGGGCGCGGTCGGATACTTCGGATTCGACGGCAACCACGACTCGTGCATCACGCTGCGGTCCGTTTTGCTCAAGGAAGGCAAAGCCTACGTGCAAGCCGGCGCGGGAATCGTGGCCGACTCGACTCCCGAGGGCGAGTACCAGGAAACCGTCAACAAAGCCATGGGCATGATGCGGGCGATCGATCACGCCAAGGGCATCGCCAATCCGTGTTGCCACTAATTCTCCGAACCTATGCTTCTCGTCATCGATAACTACGATTCATTCACCTACAATCTCGTCCAATATTTTGGCGAGTTGGGCGCCGACCAACTGGTCCGCCGCAACGACGAGATCACCGTCGAGGAAATCGCGGCGCTGAATCCCGAACGCATTGTGATTTCGCCCGGGCCTTGCACGCCGAAAGAGGCCGGGATCAGTTGCGAGGTCGTCCGGCAGTTTGGGCCCCGCATTCCGCTGCTGGGAGTATGCCTGGGGCATCAGTCGATCGGCTATGTGTACGGTGGAGACGTGGTCCGCGCCGGACGCTTAATGCACGGCAAAACCTCGCCAATCCTCCATAACGGCCAGGGAGTTTTCGCCGGATTGCCGAGTCCGTTTGAGGCGACCCGATATCACTCGTTGCTTGTAAAGCGCGAGACGTTCCCGGCGGTTTTGGAGATCACCGCCGAGACGGCGGAGGGCGAGATCATGGGCCTGCGGCACCGGGAGTTCCCGATCCACGGCGTGCAGTTTCACCCGGAGTCGATCTTGACGAAGGAAGGGAAGCGGCTGCTACGGAATTTCTTGAGCCTGTAGTTGCGGCGCTCTGTCGCCGCTGGGACAGGACTATTTGGCAGGCGGGAATGGGACAGATGGGACAGATGGGACAGATGGGACAGATGGGACAGATGGGACAGATGGGAAGCATGGGAAGCATGGGAAGCATGGGAAGCATGGGAAGCATGGGAACTAAGGCACCATCCCCTCAACGCGCTCGTTCCCAAGCTCCAGCCTGGGAACGCAAGTGTCTGGAAGCTCCAGCTTCCTACTCGTTTTTTGAGCAGCGAGAGTCGCTTAATTTTCGAGTCAGTCCCGCCCCCGGTTGCGTCCCTTGCCGGATCATTCGTCGAGGAAACGTAAACGTGGCACTAGACCTCTGGCGCTTCTGCGCGCCATCCAAGGCGCTGGCGCGCTCTCGACGACGATGCGCGAAGCGCCTTGGAGCAACGGTGTTGAAGTCTAGCGTTTTTTTGAAATTAGTTTTGGGAAAGCTGGGGCTTCGCCAGCCCCAGACCCCGGCGTTTGGGGGGAACAATTGTAGACGAACCGGTTGGCCGGGTGTGTTGGAGTTTGAGGGTGGGATTTTTGAGCATACGGTTGAGCAAAACAACAAGCTTGCGCATTACGGCAGTGAGTGCGACCAGCGGCTTTTTGCCATTGGCAATGAGGCGCTGGTGGAATGTCTTGAGAATCGGATCATGGCGCGAGGCGCTCAGTACGGCCATGTAGAGAGCACAGCGCACGGAGGCCCGGCCACCCCCGATCCGGCGGGAGCCTGCAAAGGGGCCGCTGTCGCGGTTATAGGGAGCTACGCCGGCAAGGGCTGCGACGCCTTCATCGCGCAGGCTGCCCAGTTCGGGCATCTCGGCGATGAGAGTCGCGGCAGTGATGGCCCCGACCCCGGGAACCTCTTGAAGGCGCGCGGCACGCGGGGCCATTATCGGGTCGTTGGCAATGAGAGTGGCGATGGCCTTCTCACACTGAGCGATTTGAAGGCGAAGCAAGCGCATGAGTGCGGCCGCCTGGCGGCGTGCCATCGGATCTGTGTAATGAGCCGCACGGTTGGATTCGCAGGTGGCCGACTCAGTAAGTTGGCGTCGCCTCATAACGAGCTCACCGACCTGTTGCTGCTCGGCGCTAGGAGCAGTGGTAAGGCGCGGGGCAAGGGCCTCACCAAAGGCGCGCAGCACCGCCGCATCTATGGGATCGGTCTTGGCTCGCAAACCCTTTGCCCGAGCAAAAGCCCGTACGCGAGAGGGTTCAAGCACGCTCAACGCGATGCCGGCAGCGTGAAGGGCGCGAACAACTGGTTGCTCGTACCCGCCCGTGGCCTCCATGATTACCTGGACATTTTGCGCAGCGCTGAGGATGCGCACCAGACGGGCATGGCCTTTGGCATCATTGGCAAAGGTGTAACTGCGACCTTGAAAATCGACCGCCAAGGATTCCTTGGCAACGTCAAGCCCCGCGTAAATAATAAGGTTGTTCTGACTCATACTTGCAAATGCGAGCCCGGGCGGTTGCATTCCGCCCCGCTCAATCAACGGTTCGAGTTCGGATCAATGGACCCCCGCGCCACGTGCTCCAAGACGCATCCCGCCCGTGAGGACGGATGCTCAGTGCGCTGGTGGCCGCGGGAATCACCACCACCGGGGTTGCATTCCCTGGTGGTGGCATCGCCTTCATCGCAGACATGGAGGATGGAGACGAACAAATTGAACATACAAGTGCGCTAGCCCTCTAGCGCCTTACGAAGCGCCCCGATACCCAAGGTTTCCAGTCACTCCAAACCAAGTTTCAAGCTAGTCCCGCCCCCGGTAGCGTGCCTTGCCGGATCATTC
>JBAXSN010000154.1:0-7807 GCA_037130675.1 Verrucomicrobiota bacterium
AGAGGCAAGAGGCTCAGGTCCACATCGCCGCCCCGACTGAGCGGGGCGGCTACAGCGGCGCTTGTTTCAACGGCACCAGAGGTTATGTTCGAGCGTGCAAGTTTCCCGCCCTTTCATTCTGGCGGCCATCGCTGGGCTGCTGATTCTTGGATTTTTCCTGGTCTTCCATCGACCGGGAGCAAGCCTTTCGCAGACCTCTTCCAATCAACCGGCAGACAAGAAATCGCAGCCCCCCACGCCAACCTCTTCATTTCCCGGTTCCGTACCAGCATCCCTCAGCTCTCCCAGCCCGGAGAACGGATTCCGCAGCGAATCCCCGGCGCTGGCCGCCATTGAGTCCGCCATCGCGGCACTGCGCAAAGGCACGCCGGAAGAGAATGCCGCCACCCTGGCAAAGCTCCAGCAGGAGCTTGAATCCCTTTCGTCCCGAGAAGCCATTGCCGCAGTTCGCAAGTTTCTCGAATCCGGCCAGGATGCGGCGACCGGTTTGGCGTTTGTCGTTGGTTCCGGCGGGGCCCTCGACTCGGCCCCGACGTTGCGCGTGTTCCTGCTCGATGAATTGGCCGCGCTGGCGAAGGCGGGAGGAGATCCGCAGGCGTCCTTGAGCGTTGCCCGCCAGGTCCTCGACACGCCCACTACCCCTGATGAATGGGCTGTCGCCATGCGGAATGTGGCTTGGGCCGACAAGAACTCCGCGAATTTTCTAAATGAAAAGTTTAAGGAACTGGTGAGCAATCCCGACTGGGCCAAAAATCCCTCAACGGGCCTGCTCGAAGCGTTCGATATCCCTGTATTCACCCACGATACGAGCGCCATCCCGTGGCTCGCCTCCGTCCTGCCCCAGCAAGGCAATCCAGAGAGCCGGGCGGCCGCCGTCGCGCTGGATCGAATGGCCGAACAGGCTCCCTTGGGCGTGATGGCGTATTTGAATGCGAATCCTTCGACGCTGGCGGACAAGCCCATGCTGCGGGCCGACTATTTCACCAAAGCCGATCTCACCGATCCCGCTCAAAAGGCGGCGGTTGAGAGTTACCTGGCCCGGGGCGACGTCACAGCGACCGAAAAGTCGAAAGTCGTCGAAGGACTGGCTTGCCCCGGGAGTTTCGTTTCAGACAATCTCCTGACTGTCAGCACTCCGCCCGATTCCGACGCCCGGCTGCGCGCGCTTGAAAAAGCCGCCGCCGATTGGCAGTCTCGATTTCCGGCCGTTGCCGCTCAACTCAAGACCATCCTTTCAAACATCCAGCAACCATGATCATTTGGAGAAAACTCGCTTCCGCAAAATGGGAGGACGCCTGGGTCGAACGGCTCGCGTTTCTCGGACCGACCCGCCTGGCGGTCGTGGGGCTCCCCGGTCGCAAATCGCTTCGGCTCGAAGCGTATAATCTGACCCAGCGCGAGGCCGATGCGATGGTCAAACAATTCGGCGGACAAATCCGCGAGATCAAAGACAAGTCGTTTACGACCCCGGCCCCGCGCAAGCCGCTCGCCATCCGCAACCGCCTGTGGGTGGTGGACAATGCGGAGGCCGCAAAACAACTGAACGGCTCACGGCCGATCCTGATCATTCCCGCAGCCATGGCCTTTGGCACGGGCGAACACGCCACCACCGCTTCGTGTCTGCGCCTGCTGTGCGAGATCGCCGATCGCCACGCGAAAGCGTCCGAGCGCTGGGAGGTCCTCGACCTGGGAACCGGGAGCGGGATTCTCGCCATTGCCGCCAAAGCGTTGGGAGCGCACCGGGCGGAAGCGTGCGATTTCGATCCGCACGCCGTTCGCACCGCCAAAGAAAACGTGGCGATGAACAACGCCGGCCCGCTTCCCGTGCGCAAGACCGACGTCTTGAAATGGACGCCGCCGCGCCAGTGGGATGTCGTTTGTGCGAACCTCTTCAGCCAGGTGCTGATCGCCGCCTCGAAAACGATCACCGCCGCAACCCGACCCGGCGGAATGCTCGTTCTCTCGGGGATTCTGCGTTCGCAGGAACAGGAAGTCGTCGCTGCATTTGAAGCCTGCGGCTTTGCCTTTCAACGCACCGTCCGAAAAGGCAAATGGGTCAGTCTCCAGGCGCAGCGCAACCGATGAACGTCAACGGAAAGCATTACCGAACCATCTGGGTCAGCGAAACGGACCCGCGGACGGTGCAGATCATCGATCAGCGAGCTCTGCCGCATCGCCTCGTGATTGAAGACTTGGCGACGGTCAGCCACGTAGCAATCGCCATCAAAGAGATGCACGTCAGGGGCGCGGGCTTGATCGGAGCGACGGCGGGGTACGGGATGTACCTGGCCGCGCTCGAAGCCTGTGAACAGAGCTCGTTCGAGGAACACTTGGAAGAGTGTGGGCGGGCATTGAAAGCGACCCGCCCGACTGCGGTCAACCTCGCCTGGGCAGTTGACCGCCAGATAACCGCAATTTCCGCAGGAAAAACTTCCGCCGAAAAAGTTGCTATCGCCCTCCGGACAGCGACCGAGATTGCCGAAGAGGATGCCGCGTTCTGCCGCAGCATCGGCGCGCATGGCGTGGAGTTGATCCGTCAGCTGAGCCAGAAAAAGAATGGTGCGCCGGTTAACGTTCTTACGCACTGCAACGCCGGCTGGCTCGCGTTTGTGGATTACGGGTCGGCCACCGGGCCAATCTATGCGGCCCACGATCAGGGCATCGCGGTGCATGTGTGGGTGGATGAGACGCGGCCTCGGAGCCAGGGAGCCAAGTTGACAGCTTGGGAACTTGGGATGCACGGCGTCCCGCATACATTGATCGCCGATAACACCGGCGGGCACCTGATGCAGCACGGGCTGGTCGATTTGGTGATCGTCGGAACCGACCGGACCACTCGCACGGGAGACGTTGCCAACAAGATCGGCACTTATCTGAAAGCGTTGGCGGCCAAAGACAACGGTGTGCCGTTTTACGTGGCGCTCCCGTCGTCGTCCTTCGATTGGACGATGCGCGACGGCCTCTTGGAAATACCCATTGAGGAGCGCGGCTCCGAGGAGGTGAAGTATGCCGACGGGCTTTCAGACGGGCAACACGTTGAGGTGCTGGTTGCGCCCAAAGAGAGTCCTGCGGCCAATTATGGATTCGATATCACGCCGAGCCGCCTCGTGACCGGGCTTATCACCGAACGCGGGATCTGCGCGGCAACCGAGGCGGGCATCACGTCGCTCTTCCCCCAAATGCGATGAAACAAAAACCCGAATTGATGGCGCCGGTCGGAAACTGGACCTGCCTCACTGCCGCCCTGAAGTCCGGAGCGGATGGGATCTACTTTGGCCTCCACGGGCTGAACATGCGGTCGAACTACCGCAACTTCGTTCCCTCCGAGATGCCCAAAATCGCCCGGCAATGCCATGCGAGCGGAGCCCGCGCCTATCTGGCGCTTAATACCATCATCTACGAGAACGAACTCACTCGCGTGGATCGCATTTTGAAATCGGCCGCGAAGGCCGGGATCGACGCGGTGATTTGCTCGGATCTGGCGGTGGTTCAGAAGGCCACCGCGCTGAAGCTGCCGGTGTTTCTTTCCACCCAGATGTCGCTCTCCAACTCCGAGGGGCTCGCTTTCTTTTACAGGACCTTTGGAATCCGGCGGTTCGTCCTCGCACGCGAATGTTCGCTGACGCAAATCCGCGCCATCCGGAGGCGGCTTGCAGCCGAACTCGGCGCGGAAGCGGCGAACATTCAACTCGAAGTTTTCGCCCACGGCGCGATGTGCGTCTCGGTCAGTGGCCGCTGCTTTCTTTCGGAAAACCGGGTTGGAAAGTCGGCCAATCGCGGAGCATGCACGCAGCCTTGCCGACGCGAATACAAACTGCTGGACGACGAAGGCCAGGCCTCGTTCCGGCTCGGTGACAATTATCTCCTCAGCCCGGAAGACCTTTGCACCCTCCCGTTCATCGAACAACTGCTCGATGCCGGAGTCGCCAGCCTGAAAATCGAGGGCCGGGCACGGACTCCCGAATATGTTTCCGTCGTAACCACGGCCTATCGGCGGGCGCTCGATTTCTATTTTGAAAACCACCGGCTGCGCAACTTCAAAACGGAGTTCCAGTCGCTCAAAGCGTCGCTCCTCAAAGACCTGGACGGCGTTTATCACCGCGGCCTCTCGCCCGGCTTTTTCATGGGGAAACCGGTCGAGCAATGGTCGGCCGCGGGCGGCAGCCGGGCGACTCAGAGCAAGTCGCATGTGGGCGTGGTCGTAAAGTATTACCGCAAGGCCGGGGCTGCGGAAATCGAGGTTCGGGCGGGATTTTCAGTGGGCGACGAACTGATGATCCAAGGCCCGACAACCGGCGTGGTGCGCGCCAAGGTCGATTCGATGCAAGTGGAACATCAGCCGAGAGAAAAGGCCAGCCGGGGCGACCGCGTGGCGATCCGGGTCGGCGAAGTCGTCCGCTCCCGCGACCGCGTGTTCATGGTCACTCCGGCGCGCAAAAGCTCAAAACCAAACGCTCCCCAGGGCGGCTGCCCATAGGAAAAGAATGACCACCGTGCAGAGCAGGGCCGCGTTCAAAACCGGCTTGCGATGAACGGGAGCGAACCGGGAAATCAGGTCCACTCCCAACGCCAAACCCAAATAGAGAGCCGCCGCCGCCAACAAAAGATAAATCGTGAATCCAGCCATCTCTTGCTTTGGATTCGTGCAATGGTCCAACCGCGGCGGTGCAGGCAAAATCCTCACCGACCAAAAGTAGAACGAAACCACCCATGAGAGCTCTTATCCAGCGCGTCAAGCAAGCATCCGTCACCATCGAGTCCGAAGTGCGCGGAGTGATCGGCCAGGGGTTGCTCGTGCTTATCGGGATCGAGGAAGCCGATGCTGCGGAAGATGTCGCCTGGCTGGCGGGGAAGATCGCGCGGCTCCGGCTATTCGCCGATGAATGTGGCGTGATGAATCGCTCGGTGCAGGAAATCGGCGGAGAGGTGCTCGTGGTCAGCCAGTTCACCCTGCACGCGAGCACTCGAAAGGGGAATCGCCCGTCTTACATCCGCGCGGCGCGGCCCGAGTCGGCCATTCCGCTCTACGAAGAGTTCGTGCGGACGCTCGAAGCGGAACTGGGCAAGCCGGTGCCCACCGGTGAGTTTGGCGCCGACATGGCCGTGGCCTTGATCAACGACGGCCCGGTGACGATCTGGATCGACTCGAAGGCGCGGGAATAGGGGCTTTGGTGTGTTTGTACACTTTGCACGTTAGGACAAAAAATTTGAAGCCCCCAGAAAAAAACATTTGCATCCGGGCCCGGTTTTGATAATGATCACTCCTGTTTCCCCTATGAAGGAAGGCGCAAGGTTTTCGAACCTTGCGCCTTCTACTTTTTCCGGGGGTGCCTCCGGGGTTCGTGATGATGCACGCAGAACAGGCTGGAAGCCTGTGTCACGTTCAGGAGTGAGTTCCCAAGTTGCGTAGCGGGCGCGAACCTGCAACTCTTGGGGCACAGTGAAATCGCCGTTCAGTCTCTTTCTCGCCCTCCGCTACCTAAAACCCAAGCGGACCTTTGTCAGCGTCATCACCCTCGTGTCGATCCTGGGCGTGACCCTTGGAATCACCGTGCTCATCCTCGTCATCTCGGTCATGACCGGGTTCGACCAGGAGCTTCGGAAGAAAGTCCTCGGATTCGATCCCCATTTGCTCGTCATGAGCAACGACGTGATGCGCGATTGGCAGCCGATGATGAAGCAGATCCGGGCCACGCCGGAGGTGGTGGCCGCCGCGCCGTTTGTGCAGGGCCCGGTGATCGTTGAGTTCCACAATCAGCGCATTGCTCCGAAAATTCGCGGCATCGACATCGCCCAGGAGGAAAAAGTCGTTCCGGAACTCGGCAAAAAATTCATCAAGGAAGGCAAATTCGACCTTTCGGGAGAGTCCACCGTGATCGGAATCGACCTGGCCCGCGGGTTGGGAATCCGGGTGGGCGATAAAGTGACCGTTTATTCGCCGGGCAATCTCGGGCCGGTGCTGGAGGCGATCAAAAAGGCGGAGAAAGATCCGAAGGCGCTCGAAGAAGTCAAAGATCTCGTCCTCCCGATGGAACTGACGGTGACCGGGATTTTCGAGAGCGGCCGGTTCGTTTATGACTCGGAGTTCCTGCTGGTTCCGCTGCACATCGGCCAGGAACTCTATGGATTGGACGACGCCCTCCACGGCATTTCCGTCCGGACGTCCGATCCCAATCGGGCGGGGGCGGTCAAACTCGCCATTGAGAAAGTCACGCCCCCGGGAGTTTATGCCCAGACGTGGGAGGACATGAACAAGAGCCTCTTCGATGCGATCGGCATGGAGCGCAACGTGATGTTCTTTCTGCTCCTGTTCATCGTGATCGTCGCGGCGTTTGGGATCATGAACACGCTGATCACCGTCACCGTCCAGAAGACGCGCGAGATCGGGATCATGAAAGCGCTCGGAGCGAGCACGGGCCAGATCGTCTGGGTGTTCCTGGGGCAGGGAATGATCGTCGGCTTCTTCGGAAACCTCACCGGGCTGGCGCTCGGAATGACCCTGATCCGCTACCGCAACGAATTCAAAGACTGGCTGGCCCAGCAGCTCGGCATCCAGGTTTTCCCTGCCGACATCTATCAGTTCTCCCGGATTCCCGCCGAGGTGGTGCCGCACGATGTGGCGGTGATTTGCATCAGCGCCTTCGTGATTTGCTCGCTGGCGGCGCTGATTCCCGCCTACGCGGCGGCAAGGCTCGATCCTGTAAAGGCGCTGCGGCAGGAGTGATCCGGCGAAAAATCTTCTGCCGGATCTGCGTTCATTGGTCTCCCTTGTTATTTCGCAGGGTTCCTGCTTTTCTTTGGGGACATGAAAATCCTCGTCATCGGCGGGGGCGGCCGTGAGCACGCCCTTGTGTGGAAATTGCGGCAATCGCCACGCGTTACGGAAATCTTTTGCGCTCCGGGCAACGCCGGGATCGGCCGCATCGCCACGAATGTCCCGATCCCCATCGGCGACCAGAGTTCGCTGGTGAAATTTGCGAATGCCGCAGGGATCGACCTTGTAGTGGTCGGGCCCGATGACGCTCTGGCTGCGGGAATCGTTGACCGGTTCCAGCAGGCGGGACTCCGGATTTTCGGGCCGACGCAATCCGCCGCGCGCCTGGAATCGTCGAAAGTGTTCGCGAAGGCATTCATGAAGCGCCACGGTATTCCTACTGCCGCGAGCGGCCATTTTTCGGACGCATCGGAGGCGCATCGCTTCTGCCAGCAGATGCAGTATCCGGCGGTCATCAAGGCCGACGGGCTGGCGCTCGGCAAGGGAGTCGTGATCGCGCAGAACCCGTGGGAAGCCGCCGAAGCGATCCATGCGATCATGGAGCGGCGCCAGTTCGGGGCAGCCGGGGACAGCGTGGTCATCGAGGAGTTTCTCACCGGCCAGGAGTGCTCGGTGCACGCCTTGGTGGACGGCAGTAACTACCTGCTCTTCCCCACGGCTCAGGATCACAAACAAATTTTCGACGGCGACCGCGGTCCGAACACCGGCGGCATGGGAACCTTTTCGCCGCCCGCCAAGCTCGTCACCCCGGAGGTCGAGGCGCGCATTCATAAGGAAATCATGGAGCCGTTCATGGCCGGGCTGGCAAAGGACGGCCTGGAGTTCCGCGGAATGCTCTTTCCGGGCGTGATGGTCACCGCCGAGGGGCCGAAAGTTTTGGAGTTCAACTGCCGCTTTGGCGATCCGGAGACGCAGGCCTTGGTTACCCGGCTCAAGAGCGACCTGGTGGATCTGCTGGAGCGAACCGTCGAGGGGCGGCTGGACGGAGCGGAACCCGAATGGGATTCGCGGGCCGCAGTTTGCGTGGTCATG
>JBAXSN010000155.1:0-7787 GCA_037130675.1 Verrucomicrobiota bacterium
AATTCCACCACCGCTTCGGTCGCAACACCGACTATTTTCATGCCGCGTGGAGCCCGCGTTGCGGGGCATCGGTATCTGTCTAAAAACAAAAAAATCGTGCTCTTAACCGAAGCTGCGATTACAAGCAGTGATCATCCCGCCAAAACTCTGCGGGATCGTACCGCTTGAACTCGGTCAGGCCCTGTTTGATGATCCGCATGGTGTTGCGGTCCATGATCTGAAAATAGCGATTCGGCTCTTCCAGCAGATTGTCGAGCGCGTCGGAAACGCTGGAAAAAGAATCGAGAAAATCGTGAAAGCCACCGAGAGGCCTATCGGCGTAGTAAGTGAAAACGAGGTAGCGGCGCATAGGGGGAAATACTGCCCGCATCTGCGGGTAAGCACCGATAAACTATGTTCCGGCGTTGTCAAATTTCTCAGCGCTTGCGCGGGCGCACGCTGACGAACGGACTTCCTTTCAAGAGAAATCGCCACGGAAGATGCGCCGCTTTCGAGATGCCGATGCGGCAGTCGGCTTCGACTTCCGCCCGCTCGAAGCGATGACGGAACCCGACATTGCCCGCGCAGAGATCGAGGCCGTGGTCCACCCCACTGATTCCGAACGCCTGGGTCAGCTTACCCGGTCCGGAGCAGAGGGAGTGGAGGGATTGCTGGCCGCGGCGCTGGGCCATCAGTTCGGTGCCGCGCTTGGGTTCCACCGCGCGAATGAGCACAAATCCGTCGTCGCTCCCGCCCTTGACCAGGACATTGAGGAGCCAATACATCCCGTAATTGAGGTAAACGTAGGCCGTTCCCGGAACGCTGCGGGCCATGAACGCCCGCGTGCTGGGCCGATAAAAGGCGTGGCAGGCTTCATCGCCCGACGCGGAATAGGCTTCCGTTTCCACGATGACCCCGGAGCACTCGCCCCAAAAGAGTTCGCATCCGATCAATTCCCGCGAACAGGTGAGGGGGTCGCGCTGGAAAAACCCCCGTTGAACTATGCCCGACGATCTCACAGCCCGGTGGGATGATCCAAAAACTCCCAGGGGAGTTGAAAGCGCTGGGAGAGATGTTCCGCCAGAGCTTTCACCCCGAAGGTTTCCGTGGCGTAATGCCCCGCGAGAAGCACGTTGATGCCCAGTTCTTCGGCGGCAGTGTAACTCCAATGCGGGCCCTCTCCCGTGATGAATGTGTTCACCCCTTCGGCGGCGGCCTTGAAAAGCTCGCCGCCTGCCCCGCCGGTCACGATTCCGACCACGCCCGCCTGCAAGTCCCCTCCCTCGATCAGCTTCACCGGTCCGCCCACCGCGCTCTGCAACCGATCCCGAAGCTCGTCCCGGCTCAGGCGCAGTTCTCCCTTCAATCCAATAAACTGCCCTTTTTCGAAAAAGAACGGCTGGGGTTCGGGTAACCCGAGGCGCCTCGCGAGCACGGCGTTGTTGCCCAAGTGCGGGTGAATGTCCAAAGGTAAATGCGAACTGAACACGGCGAGGTTGGCGTCGATCGCCAGCTTGAGCTTGCGATACGCCGCGCCCTCCATGCGTTGCAAGCCGCTCCAGAAAAGGCCGTGGTGGACGAGAAGAAAATCGATCCCGCGCTCCGCTGCCATCCGCAACGTCGCCTCGCACCCATCCACCGCCGCGCCGATCCGCCGGATGGTTCCCTGGTTCTCCACCTGCAACCCGTTAAGCGCATTGGGCCAATCGGTGATCGCGCGTTGGTTGAGCAACTCCTCCAGATACTGGGAGACTTCCGCCAGCGACGCACAGGCGGAACACTCGTTGGTTTCTGAGTTTGGCATAGTCACTCTTTCATCAGTACCCGTGTGCGCGATCAACGCAACTGTGAAAAGAGGCTCCCAAATTCCTCGCGTTGCCGGGAAATCGGGCTGATTTGTCTGCGTTTGGTGTGACCGAGAAATTCAGGGCAGACCACAAGAGGGCGTTTCGCATGGCATCTGCGAGGAATGCAAAAAGACCTTCCTTGAGGAATTCGAACTCGCAAGCGGAGCGGCACCCCTTCGTTCCCTTTCATGGCGGGAAGTGCCCAATTATTTTCAGTCATCGAAATCATCGAAACCGCCCATGCCTCGTTTCTCAACCTGTCGTAGAGCGGGAGGTGGGGGCATCCGCCCCGCTCAGTGAGGGCGCGGATGTGGACCTGAAAGTCCGGCAAGTGATTTACAACCGCCACCAGGCTCCCCCTCGAAGAAGCAGGGGGAAATAACGGATTATGACCACACCAGCGCGGATTCTCGGCTTTTGGAAGGCGGCGCTTGCTGCCGGATTGATTCTATCCACTGCAACGCCTGGCCTCTTGGCCCGAGAACCGGTAAAGAAACAAAAAGAGCAGGAACTTCCGATCACCGAAGACCTCATGCGAGAGCACGGCGTGTTAAAACGCATTCTCCTCATCTACGGCGAAGCGGGCCGGCGATTGGATGCCAACGAGGAACTCCCCGTGGAGGCGCTTGCCTCGGCGGCAAAGATCATCCGCAGCTTTGTCGAGGATTACCATGAGAAGCTGGAAGAAACCTACGTGTTTCCGCGGTTCGAAAAGGCGCACAAATTGGCAGATCTGGTTACGGTTTTGCGTGCCCAACACGAGGCCGGGCGCAGGGTGACCGGTATCACGTTGAAGCTGGCCAATGCGGAAGCGCTCAAAAATGCCGACAACCGCAGTCAGTTGGCGGAGTCGCTGCGGCAGTTCGTCACGATGTATAATCCCCACGAAGCCCGCGAGGACACCGTGCTTTTCCCCGCGTTCCGGGAGATCGTCTCGCCACAGGAATTCGATGAAATCGGGGAGCAGGGGGACAAAAAAGAGGAGGCGCTCTTTGGCGAGCACGGCTTCGAGAAAATGGTGGAGCAGGTTGCCGCCATCGAAAAGCAGTTTGGAATTGGCGATTTGTCGAAGTTTACGCCAACCCTGTGAGCCGCGGATTCCTTGCGTCGGTTACATCCGGTTTGCAGTGCGAGGCCGGGATTGAGTAAATGAGAGGAAACCTGCCATGAAACTGACGTACCTGAGCCATTCGTGTTTTTTTATTGAAACCTCCACCCATCGCCTGATCATCGACCCGTTCCTGAGCGGCAATCCGCTTGCGAAGACCAAAGCCGAGGAGGTGGAGTGTGACTTTGTCCTGCTCTCCCACGGCCATGAGGACCACCTGGGCGATGCGGTCGCCATTGCGAAACGCACTGGGGCCACCATCATCGGCAATTACGAAACGGCCACCTATTGCTCCCAACAAGGGGCCAACGCACACCCCATGCAGCTTGGCGGGGCTTGGAAGTTCCCTTTTGGCCGGGTGAAACTCACCATTGCTCATCACAGTTCCAGCATCGGAACGGAATCCGGATTCACCTACATGGGCAACCCGGCGGGAATTGTGATTTCCGCCGACGGCAAGACGATCTACCACGCCGGCGACACCGGGCTGTTCCTGGATATGAAGCTCATCGGTGAGCTGGATCGGATCGATGTGGCGCTGCTGCCCATCGGCGACAACTTCACCATGGGGCCGGAGGATGCCGCGCGGGCCGCCGAGTTCGTCAATGCGCCGCTCTCGATTCCGATGCACTTTAACACCTTCGACCTCATCAAGGTGGACCCGCAGCGGTTTGTTTCGAAAGTTAAGGCCGGGGGACGCGAAGCCCGGGTGCTGGCCATCGGTGAATCGATCGAGATTTAGCCGGGATTTCACAGCGATTTCGCTTCGGCTTCATATTTCGTTCATCTTGGGGTGCCAGACTGCCCCTATGAAATTGAAAGCAATCCTCATTCTGTGCGGAGCCACTTTGGCTGCCGCAGGGCTCGTCATCGGATTCGGTAGCGCGGCACGCGCCGTGGGAATCGACTATGATCGGCACCGTCCAACCTTGCAGTCGCCCGATTCGGATGAACTGCAAACTCGCCAGCCCCATCCCTCCAATGATCGCTTTTCGCCGGACGCATTCCGGGAAGATCTTCTTAAATAAAACGCCGGGCGCCAAGCCGCGTTCTGCGCGCTTTTGCAAACTCGTCCACGTAATGGAAAAGCGCGAGAAGGGGATGGTAAACCATCATCCGGGGCCCGGCGTAGCGCATGACCTTCCGCACCTGTTCGCGCATCGCCGGCTTGTAACAGTGGACCGGACACTTGGCACACGTCGGCTTGTCGTCTTGAAATTGGCAGCGGTCGATGCGTTGCATCGCATACACCGACAGCCCCTGGCATTCCGCGCACAGCAATCCGTCCGCCGGCCGGTGCTGGCCTTTGCAAAAGATCCGGATCATGATCCGGATGGTGTGGCGTTCACGGCCTAGGCGCTGTTGGGGGTTGAAGAACATTCCAGCCCGCACTTAAGCGTGATTTTCCGATTTCGCAACTCGCTCTCTTTTACAGGCGCTTGATGGCTGGAAGCCCGTAATTCTTCAGCAGGAGCGCTTCGGACTGCGAAACCTGGCGTGCATCGAGCACGATCTCGCCTGGGTGTTCCTGGAGCTCAATCCGATGGAATCCATCCACGGGGTGGGCGAGAGCATCCTCCAGATCGGCCAGGCTCTTGATGGCCACGCCGTTGATCTTGGTGACCACCAGGCCGTGGAGTTCTTCGTAACCGACCGTGCAAGGCGAGGGCAGGATATTGCTGAGAATCACCACGCGCTGACGCGGGTCGTCTTCGAAAAGCTCGGACTGATACCGGTCTAAATAGACAAATTTCTCCGGCGCTTTTCTCGGCCAGTCGGGGCCCCACTCTTTCAGGTATTGGCGCGAGAGTTCCTGTAGGACGACCCCGCCCAGGACGTAATAACGCGGCGCTTTGTCGATAGTGTAAGGCTCGATGACGGATTCTCTTTGATCCGGATGGCTGAGCGTGACCTGAAGCGTTTGTTCCTTTCCTTCGCGCGCAATCTTGAACGGCACCACATCACCCTCAAAATAGGAGGAGAGAAGGTGAATGACCGAGACTTTGCCATAATGTGGATCGTTGTAATTGCCGTCCCGGTCCACGGGCTTGTCGCCGACCGAAAACAGCACATCGCCAGGCTGCAACCCGGCTTTCGCGCCGGCGCTTCCGCGCTGCACCTGGGTCAAATAGACGCCCCCATTGCCATTCGTCAGTCCCGCATACCGGCGTAGTTGCGGGTCGCGCAATGGGGAATACATCACGCCGAGGCGGGGAAATCCGTTGTAGCCCGCTTTGTCTGCCGCAGCTTTTAAGAAATGCTGAATGACGGGGGCGGGGATGACATCGGCATTCTGCGTGCGCGAATCAAACCGTAAGAGCATGCCTGCCAGTTCGTTGCCCTTCACCACGGGGGATGTGAAACCGCCGTCGCGCGGTTGGAGCGCCGAGGTCAACCGATAGATCAGGAGCGCGGTGTCGCCGATCGGATAGCGGTCCACTTCGGCGGTGGTCAGCAACGCGCGGGTGCTCAGCAGGGTGCCGTTGTTTTCAAGCTGCCAAATCGCCAGATCGTCTCCCAAGCTCGGCTCTTTGATCGAGAGCGGTTTGAATCCGTCCAGAAAATCATCCGCCGAAGCTTTTAGCAGGGCGAGATTGCACTCGTAATCGACCGCCTCGACCACCGCCGGCACCTTTTCACCGCTGTCTGCCTTCTCCAGTTCGAGATAAGTGGCATTTGCCGCCATTTCAGCGGTGACGAGCACTCGTTTGCCCGGGAGCACCGCGCCGACTGCCCGGCGTTGGTAAGGGGCTTTCTTGCTCCAGGGGCGGAAGAAATCGTAAGGCTGGTTGGTTGTATTAACACGGACCACCGACAGCGGTTGCTCGCGGACCGCATCGACGGCCTGCTGCATCCGATCCACTTTTACGACGGCTCCGTCGGCCTTTGCGGCCCGGGCTGTGGGGGCGGTCGCGAAGCTGGAAAGGAGGCAGGCGAGGAGGAGGAAAGACGCGGGGATGCGGAGACGCGGAGACGCGGAGAGGGGATGAGTGGAAGCGGCATCGTATCTATTTAGAGCCCCTGTAGCTGCGGCGCTCTGTCGCCGCCGGGGGAGCGCTCTGCTGTAAAACTGGACGTTTAGGTCCACATCGCCGCCCCGACTGAGCGGGGCGGCTACAGGGCCGGGCTCAATGATCGAAGCGCTAAACATATACGCGGCATCCTGCCGCTTTTCGGGAGACGCCGGAGCGGGGGCGAGGATAGTCCAAAACGATCGAACAATATTCATGGCAGCTTTCATTCTGTTCTCGTTTTTTAGTCTTGAGGGTTGTCGCTCAGGTTTTGCTCGGCAAGGACGTTGTAGCGGTCCTTGATTCGTTCGCGGGCGCTTTCGACCGCGGCGCTTTCGAAAACAATCGGGCGGCCTTCGCCAACCAGTTTGATGACGTAGAACTGGGCAGGTTTTGCGAATGCCGCGGCCATCTCCTTAAGATTGCGGATTTTTGCGCCGTTGATCTGGTCCACGATCCCGTTTTTAAGATCGCCCAGGTAAGTGTTGATCGGGTCCGGCAAGATGGTGCTCAGTATGACAAGCTCGGGTCGCTCTTTATAAAGTTCATTGGTGAGGAATGAGTTATAGTTATAGCGAACCCGCAGGTCCTCGATTTGAAACGCTTCCAGGAAATTGCGGGAGAGGGGCTCGAAAAGCAGGCCGCCGAAGAGAACGTAACGTGGTTTTATATCGTATTGGTTAGCCTGAAGTTGGTAGGGCCAGACCTCGTTGAGTTTTGCCGTAAGCTCCAGTTTCTTTTTGTCCCGCAGAACCTCGAATTTGACGCTGTCACCCTTGAATTTTCGCTCCACGATTTCGGGCATCTCCACCCGCTCGCCGTCCAGAATCATGAATCCGTCGCTCTGCACCGGGTGCCCGTCGATGCCCAGGATCACGTCGCCTTTTTGCAAAATCCCTCCGCAGACTCCTGCCGAAGCCACGCTCCCGACCAGCACTCCCTGGTCCTCGTCCGTCACGCCGAGGGCTTTGCGCTGGGCGGGATTAAGCAGCGGAAACGTGGTGATGGAGAGGTCCATGTAATGGTCGTAGTGCCCGTCTGAAATATCCGTGAGAAACCGTTGCACGACCGGCACCGGAATCATGTAGCCGACATTCTGCGCCACGTCGCCGCTATATCCCTGGAAAGCCACGCCGACGACCTTGCCGTTTTGCAAAACAGGGCCGCCGCTGTTGCCGGGGTTGATCGCGGCGTTCGTCTGGATCGCCAAATGCGAGTCCACCAACGAGTGGCTGTATTGCTGGAAATCGACTCGGGAGACCACGCCTGTCGTCACGGAAAGCCGGTCGCCCCCGATAGGGTAGCCGTAAACCGATACCGACGACTCGATTTGCGGGATCTCGTTGGTAAAGGGCAGCGCCACGGTTCCCTTGAAAAAGTTCGGTTCCGACACCGTCAAGACCGCCAGATCGCAATCGTGGGCGATGTGCTGGACCTTCGCCAGATAGTGTTTCGGATCGTTCTCTCGTTCCACGGACAAAAACCGCGCATTGCTGACGACATGGGCGTTGGTCATGATGCGCTGGCCGTCGATGACAAACCCCGCTCCCGTGCCGCCTGAGATATTACCGGGCGTCCAGGGAATCCGATAATTCGGTTCCTGCGAGGTGGTGGTGATGCGAACCAAGCTCTTGCGGATTTCCGCGATGGAAATCGCGAATCCTTGGAGTTGGAAAGCAAACAGGACGATAAGGAGCCAGACAAAGCGTCGCATGATGTTAAGCCGGTTAGGTTACGGCATTTCATCCGACTGGCAATCGGCAATTCCGTTCAAAATTTGGGGGGAAATGGGACGGATGGGACGGATGGGACGGATGGGACGGATGGGACGGATGGGACGGA
>JBAXSN010000156.1:0-7763 GCA_037130675.1 Verrucomicrobiota bacterium
CGAACTTGAAAAGCTCATTAAATCCGAGATTGCTTCTGATGAGACGCTCAAGATGCGAGGGCGCCAAAAAGGGAAGATGCAGGCAGATCTATGGCGGCCGCGCCGCCGCCAGGTCGGTCATCTACATGGCGGCTCTAACCGCAGTCCGAAAAAATCAGATTCTAGAAGCCTTTTACAAAAAACTGAGGGCCAGAACAGGGCCAGAACACCATTCAAGGTCGCCATCGTTGCCGTCATGCGAAAACTCATTATGCTTTTAAACCACATGCTCAAAAATCCCGATTTTTCCCTTGCCCGGTGAACACAATTGCTGGGGCATCGCCCCAGGAAAAATAGAAAGCTAAATCAGGGCTGAAGACCCGCACTATTCCGTGCTCGATGCGATGATTCGGGCCTTCAGCCCTGCTATTTCCAAATCGTAAACCTGGGGCGATGCCCCAGGCTGGTATGGGGTCGCGCCGTTGGCGCTGAAAGGCCACTCTTGCGAGGAGCAACATTCCATGCCGAACACGATGGGCGGGACGTCCACGCTCCTCGAGCTTGAAACTTGGTTTGCGGCGAGAGTCTTGCCGGGTAGTAGAAGCGGCATCCCTGCCGCTTCGTTCCAAAGGAAAGCGGCTGGAAGCCGCTTCTACTACGGAGCCGGAAATTCGCGCGGTGCTCAGGCGTATAGTTTCCCCGACGAATGATCCGGCAAGGCACGCCGCCGGGGGCGGGACTGACTTGAAACTTGGTTTGCGGCGCGGGTAGTAGAAGCGGCATCCCTGCCGCTTCGTTCCAAAGGAAAGCGGCTGGAAGCCGCTTCTACCACGGAGCCGGAAATTCGTGCGGTGCTCAGGTGTATTCGATTCCGCTGAAAAACCCCAGCAAGGGTTGAAATCACCGGGAGAAATGCTTGCTGTGGTAGGATGAAATCGGATGTAGTAAGGCAACAAACCACGAATCGATGAGCTTGCCCAATTTCGACACCCAAGGAACCCTCTTCGGCAGCATGAGTTCCGTTGCCCCCTCTCTCTTCGCCGACAACGACCGGTTCCGCCTTTTTGCCCAGACTGTATGGCCTGTTCTTGCCGGGACGAGGCAAACGCTTAAAGCCTGTTACTGCACCACGAACGACCGAGCGGGAGTCGAACCGGTGGTGCTGCTGGGCGTTCTCATTTTTCAATATCTTGAAAGGGTGCCAGACCGCCAAGCGATGGAACTGGTGAAGTATCATCTCGGGTGGAAGCTTGCGCTCAACCTCGATCTGCAGCACCAAGGGTTCCATCCCACGACGCTCGTCTATTTCCGGCAACGACTACTGGCCAACGACAAGGCCGACTTGGCATTCAGGGCAGTGGTCGAAGCGCTTGAGAAGGAGGGCTTTGTTCCCAAGCGCGGCAAGCAGAGGCTCGATTCGACCCACATCGTCGGGGCGGTGGCCCGGCTTAGTTCTCTGGAGTGCGTGAGGGAAACGATTCGGCTGGCGATCGGTGAGATCGAGCCAAAGCTTCAGGAGTTGCCTCATTTCTGGCCGCTGCTGCGGGAGCGCTACGTGGAGAATAAACTCGATTACCGAAGCCCCGAACCGGTGCTCAAAGACAAGCTGGCACTCGCCGGAGCAGACATTCGGGAGTTGCTCGAATGGCTTGACGCGGCCCCCGCGAAGCTGAGCGAAGGGCGCCAGGCTGTGCTTCTGCGGCAGGTCTTTGCGGAGCAGTTTACGATCGTAGAAAAACAGGCCAAGCCACAGCCGGTTAAAGTTCATGCAACCGCCGTGGTGCAAAATCCACATGACCCGCAAGCGCACTGGAGCGCCAAGGGGCATGGCAAAAAGAAGAAAGATTGGGTTGGCTACAAGGTGCAGGTCGCCGAAACGGTATCGGATGGCGCCCTGGAGAAAGGGGAGCCGACGCGCAATTTTTTGACTTCACTGGTTACGCAAGGCTCAACCCAAAGCGACGAAGCGGGAATGGTGGCAATGATGGAGACGCAAGCGAGCATGGGGCAGGAAGCACCCGCCGAACTCTATGTTGACGGGGCGTATGTTTCGGCTGCGGTATTGGATCGTGCTCAAGCCGAAGGCCGTGAAGTGGTCGGGCCAGCCCAGCCGAGTCCCGCCAAGGGCAAAGGGTATCGCACCGATGCTTTCGACATAGCCGTGGAAGAGCGCCGGGCGGTTTGTCCGGCGGGCAAAACCAACACCCAATGCAGTCGGCTGGAGGAAGCCAAGGAGGGCGGCAGAGTCGACTATCGCTTTGAATGGAGCAAGCATTGCCGGGACGGTTTGTTGCGTGGGGAGTGTGTGTCGCCCGGGCAGTCCCACCGGACTGTCGTCGTAGGGGAGCACCACAGCGTCCTCCAGAAGCGCCGCCGCGAACAAAAGACCGAGGCGTTTGCCGAGCGCATGAAACAGCGTAACGCAATCGAAGGCACCCAAAGCGTACTAGTTCGGGCGCATGGCCTGCGACGGGCACGCTACCGAGGGCTGGCCAAAGTTGATTTGCAAAACCAGATGATCGGAGCCGCCTGTAACATCAAGCGGTGGCTGCGTGTGCTCGTCTGGGAGAAATCCCCCAAACGCAACCCCATCAATCCATAAAAGAGACAAATAGCGAAGAAACCCGCACCTCCAACCCGCGAAATGAGCCCAGACCCGCCCCTATAAACGACTAGTCAGCGAAAAATTGCCGCCAGCCGCAAACGGATGGACTATTTGATCCTACCCGATAGGCGAGCCGCACAGGTGGGGTGATTTGACTGGAATTTCAAAAAGTGGGGGTTTTTCAGCGGAATCAAGATTCAAGAGTTGACCCCGCCCCCCCACAGGTGGGGTGATTTGACTGGAATTTCAAAAAGTGGGGGGTTTTCAGCGGAATCAAGATTCAAGAGTTGACCCCGCCCCCCCTTCTACTGAGGGAGGCATACCGAATAGTTGCGCGGGAGCCTATACATCGCCCCAGTCGCCGGGTCTACGATCAAGAGACCAATCGCGCCACCGAACACCAGATTTCCCAAGTGCCAAGGATTCCAACTCGCCGAAATAACGCCGGATTGCGTGGGCTTACCGGGCATAGCACATTCCACTCGGTAGCTCGCCGGAAGGAAGAACCCCCGGCCACTGTCTAAGGGGACCGTAAGCGGAGTAGCACCGCGATGAATTGCAATGCCGTCGTGATCGTAGATCGTGGTCATTGCGCCTTCCGGTGACGAGCGGACCGTGACCGGCCAGGTGCTCTTGCTTACGATGCTGGCACAGCCAGAGAGAAGGGAGAGAGCGAGAATTGAGACGATGATTTTCATGGGTGCTTTTTGCGGTTGCTAGGACTCCGTTAACTTCGGTCAAATCTATCGCAGCCAATTCACTCTTCTATCCCTCCTGTTTCGGGTATCAAGTATGATCTTCCGAAAGTTTCAAATCGCCTCGAAATTTCTCGAGGAGCTTAACCCTGGCGAGCACACATGCCTCGTGATTGGCGGTCGAAGGCCGCCCGCTCCGGAGTGTTGTTTTTCGAAGTTGTGCCGCTGTGACAATGTGCCATGGCGCATTGTCACAGCGGCATAAACGCGGGATTTGCGGACGGTGCAGACGGTGGGATTTGCGGGAGGCAGGGGCGACTCTTGGATCGGGCCGCTTCTGGCTATCGAGGCGGGTGAAGTGCAACCTGGGGACGAGGGGAATAGCTCTCGGGCGGTTTTCGAATCGGAGATTATCGCCTTCGGCGCTCCGCGTTGTGGCTTCGCTTCGGAAAAACCGCTGAACGCGGTAAAGCGGTCGGGGACAAGTGCGTTCCCAATCTGGAGATTGGGAACGAGCGCAAGGGGAAAACGGTCGGAAGCACGCTTCAACTTCTCCGCGTCTCCCCGTCCCCGCGTCTCCGCGTCTTCCCCCAAGCCCTACGAAACCCTCAACTCCTTCGTGATCCCAAAGATCTCGATCCGTTTCCTCAGCGTGGCGCGGGTGATGCCGAGGAGCTTGGCGGCGCGGACTTGGTTGCCTCGGGTGACTTGCATGGCGTGCAGGGTGAACTCGCGCTCCAGCCACGGGAGCAACTGGGTGGTCGGGTCGGCTTGGGCGACTTTGATGAGGAACTCGATGGCGGCTTCCTTGGTCAGCTCGGGGGCGAGGACCAGGCCGGCTCCTGCGGCAGCCTCGGCGTCGAGCGGCGGATTGGCGGTCCCCAGCGGGAGGTCCTTGGGAAGGATGACGTCGGAGGTGGCCAGGACGGTGGCGCGCTGGATGGTGTTCTCCAGTTCGCGGACGTTGCCGGGCCACGGATAGCTCTCCATGCAGCGCAGCGCTTCTTCGCTGAGGCGCAGACGCGGGAGATGTTTGATGGCGGCGACCTTCTGGAGGAAGTAGTCGGCCAGGAGCCGGATGTCTTCGACGCGCTGGCGCAACGGCGGAAGCTGGATGCGGACGACGTTGAGCCGATAGAAGAGGTCTTCGCGGAAGGCGCGTTTGCCGACTTCCTGCTCAAGGTTTTTGTTCGTGGCGGCAACGATCCGCACGTCGGTCTTGAGGGTCTGGTTGCCGCCGACGCGGGAGAATTCGCCTTCCTGGAGCACCCGCAATATTTTGCTCTGGATGGGGAGCGGCATGTCGCCGATTTCGTCGAGGAAAAGGGTGCCGCCGTTGCACTGTTCAAAGCGTCCGATGCGCTGGGAAATGGAGCCGGTGAACGCCCCTTTTTCGTGGCCGAAGAGTTCGCTCTCGAGCAATTGCTCGGGGATGGCGGCGCAGTTGATGGCGATGAAATCCTTGCCGCTGCGCTGGCTGTAGTGGTGGATGGCGCGGGCGACGAGCTCTTTGCCGGAGCCGCTCTCGCCGGTGATCATGACGGGCGCGTCGGAGTGGGCGACGCGGCCGACCATCTTGAAAACCTGCTGCATGGCGAGCGATTGGCCCACGATGCTGTCCTGGTATTGCTCGACGGTGAGCTGCGGCTTGAAGGTGACGGCGGCCCGCATCTGCTCCTGCTCTTTGAGCGCGGCATCGACGACCATCTTCAAGTTGAACGGGAGCCCTTCTTTGCGGAGGAAATCGAACGCGCCGAGCTTCATCGACTCGATGACGGTCTGTGTGGTGCCGAAGGCGCTGGTGAGAATCACCATGGCGTTGGGATCGCGCAGGCGGGCCTTGGCGAGCAGTTCCAGGCCGCTGAAGGGTTGGAGATGGGTCTCGGTAATGAGCAGGTCGGGGCTTTCCTCGCAGTAAACCTTGTAGGCCTCGTCGGAGGTCGTGCAGGTGATGACGCGCGTGGTCGGCGTTTCGAGTTGCTTGCTGACCCACGCCAGAAAGTCCGATTCCGGATCGACTACGAGAATGAGCTGCGGCTTTTCCATCTTTTCTTGTCTGCTTTAAATCGCTCCGAACCGCCGGTGGCGTCCTCCGTATTCGCGAATGGCTTCGAGCAAATCGGCTTTGCGGAACTCAGGCCAGAATTTCTGGGTGATGTAAATCTCCGTGTAACTGAGTTGCCACAAAAGAAAATTCGAAATTCGCAGTTCGCCGGAGGTGCGGATCAGGAGATCGGGGTCGGGATAATCGCGGGTATAAAGTCGGCTGCTGAAGAGCTCGGCGTCGATGGCGGCGGGATCGAGCCGGTCGGCCTGGACCTCGCGCGCCAGGCTTTGGATGGCTTCGACGATCTCGATCCGGCTTGAGTAGCTCAAGGCCAGGATGAGCGTGAGCTTGTCGTTGTGCGCGGTGGCGGCGATCGCCTCCTGCAAAATCTTCTGGGTTGATTCCGGCAAATCCGCCAGCCGCCCGATGGCTTGAAGCCGCACGCCTTGTTTGTTGAGCTCCGGGGTTTCCTTTTTAAGGAAGTGCTCCAGCAGCGTCATCAGCCCGAGCACCTCGGCCTTGGGGCGCTTCCAGTTCTCGGTGGAAAACGCGTAGAGCGTGAGGAATTCGACCCCGAGTTCGCGGCACCCTTTCACGCAGTCCCGCACCGCTTCCGCGCCGCGCTCGTGCCCCCGGATGCGCGCCAATCCCTGCGTGCGGGCCCAGCGCCCGTTGCCATCCATGATGATGGCGATGTGGCGGGGGACTCGATTTTGCTGCTCGGATTGGGTCTCTGCGGAAGGCTTCGTCACTGATTGAAATGCGAACTTCGCACCGGGATGCGCGGACTTACAGGAGAATCGTCTGGTCGCGGTGCGCGCCGACGCTGACGATCTTGAGTTTGCCGCCGGTCAGTTCGGCGAGTTTAAGAACATAGGCCTGGGCGTTTTTCGGCAGGTCTGAGAATTTCTGGCACTTCTCGGTGGAGGTGTTCCAGCCGGGGAGCTCGATATAGACCGGCTCGCAATCGGCAAGCTGGCGGAAATCCGAGGGCGGATAATCGAGCTTCTTGCGGCCGAGCTTGTAGGCGACGCACACCTTGATGGCGGCCATCGTGTCGAGGCCGTCCAAATTGGTGATGGCGATCTCGTCGATGCCGTTGACCATCGCGGCGAACCGGGTGGAGACCGCGTCGAACCAGCCGCAACGCCGGGCGCGTCCGGTGGTGGCGCCGTATTCGCGGCCCATGCCGTGGAGCATGTCGCTGATCACGTCGTTCTCGGTCGGGAACGGTCCTTCGCCCACGCGGGTGGTGTAGGCCTTCATGACGCCGAGGATGGAGTCGATGCGGTTTGGCGGAACCCCCGAACCGGTGGAAGCGCCGCCGGCCGTGGTGTTGGACGAGGTGACGTAAGGATAGGTGCCGAAATCGATATCGAGGAAGGTCCCTTGCGCGCCCTCAAAGAGCATCTCCTTCTTGGCTTTGAGCATCTCGTGGAGGAACACAACCGTGTTCGTCACGAACGGGCGGAGTTTTTCGCCCGCCGCGAGGTATTCCTCGTTGATCTTCTTGAAGGAAACCGGTTTGGCGCCCATCGCTTTGAGCGTGGCGTTGTGTTCCTTGACGCGGGCGGCGAGCTTCGCGGAGAAGACTTCCGGCTGCATCAGGTCGGCCATGCGCAGGCCGGTGCGGGCCACTTTGTCGCCGTAAGCCGGGCCGATGCCGCGCTTGGTGGTGCCGATCTTGTTCTTGCCTTTGGCCAGTTCTTTCGCGCCGTCGAGTTCGCGGTGATACGGAAGCACCAGGTGCGCGCAATCGCTGATGAGCAGGTTCTTGCCGACCTTGATCTTCTGGGCCTTCAGCCCTTCGATTTCGCCGACGAGCGAGACGGGATCGAGCACGACGCCGTTGCCGATGACGCAGATCTTCCCCGAGCGCAGGATGCCCGAGGGGATCAGGTGGAGGACATATTTCTTGCCGCCGGTGATGACGGTGTGGCCGGCGTTGTTGCCGCCCTGGCTGCGCACGACGACATCCGCCGATTCGGTCAGGAAGTCGATGATTTTGCCTTTGCCTTCGTCACCCCATTGGGCGCCCACAAGAACGGTATTTGCCATAGAAATAAGTCGAGAGAATCGGTTCGCAGAAAAAGTCCCGAAACGCGGGTGCGTTCCGGGATAAGGACAGCGGGCGAGTGTAACGGGCACGGGCCGGGCGGCAAGCAGTTTCTTAGGGGGAAAACGGAGCAACGTGGCACAGGCGCCTCGCCTGTGAGGGGGCGCTCCCGGACACAGGCGAGACGCCCGTGTCACGTTGGGGAACGATCGTGCCTTGCCGGATCATTCGTGAGGAAACGTGATGGCACTAGACCTCTGGCGCTTTCGGCGCGCCATCAAAGGCGGCAGAGGACTGCCGTTGCTCCAAGGCGCTGGCGCGCTCCTGACGGCGATGCGCGAAGCGCCTTGGAGTGCGCTAGTCCTCTAGCGCCTTACGAAG
>JBAXSN010000157.1:0-7697 GCA_037130675.1 Verrucomicrobiota bacterium
GTCTTGGCGACCTTTGCGTCCTTGGCGCGAAATCCAATTGCTTTTTCTAGGATTATTGTATGGTTCCAGGAATAATCTCTGCGGAAACCTATTGTTCTGACTTGAAACTTGGTTTGCGGCGAGGGTCTCGCCGGGTAGTAGAAGCGGCATCCCTGCCGCTTCGTTCCTAGGGAGAGCGGCTGGAAGCCGCTTCTACTACGGAGCCGGAAGTTCGCGCGGTGCTCATCTTCACGTTTCCTCAACGAATGATCCGGCAAGGCACGCTGCCGGAGGCGGGACTGACTAAGAACAGCGAAGAACTGCGGAAACTACCCGTGCTTCTTGTTGAACTGCGCCATTTCCCGGTCCATTTCGCGTTTGGTGGCGTGTTTCTTGAGCGCTTCGCGTTTGTCGTGGGCGACCTTGCCTTTGCCCACTCCGAGCTCGATCTTGACCCGGTGCCCCTTCCAATACATCCGAAGCCCCACCAGAGTGTGCCCCCCGACCGATGAAGCCGCGAAGAGCTTTTCGATCTCGCGGCTGTGGAGCAGCAGTTTGCGGGGGCGCTTGGCGACATGTTGCTCAAAGCTGGCCCGAATGTACGGCTGGATGTCCAGGTCGTAGAGGAATACCTGGCCGTTTTCCACGCGCGCGAACGCCTGGTTGAGGTTGGCGAACCCGCCCCGGATCGACTTTACTTCGGTGCCCTTCAACTCGATCCCCGCCTCGAAGCGTTCGAGGATGTGGTAATCGTGCAGGGCCCGGCGGTTGACTGAAATTTCGGCGGACATGGCGCCGTTAATATCGCACGAGGGAGAAGGATGGCCGCCTCAGCGCGGAAGCGGTGAAGCCGGAATTAAACCAGGGAGCCGGTATTAACCGCTTCCCAGGTGATTTTGCTTTCGATGATTTCACGCAGCGCGATGTCGGAGAAATCGATCCGTGGGCCGACTTCCACCAAGGGCCGGTGCCCCTGGGTGAGTTGACGCACACGCTTCGAGACAAGATTGATCAGAACCTGTTGGTTCGGAATCACTTTGATGGCTTCGTCAAGAAGAGAGGTGGTCATAGTTCAGAAAAAAAGGAATCGAAGACTGGAGTAGCGTTGGTGCTTTGTCAATTTTAAGTTTTGCCGGATTTTTTATGCCCGGCAATGAGTGAAACCCGATCAGGCGGATGGAGCGGAAGTGCGCTTCTGGAGGGTAATCCGTTTGACCCTGGCGTCGTCCGGCGGGCTCCAGGTCATCACATCCGGGTCGTCCTTGAAGGCGTGATGCACCAGGCGGCGATCGTAAGCGTTCATCGGGTCGAGGTGGAACGGGCGCCCGGTTTGGCGCACCATCTCCGCGAATTTCTGGACGTGCTGCACGAGGGTGTCGTTGCGCATGTCGCGGTAGTGCTCCACATCGACCTGCACTTTCGGGGCATTTGGGTCCTGGATCTGGAGCAGGCGGTTGACCATGAATTGCAGGTCTTCGAGAACTTCGCCCTCGTGCCCGATGAGCTTCTCCTTTTCAGAAGTGTAAACCTGAAGGGTCAATCCGGCTCCCGCCTCGATCTCTTTGATCTCAAACGCGAACCCGAGATACCCAAGCATGGTATCGAGTATTTCCTTCCCGGTCTGGCTCATTTGCGTGGTTTTTTGGAGGGGACGGAAACCTTTTGAAGCGTCGGCATCGCCTGGTTCCGCGTCACGTAAAGTTGGACGATCGAGAGTATATTCTGGATTGTGTAATAAAGAGCAAGCGCGGAAGCGAAGTTGTAGGTCATGAAGACGAAGACCAACGGCATCAGCATGAACATCTTCTGCTGTGCGGGATCGCCCGACTTAGGCGTGAGCTGCATCTGGAGGATCATGGTCCCCGCCATGGCCAGCGGGAGAATGTTCACCGGGATGCCTGCCAGGTGGAAGATGGTGTCGGGCCGGGAAAGGTCATGGACCCAGAGGAAGCTGCTGTTTCGCAGTTCCACCGCCGTGCCGAGCATCGAGTAAAACCCGAAGAAGATGGGGATCTGGATGAACATCGGCAGGCACCCGCTGAACGGGTTGACGCCATAGTCCTTATAGAGCTTCATCACCTCCTGGTTCATCTTGGCGGGATCGTCCTTGTACTTCTCCTTGAGCTCGGTCATCTTCGGCTGGAGAAGCTGCATTTTCTTCATCGACTTGGTGGCCGCCCCCTGGATGGGCCACAAAGCGCCGCGAACAACGAAGGTAAGGACGATGATGGCCCACGCGTAGCTGTGGAACCAATCATTGAGCTTGTTCATGGTGCGCAGCAGGAAAATGCTGATCAGCTTGAACACGCCGAAATTCATGAGCTCGCTCTCGCCGTGGCCGAGTTGCTTGAGCCAGCGGTATTCCTTCGGACCGGCATAGATCGTGAAGGTTTGCTTGAGGGTCTGGCCCGGATCCAATTTGAATCCCGGCATTTGCAAGGCGCCCTCAATGCCTTTTACGTCTTTATCCTCAAGCTTGAGGCTGATAGGGGCCGCCCAAACGCCGAGTCCTGCACCCTGGTTCTGCGGGTCGACCGCGGAAAGCAGGCTCGTGAAATATTGGTTGGTGACCCCCGCCCAGACCACATTGCCGGGCGATTGCTCGTATTGGGATTTGGCGGCAGAAGTCTCGACGCCCACCAACGGCACCTTGCCGGCGCTAAACCAGCCGGTGTTGATGTTGGTCGCCTTACCATCTTTGCTCCAGTCGAACCCGGTGTAGGTCGGCATGTCGCTGGCGTGAATCGGTTCGGCAGAGCCGGCAAAAACATAGTAGCCGGTGTTGGCAACCGGAGCCGCGCCCCGGTTTGCAAAGGCGACCTCCATCTGGACCGTGTAGGTTTCCGCTCCTTGTACTTTCGACGGGAGCGAGAAGGTTTTGGTGACCTGAAGCCCGACTGAGTCGGTGCGCTCACAAACCACCTGGCCGCCTTTGGCCGTGACGGTATAGGCGTCGGGGGTGAGGTCGTCGGGCTTTTGGAAGATTGCCCCGATGGGTCGTTCGCCAAAGGCGTTGAGCACCATCCGTTCCCCGGGCTTGGCGCCTTCGTGCTTCAAGAGCGTCAGCTTGGAAATGCCGCCGCCGAGATTGGTGAAGGTGTAGTCAACCGCCGGGGTGTTGATCGTCTTGAGCTCCTCGACGACTTGGGCTTCCTGCGCTTTCGGGGTGACGGCAACCGGAGCGGCCAGGGCGGGAGCGGCTGTTGGAGCAGCCGTGGCACTCGGTGAAGGCTTGGGAGCCAGAGCCGCCAGGGCGGCCTGCTGGTCCTGCCATTGCTTCAGGTTCTTCTGATTTTGATACTGCCAGGCAGCGAGCACAATGACTGACAGCACGACGGCGATAATGCTTTTTCGATCCATAAAATTCTCAAAAAACCGCGGTTTGCGATAACTTCACCGCACCAAATAAGAGACTTGGCTTAGTCATTGCTCCTTGGCGAGGCTGAATTTTCCTCTGGGGAGGGAGGCACGGGGTCGTAGCCTTGTCCGCCCCAAGGGTGGCAGCGCGCAATCCGCCTCAAGCCGAGCCAGACGCCGCGCCACACGCCAAAACGTTCCACGGCTTCCGCGCAATAGCGAGAACAAGTCGGGTCAAAGCGGCAACCGCCTCCCGGTCCGGCAATGGCCAGCAGAATCGGCGAAAACGCCAATTGATAGAGCCGGATCAAGGTAAGTACAACGCGTTTCACGGGGCTTACTCCTGGCTTGGACCGGCGACTGCCTGCCCACAGTTTAGGATTCCGGCGCGATCCGCCAACCGGAGCCATTCCTGGTGCAGCTCGGCAAACGTAGCATCCGCCGCGGCACGCCGGGCAATGAGCACCACCCAATGCCCCGGAATCCGGTCTGAATGGGTCAGGCGAAGCACCTCGCGGAGTCTTCGCCTGACGCGATTTCGGACGACGGCGCCTCCAACCCGGCGTGAAGTGATCACGCCAGCCTTGGTGGAATCGACGTTTTTTAGATAACCCAAGGTCATAAAGCGACCGCTGCAAGAGCGGCCCTCCGTTTTCACCCGGAGAAACTCCGAGCTTTGTGTCAAACGGACAGACTTGGGAAAAGTCAGTGCCAAAAGTTGAGGGGCCTTTCGAAGCGCAACCGCACTTCCGAAGGCCTAGGCCTCGGTGTGGCGCGCGTATTGGACTTCAACGCCCTTCGGCAGCAACCGCTTGCGACCGCGCTGGCGGCGGCGGTTAAGAATGGCGCGGCCACTCTTGGTTTTCATGCGTGCGCGGAAACCGAACTGCTTCTTGCGCGTCCGCTTGGATGGTTGATAAGTGCGTTTCATAAAGACCTAGGAAATTCTGTGGAAAAAGGACCGGAACTCTAGCGATTGGCTCGCCGATGTCAACTGGTTCAACCACGAATGTGGGAAAAACTTGAATGGGATGGGACAGATGGGGCAGATGGGACAGATGGGACAGATGGGACAGATGGGACAGATGGGACTTATGGGACCTATATAAGTCCCATCTGTCCCATAGGTCGCATCAGTCCCATTTCCCCTACTGCACCTGCGCCAGCAAAATCCCCAGCAGTTCGCTGATCTTCACCCGCTCCTGCTTCATGGAGTCGCGGTGGCGAAGCGTAACGGTTCCTTCGAGTTCCGGGCCGTTTTCGCCGATGGTGTCGAAGTCGATCGTCACCCCAAATGGTGTGCCCGCTTCGTCCTGGCGGCGGTACCGGCGGCCGATGGCCCCTGCGTCGTCATAGAAGACGTTCATGAACGGCCGGAGCATGTCGCGGACGGCCAGAGCTTTTTCGACCAGCACCGGCTTATTCCGGAGCAGCGGGAAGATGCCGACTTTGATCGGGGCCACCCGTGGATGAAACCGCATGACGGTGCGGATTTCGGTGTTGCCCTTCTCGTCGGTCACTTCTTCCTCGGCGTAGGCGTTGCAGATCAGCGCGAGCAGGAGGCGATCGACCCCAGCGGAAGGCTCGATCACGTGCGGGATATATTTGGCGCTGGCTTCCTGGTCGAAATACTCCATCGACTTGCCCGAGAACTTCTGGTGCTGGGAAAGATCGAAGTTGCCGCGGGCGGCGATGCCTTCCAACTCCTGCGTGCCGAATGGGAATTTGTAGAGAATATCGACGGTGGCTCTCGCGTAGTGGGCCAACTCGTCTTGCTTCTGCCAGTATTGCTCAAGAGTGTCGCGGCTCAGCCCGATGCTCTCGTACCAGCTCATCCGCTGCTCGACCCAATACTTGTGCCAGACTTCCCAGCCCCAGTTGGGCTGCGGATCGGTCGGCTCGCCGGATTCCGCCAACGCGGCCACGGCTCCGCACTGTTTCTCGACCACCTCGTCGGGCTTGATGAAAAATTCGAGCTCCATCTGCTCGAACTCGCGCGAGCGGAAGGTGTAATTGCGGGGATTGATCTCGTTCCGGAACGCCTTGCCGATCTGCGCGATGCCGAATGGCACCTTCTGGCGGGAGGTCTCCAGCACGTTCTTGAACTGAACGAAGATGGCCTGGGCCGTCTCGGGGCGCAGGAAAACGACATTCTCTTCGCTCTCCACCGGGCCGGCGTGGCTCTTGAACATCAGGTTGAACATCCGGGGCTCGGTAAGCAGGGCGCCGTTCTCCGGATTGTACCGGGTGGTGTTCTCCAGCTTTTCCGTGCGCTCGCCGATCAGCACGGGGGTTGCCACGCCGCGCTGGGTATAGAATTGCCCCGCCACTTTGCGGGCGCTCTCGGCTGGTTTCCCTGGGGCGAGCAGGACCGAAAACGGCTCACAGAGTTCCTTGCCGGACGCTTCGTCGCGGGCACCTTCGTAAAAATAAGCGATGCCGCTCTGCGGATCGATCTGGTCGGCCCGGAGCCGCTTTTTGGTCAGCAGACAGTCCACCATCGGGTCGGCGAAGGTATCGACATGGCCGGAGGCACGCCAGATGGTCGGGTGCATGATGATGCTCGCGTCCAAGCCGACGACATCGTCGCGCAGCTTGGTCATGCTTTTCCACCAGAGTTCCTTGACGTTCCGCTTGAGTTCCGCGCCGAGCGGGCCGTAATCCCAGAACCCGTTGATCCCGCCGTAGATTTCGCTCGATTGAAAAATGAAGCCGCGACGCTTGCACAGCGAGACGATCTTCTCCATGCGTTCGGTTGGTTTAATGGCAGGCTGGCTCATAAGGGCGTTGAACTCACCACCCAAGCCGTCGCTTTGCAAGCGGGAAATGTGGGGTAAGGGTAAGGCGGGCGTGATTGAAAGTCGATTCCGGGAGTGTGACACAGGCTTCCAGCCCAATCCTGTTCGGATTGGTCCTAAGCAAAACATTGAGCCATTTTTCGTTATCTTTCCAAGCGAGGCTTGCCATCGGGGATCGTAAGGCCTAAGCAAGGAGTCCATGAAAAAAATCGAGGCGATCGTCAAGCCGTTCAAAATGGAAGATGTGAAGGAAGCTCTTGCCGAAATCGGCATTGAGGGCCTCACCGTGATCGAGGTCAAAGGCTTTGGACGCCAGAAGGGACACACCGAGATTTATCGTGGGAGCGAGTACACCGTCGATTTCCTTCCGAAGGTGAAATTTGAGATCGTCCTGAGCGACGACCGCGTGCAGAAGGCCGTGGACGCCATCGTGCAGGCGGCTAAAACCGGGAAGATCGGAGACGGCAAAGTATTTATCAGCGATGTTGAAGAGGCCATCCGGATTCGCACCGACGAACGGGGCGAGCAGGCAATCTAGGCCATAGTATGACCCCTTGGCTCGTCGTTGTTTTGCTCGGCCTCATTGAAGGTCTCACCGAGTTCATCCCGGTATCCTCCACCGGTCACCTGCTCCTCGCCGAGCAGTGGCTGCCCAAGCAAAGCGAGGTGTTCAATATCGTCATTCAATGCGGGGCCGCCCTGGCGTTGGTTCCGCTTTTTTCCCGTCGCCTGCGGGAAATATTGTTCGGGCTTCACGAGCCGGAAAACCGCGATCTGTTCGCCAAGCTCGCAGTTGCCTTTCTGATCACGGGCGTGGGGGGG
This sequence comes from Verrucomicrobiota bacterium, assembly GCA_037130675.1. Taxonomy (GTDB): domain Bacteria; phylum Verrucomicrobiota; class Verrucomicrobiia; order Chthoniobacterales; family Chthoniobacteraceae; genus JBAXSN01. Next base: position 6,957 of record JBAXSN010000157.1, read on the forward strand.
GTGGCGCTGAAGCACTTTGGCCTGAGATTGCCGGATACAGCGGCGCCCGTTGCCTGGGCCACGCTGCTCGGCGGGGTGATTATGCTTGGCGTGGAGCGATGGATCAAAGGCCGCAGCCTCCCCGATGACATCACCTGGGGGATCGCGATTGCCGTAGGCCTGGCGCAACTGATTGCCGCAGCCTTTCCCGGTTCCTCCCGCTCGGGCACCACGATCATCATGGCGCTGATGCTTGGGTTGAACCGTCCGCGCGCCACCGAGTTCTCGTTTTTGCTGGGCATCCCCACCTTGCTCGCAGCCGGGGCCTTTGAGCTTCACCATGAACTGAAAAATGCCGCTCCAAACGGGGCGCACGAGAGCTGGACTTTGCTGCTGCTTGGGACCGTGGTTTCCGCCGTGGTTGCGTTCGTGGTCGTGAAATGGCTGATCCGGTTCGTGCAGCATCACACCTTCAATTCCTTCGCCATCTACCGCATTCTGCTCGGCGCGGGGATGCTTTTGTACTTCTGGCGGCACCCGGCGGCGTAAGAGCCGCAAACTGGAGTTGCGGAGAGTGACACGGGCGTCTCGCCTGTGTCCGGGGTTTCGCCTTCCCACAGGCGAGGCGCTTGTGCCACCCTGGCGCATCCGTTGCTTGCACAGGAAGGGTGGCCATCTTGGCTGCTCGGCGGGGTTCCGCCAACAATATTAAACCCGAACTCCGAAGCCTTCTCTGAAAACAACACACAATTTGGTGCAGGG
>JBAXSN010000158.1:0-7586 GCA_037130675.1 Verrucomicrobiota bacterium
GCGGGACTTTCACCCGCGTGGCTCCCGGCTTCCCCAGCGCACACCTAAATCCGGCAATTGACGTTTTTTCAGAGTAAAAGCCACTTCCGCAGGCGAGCGATTTCAATTGCTTCGCAGATGCCACTTTCCTCTGTAAATTGCTCATTTTGAGCCATTTCAACTGCCGGATTTGGGATCAGCGCTTCAGCACCCGCCTCAAAAACGGTGCGGTGCGGCTGAGCTTGCTCTCCGCGACCTCCTCGGGCGAGCCGCAGGCGACGACTTTGCCGCCTTCGGGACCGGCTTCGGGGCCGATGTCGATGACGTAATCGGCCTCGGCAATAAGGCTCAGGTTGTGCTCAATCACGATCACCGTCTGCCCGTCATCGACGAGCCGATGCAGCACATCGAGAAGGCGCTCCACGTCGGCCATGTGAAGTCCGATGGTCGGTTCTTCCAGCAGATAGACGGTGGATTTCGGAGTGCGCTGGCGGCGGATGCGGTCGTTGGCGGCGCGAGTGACGCCCCGGGTCAGTTCGCTCACCAGTTTCAAGCGCTGCGCCTCGCCGCCGCTCAAGGTCGGACTGGGCTGGCCAAGCTTCAGATAGCCCAAGCCCGTGTCGCACAAGAGGCGCAGCGGGCGCGCGATCTTCGGATTGGCAGCGAAGAATTCCGCAGCCTGTTCAAGCGTCATTCCCATGACGTCTCCAATGCTTCGGTTGTTATAAAGCACCTCCAGCGTAGCCCCGTTGTAGCGCTTTCCGTCGCAGTCGGGACACGGCATATAGCTGGCGGGAAGGAAGTTCATTTCGATCTTCATTACCCCCTGCCCCGCGCAGGTTTCACACCGGCCCCCGGCATTGTTGAAGGAGAACCTCGAAGCTGTGTAGCCGCGCATGCGCGCCAGTGGCACCGAGGCGAATTGCTTCCGGACCTCATCGAAAACCTTGATATAAGTAGCCGGGGTGGAACGAGACGTTTTTCCAATCGGCGACTGATCGACTTCATAGACCGTCTCCACAAACTCCCGCCCAAGCACCGCGTCGCATTTGGCTTTGAGGGGCGGAGTGCTTGCGTCGGCGGTTTTCCCCTTCACCTGCTCCAATGCGGGCCTGAGCACCCCGCGCATCAGGGAGCTTTTTCCCGAGCCGGAGATGCCGGAAAGCACGGTCAAGCGCCCCACGGGGAACCGGACATCGATCGCTTGAAGGTTATTCGCGCGGGCGCCACGGACTTCAATCCAGCCAACCGGCCCGTCATTGCCTTTCAATGCCCGCCGCACGGTCCGGGTAGGGTGGCACATGGGGCTGCGCAGACAGCGACCCGTTTCGGAAGTGGAGTGTCGTTTGATTTCCTCAATGTTCCCGATGGTCACCACCTCGCCCCCGTGCATCCCGGCGCCAGGCCCGAGATCGATGATCGTGTCGGCATGGCGCATCGTCTCTTCATCGTGCTCGACGATCACTAGCGAGTTGCCTTTTCTCCGAAGGGCTCCGAGAGCTTCGAGCAGGTCGTCATTATCCCGGGGATGCAAGCCGATGGTTGGCTCATCGAGCACATAGAGCACGCCCCGGAGATTGGATCCGAGCTGCGCCGCAAGGCGGATGCGCTGAGACTCACCGCCGCTCAGCGTCTTGGCGGAACGGTCCAACGAAAGATAACCCAGACCCACGCGTCCCATGAATTCCAAGCGCTGCCGGATTTCGGGCAGGATGTCGGCGGCGATGGTTTTCTGTTTCGCCGAAAACTTGAGCTTTGAAATTTGTGCGACCGCCTCCCGCACCGGCAGTCGGACGAGTTCGGCGATAGTGCGGTCCTGAAGGCGAACATTCCGCGCTATGGTATTAAGACGGGTTCCATTGCAAACGGTGCAACATTGCGCCTGGCCTTCATTCAGCCATTCGTGCTGGCGTTCCTCGCTTAGTTCCGCTTCCAACACCGTGTCCGCTTCAACCGCTGGCCCTTCCCAAACCTCGCCAAAGCCGTGGCAGAGCTCGCACCAGCCGTGCGGCGAGTTGAACGAAAAGAGCCGGGGATCAAGTTCCTCGAACGATTCGCCGCAGCCGGGGCAACTCATCTCCGTGCTCAATACAGCGAGCTTGCCTTTGCTGTCGAGCAACCGGGCCGCCCCCTTGCCGATTTCCAGGGCACGCCGGAGGATCTGTTCGAGGCGATTCGGTGAACGGCGCTCGCCGACCACCACGTCGATCGTGTGCTCGCGGAATCGTTCCAGCCGCCGGAAGTCCCCGACCGGCACGAGCTTTCCATCGACATAGAGTTCGTCGAAGCCCTCGCGCATGGCCCACTTGGCCACCTCAGTATGAAAGCCTTTACGCGCCTTGATCAGCGGCGCGAGCACGCGGACGCCCCCTCGCTTGCGGACTGCCGTCTCCGCTTTCTTCAGGATCGCGGCGAAGCTCTGTTTCTCAACCGGGACCTGGCACTTTGGACAGTACTGAGTCCCAAGCTTCGCGAAGAGGAGCCGCAGGAAATGATAAACTTCAGTGACAGTCGCCACGGTCGATTTACCGCCGCCGCGCGTGACCCGTTGTTCGATGGCAACGGCAGGCGGCAGGCCGGTGACCAGATCGACATCCGGTTTTTCAAGTTGCTCCACGAATTGCCGCGCGTAGGGCGACATGCTGTCCAGAAACCGGCGCTGGCCTTCGGCGAACAAGATGTCAAACGCCAGGGTGCTTTTGCCGGAACCGCTCAGCCCCGTAATAACCACCATCTGGTCGCGCGGAATCTCCAGGGTAATATCCTTGAGATTATGCTCACGCGCGCCGTGAACGCTGATCGAGGGGAGCGCCAGCCGTTGTTTGGCTGATTTGGAACGCTCACCATAGACAGCTTCGCCTGGGCTCTCCGCAATCCGCAAGCCGTCGAGCACCGGCTTCAAATAAGCTCCAGTGTATGATCCCGTGGCGTCGCACGATCCCGCCACCTCTTCCGGGGTGCCAGTGGCAATCACCAATCCGCCATCCACGCCGGCTTCCGGCCCGAGGTCGATCAGGTAATCGGCGCACTTGATAACTTCCAAATTATGCTCGATGACATACAGCGTGTTCCCCTGCTCCACGAGCCGATCGAACACTTTCAATAGCATCGCCACGTCGTCGAAGTGAAGCCCGGTGGTCGGTTCGTCCAGAATGAAAACCGATCCGCTCGCGCCATTGCCAGCGCCCGGTCCCGAAAGAAAACTGACGAGCTTCAGTCGCTGCGATTCGCCGCCGCTCAAGACATTCAGCGGTTGTCCGAGCCGGATGTACCCGAGTCCAACTTCCTCCAGCATCCGCAGACTGGACAAGAGCGGATCGGCCTTAATCTTTACGGCGCCTTGGTCGGCCTGCGCCGGATCGGCAAAAAACTCAATCGCCTCGGTCACCGTCAACTCCAGCACATCGGCGATGGATTTTCCCCGGAGCTTCACCCGAAGCACATGTGGCTGGTAGCGTCGTCCGTCACACTCCGGGCAGCGCACAAAGATGTCGCTCAAAAACTGCATCTCGATTTTCTCAAACCCCATGCCCGAGCAACGATCGCACCGGCCCGTCCCTGTATTGAACGAAAAGGACCCGGCAGTCAGGCCTGCTGCCAGCGCCTCCGGCAAGGTGGAGAACTGTTCGCGAATCGCATCGAAGAGCCCCAGATACAGAATGGGCGTTGAACGCGGCGTGCGGGAGAGCGAAGACTGGTCCACCATCACCACGTTCTGAATGGTTTCGGCTCCGCTGATGCCGCGGCACGCTCCCGCTTCTTCTTCGTCGGCCAGAACGCCGCCTTTCAACTTCAGCAGGTTCCGCGAAAGCACGTCATGAACCAGCGTGCTTTTACCGGAACCCGAAACGCCGGTGATGCAGGCAAAGACGCCTAGCGGAAAATCGACGTCGATCCCGCGCAGGTTATTCTGGGTCGCGCCTTCCACCCGCAACCACGACTCGGAGGGCTTGCGACGACCAGACGGCACGGGAATCGACTTGCGGCCTGTAAGGTAGTCAGCCGTAAGCGAGCGCTTGAGCTTGTTGAGCGGGCCACTAAAAACCAGTTCGCCCCCCGCTTCGCCGCGCCCCGGCCCGATCTCCACCAAGTGATCGGCCGCGCGCAACACCGTTTCCTCGTGTTCGACCACCACCAGCGTGTTGCCGCGATCGCGCAAATCCCGCATCACGCGGAGCAACCGGCTGACATCGCGCGGATGCAAACCGACGCTCGGCTCGTCCATCACAAAAAGCGTGTTCACTAGCGATGCGCCTAGGCATGTCGTCAGGTTCACCCGCTCGACTTCCCCGCCGCTCAAGCTGCGCGTGGGCCGATCTAGGCTTAGATAACTCAGGCCGACCTCAACCAAATATTGCAGCCGAGTGCAAACCTCGCGCCGGAGCATCTCCGTGGGATCGGAGTTATCGGCAACTGATTTCGCATCGACTGCCGTTCCGGCGTTATTCGCAATCAACGATCTCAATTCCGCGACGGGGAGCGCCGAGAGTTCGGGAAGCGTCCTGCCGCCGAATCGAAAGTGCATTGTTGCGGGCTGGTAGCGACCACCGCGGCAGTCGGGACATACCGTGTAATTTCGATAACGACTGAGCAGCACGCGGATGTGCATCTTGTAAGACTTCGATTCCAGCCATTGGAAAAATCCGCGCACTCCGTACCAGCGCCCTTCGCGCCACAACTCTTCGGCGCTCTCGCTTGAGTTTTCCCCATAGATCACGAAATCCTGATCCGCCTTCGGCAGTTCCGCGAAAGGCACTCGCACATCGACCTCCTGCCTCGCGCAGGCCCGGAGCAGATCGCGCTGGCACTCCTTGCCATTCTCCGTTTGGAACGGCTTCACGGCGCCGGCTTTCAAGCTAAGGTTGCGGTCTGGAATCGCGCGTTCGAGGTCGATCCCGATCACGCGCCCGAACCCCTTGCACTTGGGACAGGCGCCGAGCGGACTGTTGAAACTGAACAAACCGGGAGTCGGCGGAGTGATCTCCAAATCACAATGCGCGCAGTGCCAGCCCACCGAATGCGGCAGGATTCGGGCGCCTGCGACTCCCGCTTTTCCGGGCTGCACGATAAAACAAATCTGGCCCTTGCCGAAACGGAGCGCCGTCTCCACCGCCTCGAAAATCCGGGGCCGATTCTCCTCAATAACCTCGATCCGGTCCTGGACCACGCGGACTACCGCAGGCAGGCGGGCAGGCGCGTTGCCGGGTTCGTCCGTGCGAAAGAGCTCACCGTCACTCCAGACCCGAAGATAGCCCTGTTGCTGGAGGAAGCTGAAGAAATCGGCGGGCTTTGTGCCAACCGGCGCGGGCACGCCAAAGGTCACCAGCACCGTTTCCCTGGCCGCTTGGGCGAAACATTGCGCGACAACCGAATGCGCGTTTTCCGGGCGGATCTCCCGGGCGCATGATGGACAGAACGCTTGGGCGATTCGCGGGAAGAGCAGCCGCAGGTAATCATTGATTTCGGTGATCGTGCCCACGGTGGAACGAGTGGTCTTCACCGGGTTCGACTGCTCAATGGCGATGGCGGGCGGGATGCCGCAAATCTCGTCCACCTTGGGCTTGTCCATCCGCTCCAGAAACTGGCGGGTGTACGGACTGAACGTCTCCACGTACCGGCGCTGGCCCTCGGCGTAAAGGGTGTCGAACGCGAGGCTCGATTTCCCGCTGCCGCTGGGGCCGGAAATCACCGTGAGCTTACCCAGGGGGATATCGAGATCGATTCCCTTGAGGTTATTCTGACGCGCCCCGCGAATCTGGATGAAATGTTCGAGATGGTTCACTGGATAGAAATCCGGGAAGGGCTGTCATCCCCCCTCAGGGTCCGGACCGCCAGCAAACTCGCCCAGAGCCGGGCCGGTGGCAAGGCCAGAGGCTGCTATGGCTCCTTTGGGGTAAATCGGCAGTCCCCACGAAATGCGGCTTTCAGCGCCAACGGCGCGGCTCCATAGCAGCCTGGGGGCATCGCCCCAGGAACTTGCATTAAAAAGAATTCAAGGCTGAAGGCCCGAACCATCGCATCAGCGCACGGAATAGTGCGGGCCTTCAGCCCTGATTCGCCTTCCCAATTTTCCTGGGGCGTTGCCCCAGGCTGGTATGGGACGGACCTTTGGTCCTAAGTGGAAGCGCTCCCGAGTTTCCCGTCCTACAATCCCGTCGGAATATTCTGGAGCCGGTCCTCCCAACGCGTGATCAGATGGATCACCAGGTTGGTGCCGAATTTATAAGCATTGAAGACGTTTTGCTCGTTGATACCCCGGTAAAAGACACCCCTCTGCCCCCACATCACCTCGTTCATGGCAATGAGCCATCCGCGTTCGTCGCGGCTCCAGTCGAGCTTGGCATTGGCGTCGAGGGCGATTTGCCACATGTCGCCGTAATCATTTGCCGTGTAGAGGACCGCGACTTCACCGGCGAATTTGAGCGCGTAAACCGGTTCCTTGTAGAAGTTAATCCCGGTTGGGGGAGCCTTGATCTCCGGGTAGTACATGTTTTTGGCGTTTGTAAACATCGGGTGAGTGGGAGGCAACACTTCCCAGTCTTTGTCTGCGTCCGGAATCACCCTGCGCATCTCACGACGGAACGCGAGATCGAACCGCGAACGGCGGCCCGGGAGCGAACTGTCGCCCCAAATGCAGCCCCCGAGATTTACATATTTGCGCAGATTCTCGACTTCCTGGTCGGTCAAAACGAAATCGCGGTGGCCGGTAAAGAAGATAAAAGGCGGTTTTTTGGAAAAGATTTCGTCGCTGGAAAGAGTAAGCGGCTCGGCGATCGGCGAGGCATGGATCTTGTCCTTCGACATGTTGTTCATCAAATAGAGCAGATTGGGGAGGCTGCCCTTCGCGATGATCTTGCCGTCTCTGATCTCATTGGTCGAATTCCAGTCGCCACCGGCATACTTCGCCAGGTAAGCAACAAATTCCACTTCACGGTTCCGAATCGAGGAACCAACGCCACTGCTGCCGCCCTTTTTGATCCAACCGTCCGTGAACGCCTTGATATTTCGGGCCTGAACGCGGGTAAGCTGAGTGTTCGCGACCGTCGGCACCTTGGGTGCTGCGCTTTCCATACCAAGGTTTGGAGAAATCTGCGGAGCGCTGATCTGGGGGAGGCTGAAGGCTACGTTGGCGGAATTAATCGAGGTGATTGCATCCACGGTAGGCGTATTGGTGGTCGCCGAAGGAGCATTGACCTGCATCGCCGGGGTATTCTGCGTTGGCTTCGTCGGGGGCGGCGGCGGCAGATTTTTGACATCCTGGACAAACCCCCCCTCGTCCCCCCCCCCGGTAAAATCGGGGGCTTCAACATAGCGGTTGAAGAGAACCGTCGAACCGAAGGTGAGAACCATGATAAAATGGAGCAACACCGAGACGGTAAAAAACCGGGAGTTGAACAGTTTCTTTTGAAGTTCCCTAAAGGAGAGCCGCTGGCTTGGATTGGTTGACATAGGAGGACAGCCAAGGGATACCGCTTTGCTCCGCGGATGGCCAGTTTTTTTCGAAGGAGAATTCTCACGAAAAATAGGGAGATATGAACTAACGCCGCCCGCGCATCAGGGCAAACGCATCAAAATTCGATTTGGGACATCATTCCGAAGCGCCAACG
>JBAXSN010000159.1:0-7585 GCA_037130675.1 Verrucomicrobiota bacterium
GTCAGCGCCATCGGTTTGAACATTTTTCCTTCCACGCCTTCCAGGGCGAGGATTGTTACCAGAACCTCGCGTTTGCGCTCCTGGTCATCCTCAGCCTGGTCGTTTCCGCGCTCGGCTTCCACCTCCCGCTCCCCTACGGCGTGGTCGGCCACGAAGGCAGCACCGTGCTCGTCTGCCTCAACGGCCTGCGCCTGCTGGCCTTCCGGGGCCGGGGGTAGGGCGTTTCTCCTCTCCCATGGGAGGTATGGGAAGCATGGGAATTATGGGGGCGGACACCCGTCCGTATCCGTCCATTTCGTCCGTGTTCGTCCACCTCGTCCATCCCGCCTACTCGACCTTCCGCGCACCAACGGCAATCAGCGCGACGCCGCCCACGATCAGCACCCAGCCGGCCAGCGCGGGGATATGGATGGCATGGGGCGTTTCCGCCGTGGCTTCGAGCGGGCCGAGTTTCAGCACTTCCTCGCGCTCGGTGTAGCCGATCAGGGGATTGGCCAGGGTGACGATCCCAAGGACCACGAGGACGATTCCGATGACGATCTGTGCTTTCATAAGCTCCGCGAGTTGGGCCGTTTCATTCGTCCCAAAAATCGCAAGCCCGGCGCGGTGCGCGGGGGTTTTTTTTCGCGCCTGCGAAGCATGCGTCGGGCCTTTGGCCCTGAGCCACGGATCAACACATCCCCGCAAAAAAACCAAGGCCGATCCCCGCATTGCGCGGAGATCGGCCTCGTAAAGGTTCAATGATCGCTCCAATGAGCGATTTTTTGGATTAGTAAGCGGCCTGAGCGCCCTTGAGATTCTTTTTCTGAATCCAGGGCATCATGCTGCGGAGCTTGGCGCCGGTCTTCTCGATCGGGTGCTTCTCGCCAGCCTTGAGCAATGAGTTGTAGGTCTTGTAGCCGCCTTCGTATTCTTTGATCCAGGTCTTGGCGAATTTGCCGGTCTGGATGTCCTTGAGCGCAGCTTTCATGCGCTTCTTGACACTGGCATCGACGATCTTCGGTCCGACCGAAACGTCGCCCCACTTGGCGGTCTCGGAGATCGAGAAGCGCATGCCGGCGATGCCGGACTCGTTCATCAGATCGACGATGAGCTTCAGTTCGTGGAGGCACTCGAAATAGGCCATTTCAGGCGAGTACCCGGCTTCGACGAGGGTTTCAAACCCGGCCTGGACCAGCGCGCTGGCGCCGCCGCAAAGCACAACCTGTTCGCCGAAGAGATCGGTCTCGGTCTCTTCCTTGAAGCTGGTTTCGAGAACGCCGGCGCGGGTGCCGCCGATGCCTTTTGCCCAGGCGAGCGCGACTTTCTTGGCCTTCTTGCTCGGGTTTTGGAAGATGCCGATGAGGGCGGGAACGCCTTTGCCTTCGGTGAACTGGCGGCGGACGATGTGGCCCGGGCCTTTGGGGGCGACGAGGATCACGTCCACATCCTTCGGCGGGACGATGGTCTTGAAATGGATGGCGAACCCGTGGCTGAAGAGGAGGGTCTTGCCCTTGGTGAGGTTCGGGGCGATGTCGGCGTTGTAAACCGCCGGGATCTTGGTGTCGGGAACCGCCACGAAAATCACGTCGGCGCGCTTGACGGCTTCGGCGGTGTCGAAGACTTCAAAGCCTTTTTCCGCCGCCACTTTGCGGGATTGGCTGCCGGGATAGAGGCCGATGATGACCTTGACGCCTGAGTCCTTGAGGTTCAGCGCATGGGCGTGGCCTTGGGAGCCGAAGCCGATGACGGCGCAGGTTTTGCCTTTTAAGGTTGCGAGATCGGCGTCTTTGTCGGTGTAGATTTTGGCGGGCATAGAGGTGTTTTCTTTTACTGGCGGCGAGCGAGAGCAACTTTGCCGGTGCGGGTCAGTTCAGTGATCCCGAAGGGTTCCATCAAGAAGAGGAATTTTTCAATCTTGCTCTCATTTCCGGTGATTTCGATGGCGACGTTCTTTGGTTGGACGTCGATGATCTTGGCCCGGAAAATATCACAAATTTGCATCACTTCCGAACGGCTGGAAGCGTCCACGTTCACGCGAACCATCACCAGTTCGCGATCCACGAATTCGTTCTCGCGGAAGTCCTCGATCTGGATGACGTCGATGAGCTTGTTGAGTTGCTTGGTGACCTGCTCAAGGACGGTGTCGTCGCCGCGGACCACAATGGTCATCCGCGAGCGGGTAGGGTCGAGCGTCGGGCCGACGTTGAGCGTGTCGATGTTGAAACCACGACCGCTGAACATGCCCGCAATTCGCGTAAGCACGCCGAACTTATTTTCGACCAAAACCGAGAGTGTGTGACGCATGGAAGGACCGGGAGTCTCTTCACGTTTTCCCTTGGCGTCAAATCGAAAAATCCGCACCCGCTCCGGTGTCATTTCATTTCGGTGTCATTTCATTTGAGTCAATTCGCATAACCGGGGTGCAGGACTGGAAAGTTCGGATTTTTCTAAAACCAGCTAAGAACCCGGCGGAAAGTTCTTTTTTGCCCCGCCGCCGCTTAATCCCTGTAACTTTTCTGTCCTGCACCCCTCGGAAAACGCGACTGGAACCGGTGCTTTATTTTCAGGCGGGGTTCTGCTTTCTTTAGCACTTCCTCCCAATCCCGCCCCATGCCCCCACCTTCCATCTCTGAATTTTCCGCCCTTACCCCAAAGCCGTCGGGTGCTTTTCGGGTGATTCACACTGCGGATTGGCACTTGGGCAGGGCGTTGGGCGACCTTGACCGGACGGAGGAGCAACGCCGCTTTCTCGATTTCCTGCGCCGGTCGATTCTCGACACGCAGACCGATGCCCTGGTGATCGCCGGAGACGTGTTTGACTCCGCCACGCCGCCCCAATCCGCGGTGCGGCTCTATTTTGAATTCCTGGCCGCGCTCCATCGCGAGTCCGGGTGCGTGACCGTCGTGACGGCTGGCAACCATGATTCACCGGGGCACCTCGATTCTCCCCGCGAGCTCCTGCGGGTGATCGATGTCCGGGTGGCGGCGAGTTGGCCGGCTGATCCCGCCGAGCTCCTCATTCCCTTGCCCTCTCCCGAATCGCCCAAAGTCGTGATTGCCGCCGTCCCGTTTTTGCGGGAGCGCGACTTGCGGACGGGCCATCTGGGCCAGAGCGCGGCTGAGATTCAAAGCGACTTGCGGGACGGGCTGGTCCGGCGGTACGCCGAGATTGCAGCCGCCGCTCAGCCTTGGATTGAGCAAGGGGTGCCGATTTTAGCCACCGGCCACTTGACCGCCCTCGGCGGCACCACGTCGGACAGCGAGCGGGAAATCCATGTAGGTGGACTCGGTTCCATCGGGGCCGATGCCTTTCCCAACTGCTTTGCCTATGTGGCATTGGGGCATTTGCACCGGCCTCAGGCGGTCGGCGGTTGTCCGCAGATCCGCTATTCCGGCTCGCCGATCACGTTGAGTTTTAGCGAAGCGTCGGATCACAAGGAAATCCGGGTGCTCGATTTTGCGGGGGGCGCGTTGGTTGGGAACCAATCGATTTCGGTCCCGCAAGCGCGCAAGCTGGTGCAACTCAAGGTCCCGTATGCGGAACTCGAAGCCCGGCTCCAGGGGTTGAGCGTGCCGGAATGCGAGATGGAATCGTGGCTTGAGATCGCGATCCAGGATGCGCCGCCGGGAGAAGATTTATACCGGACGGTGCGGAACGCGGTGGCCGGACGACCGTTCCAAGTCATCTGTGTGAAGCTCGAACGCAGCGGCGGCATCGCGGCGCTGGGCCTCGATGACGCAACGGGCGACGACGAAATGGAAAGCATCCTTTCCGACCCGCGCCGGGTTTTTGAGCGCCGGCTGGAACAGGAACCGGCGTTGGACGAAGCAGAGCGTACGACGCTCGCCACGGCGTTCGATGAACTCTGTGGCGTGCTGGAGGAACGGAAATGAAAATTCTCCGAATCAAGTTTCACAATCTCAACTCGCTCTCCAGCGGCGACATCGACCTGGAGAACGGGCCGCTTTCCCAGGCGGGCATCTTCGCCATCACCGGGCCGACCGGCGCTGGGAAATCGACGATCCTCGACGCCATCACCCTCGCCCTTTACGGAAAGGCGGCCCGCTACGGAAGCTCGCCGAATCCCGAGCACATGATGAGCCGCCACAGCGGCGGCTGCGGGGCGGAGGTGCTCTTTGAAGTGCCGCGAGGCCGATTCGTCGCCCGCTGGGATTTGCGGCGGGCCCGGGGGAAATCGACCGGCAACCTTCAGCCGGCCAAGCGCGCGATTCTGGACGAGGCCGGCACGGTGCTGGCCGAACGGCTGGGCGAAGCGGACCGGCTCATCGAGGAACTCACTGGTTTGGACTGCGGGCGCTTTCTGCGCTCGGTGTTGCTTGCGCAGGGCGAATTCGCACAGTTTTTAAAGGCGAGCGCCAATGATCGGGCGGAGCTTTTGGAAAGCCTGACTGGCACCGTGGTTTATTCAGAGCTGAGCACGCTCGCCTACCAGGAATGCAGCAGCCGGGAACAGGTGCTGGTCAGCCAAGAGGAAGCGCTTGGCCGATTTCTGCTGTTGAGCGAAGAGGAACGCGGCACAAAAACCGACGGGATTGCCGCCCTTGGCGACGAGATCGTCCGAATCGAACAGGCGCGCGACGGATTGGCCCAGCGGATTGGCTTGGGACGGCAACTCGCGGCGCTGACCGGTTCGGAGAACGGACTGGTGAGCAAACAGGAGGCGCTCATTAAAAAGAGAGCCGATTCCGGCCCGGACCTTGACCGGCTGAAACTTCATCAAAGCGCGCAGCCGTTCTTTCAATTTCTCCAGATCCTTGACGCCCTCGCGGCTCGCGCCACAGAGGAGGCCCGAAACCTGGCAGCGGCTCAAAACGAAACCGCAACGGCGAAAAGCCGGTTGGCGGCGGGAGTGAAAGCGGCTGGCCTGCTGGGTGAAGAGCTTGTTTCCAGTGCCGAACAGGCGTTGAAGAGCGCAAGCAAAAGCCGCGACGAACTTGCCGGGGCCGCCCAGGCGGAAGACGCGTGGATCGCGGTCAACGCCGCCGACAAGGAACTCGATCCGGCTTTGCCCCGGCTGATCGACGGGTTGACCGCCCTGACGTCGGCGCGCAAGGCGCTGGGCAAAGCGCAATCCGAGGCAAAAACGCTGGCCCGGGATCGCAAGAAGATCGCCACCCGGCTGGAAACTCTGAATGAGCAGTTTGCCGCCGCCTCCAAGCAGGTCGCCGTCTCCGGCGAAGAAGTGGCCCGGACGGGGCAGGCGCTCGGCACGCTGCTAAAGGGGCGCACCCTGGACGGCATCCTTGCCGAACTCGCTGCGCTGGAACAGAAACGCCAAGCCCTCACCGAGCTTTGTCTCGCGCTGGAAAAGCGGGACGCGGTCATTAAGGAAGGCTCAACCATTTCAGACGATGAAGCCCGGCTCGTGCAGGAAATCGAGGAGGCTCGGACCCAAAAAGGAGTGGCCGAACGGGAGGCGGAAATTCAGGCCACCCTGCTCGAAAACGCCCGCACCGTTCTCGCGCTCTCGGAGCGGATCGCCAGCTTCGAAGAGCAGCGCGACCAATTGAAGAAGGGTGAACCATGCCCGCTTTGCGGCTCACCGGAGCATCCCTTTGCAAACGCCGACGACCGACCTTCAGAGGCGATCGAAGAAGCGCGCCGGAACGTCGAAATCGCCAAGGTCGCCAACACCACCGCGGCCACGGAATTCCGAATCGCCATCGGCGAATTGGCAAAAGCTGAAGAAGCCTTGCGCCGGGTGCAACAACGCCGGGCCGAACTCCGTCAGGAACAGATGGACTCTCACGAGGCGTTCGAGAAACTGGCCCGCGCGCATCGAATCTTCACGGCGGAAACGCTCTCGGAGGCCTTGGCCGCCAACCAGAAAGCGCGGGAAGAGCACGATCTGCTGGCCAAGGCCGTTCGGACTGCGGAAACCGTCAAATCCACCACTGAGTTGGCGCACGTCAAGCAACAGGCGGAGGCGGCGAAACTTAACGAGACGATCGCAGGCGAACAAAACGCCCTGGCGCGGCTGGACGACCAGTTCGCGACCAACACCGCCGAGCTTGGCCGGATTCAAAACGAAATCGAGGAGCACAGCCGCACTCTCTCCAGCGTGCTCGCGCCCTTTGGACTCCCGGTGCCGGAGGTTGGCAGCGAGACGGAAACCCGCAACACTCTTGAGGAGCGGCGTCAGGGATACCAGAAGCACGCGTCCAATCGCGCCCGCACCGACAGCGAGTTGAAGCAGGCGGGAATCCGAATTGAATCCCTTGAGCGGCAGTTGGTTGACGCCCGCGGGCAGGCCGGGCGCCTGGCCGATTTGCGGAACGGGGAGAGCGAACTGGCGGAAGTCAAAACCGAGCCCTCCCTCGTTGCGGAATTCCGCCGGAACTGGACCACGGCGGACCTGGCGCAAACTGCCTTGGTGGAATTGCGGACTGCTCTCGTCGAGAAGGCAGCATTTGCCGAAGAACGGCGCAAAAACCTTCAAGGCGTGCAAACCGCCACCCAGCAGCAACTTGCCCAGCTCCGCGAACGCCTGGCAGGAACGGAGTTTGCCAATCCTGAGGCCCTGCGCGCGGCCCGGCTGAGCGATGCGGAGGCGAAGCGAATCGAGGAATCGAAGCTCGCCCTGGAAGCGCAGTTGCAGACGCTCGCAGGACAGCTTGCCCAGGTTCGCGACCAGCTTGCGGCGTTGCGGGCACGGTGCGCCCCCGAGGGCGAGGCGCTTGAGGGGCTTGAACTGGAGCGAAAAGGCCTCGAAGAGCAGATCAAGGCAGCCACCGAAAAACGGACCACGCTTCGGAACGAACTGGAACAGGACGAGCGCAATCGCGCGGCCCGCTCCCAGAAAGCCGGAGCTATCGAAGAACTGCGCCAGCGGTTAAAAACGTGGCAGAAGCTGCGGGAACTGATTGGCTCCGCCGATGGCGCGAAATTCCGCCGCTTTGCCCAGGGGCTCTCGCTCGATGTATTGGTCCGCCACGCCAACCGGCACCTGCGGCGGCTGAGCGAACGCTACGAACTGCGCCGCACAGCCTCCGAGGAACTGATGCTCGAAATCGTGGACCTGCATCAGGCCAGCGTCACGCGTCCCATGCTCAGTCTTTCGGGTGGAGAAAGCTTTCTGGCGAGCCTGGCCCTCGCGCTTGGCCTTTCGGATCTGGCCGGGAGAAATGTCCGGATCGACTCGTTGTTTATCGACGAAGGCTTCGGTTCCCTCGACCCCGAAACGCTGGATTTGGCGGTCGCGGCGCTCGACACCTTGCGCCTCAACAACAAGACCATCGGGGTCATCTCGCATGTCGAGCTCTTGAAGGAACGCATCCCCGTCCAGATCCGGGTCGAGAAACTCGCCGGAGGCCAGAGCCTGCTGCATTTGCCGCGGTAACGAGAGATCCAGCGATGCGTGAAGCAGAATCTTGAGTCTCGCGCACGCCCGCCGCCATCATCCCGCTTCGGGCCTGCCCCTGCCGAAGTGCGCCGTTTCGGCACTACAACCCCTCAGTTGCGGCTGCTCGTAACGTGACTGCAGGAGCGAGGCATCGAATCGGCAGCAATGGAAAGCACGAAGTTTCAACCTAGAAAAAGCAATTGGATTTCGCGCCAAGGATGCAAAGGTCGCCAAGACAG
>JBAXSN010000016.1:0-34339 GCA_037130675.1 Verrucomicrobiota bacterium
GCGCCGTTGGCGCTCCGAACCGGACCGCCAAATTCACACCACCTTTAATTGCACCGTCTCGCAGGCCGCAAACTTTTTCCTTCTTGCTAACACCGGATTGCTTCTTACTTCTTCCCTATGGCAGGCATCATCATTCGTCCTCGTTCCCGCATCCTTCATGGCCACGATTGGGTTTACTTCTCCGAAGTGCTCAAATCCTTCGGCAGCCCTGAGGATGGGGAAGTCGTTTCCATCAAGGACGGCAAAGACCGGCTTATTGGCTCGGCGATTTGGAATTCCAAATCCCAGATCGTAGCCCGCCGTTTCTCCCGCCAGCGCCAGGAGCTCGATGCCGACTTCTTCCTGCGCCGGATCGGACAGGCGATCGAATACCGCCAACGGCGCGGCATCAATCCCAGGCTCGGTCGCCTGGTCTGGAGCGAAAGCGACGGGCTGCCCGGAGTGATTGTGGATCGCTATAGCGATTATCTGGTCCTGCAAACGCTCACGCTTGCCATGGATCGTCGCAAGGGGCTGATCGTGGAGGCGTTGCGCCAACTCTGTGAGCCGAAAGCGATCATTGAGCGCAATGACGCGCCGATCCGCAAAGCCGAAGGCATGGAGCCGGTGGTGGGCGTGCTCTGGGGCGACGCGCCCGCGACGGTCCCCATCGAAGTGATGGGGCTTCGGTTCGAAGTGGATCTGCTCCAAGGCCAGAAAACCGGTTTCTATCTCGACCAGCTCGATAACTATGCCGGCGTCGCCCCGTGGGCCGGAGGCAAACGGGTGCTCGACTGCTTTTCCAATCAAGGCGCCTTCGCCCTCGCCTGCGCCAAGGCCGGAGCCGCCAGCGTGCGGGCCATCGAGATCAGCGCGGATTGCGTGGAGCTCATCGGTCGCAACGCGGAACGCAACGGGCTCAAAATCGAGGCGGTTGCCGCCAACGTCTTCGATTTTCTCAAAGACGAAGAGCGCGCCAATGCTCAATACGACCTCATCGTGCTCGACCCGCCCTCGTTCACGAAATCGAAGGACAAACTTCAGGACGCGCTGCGAGGCTATAAGGAAATCCACTTGCGGGCGCTCAAACTGCTCGCGCCCGGCGGCCTGCTGGCCACGTTCTCGTGCTCGCACCACGTTAGCGATGAACTGTTCCGGGAGGTGATCGCGGATGCCGCAGTCGATGCCAAGCGGACCCTCCGCCAGCTTATTCGATTCGGCCAGGCTGCCGATCATCCCGTGCTGCTCAACCTGCCTGAAACCGAGTACCTGCGCGGATTCCTTTTCGAACTTGCCCCGGGTCGGTAATCGGGGAAAATATTTTTTCCATTCAGCGCTTCAAGCCACGATATTAGATTCCAATGAGGAAGCTTTCCCGAGCGATTCTGACCCAGCTCCTGGGGTTTGCCCTGCTCGGTCTGGCTTTGGTCGGGCTGTCCCGTTTTCTCCCCGTAGCGGGCTGGATTTCGCATCTCCAGCACAAGATCGTCGCCATGGAAATGTGGGGGGCTGTGCTCTACCCGCTGCTCTATGCCGGCTGCAATGTGTTGCTCCTGCCCGGGGGCATTCTTGCCGTGGGTGGCGGGCTGTTTTTCGGGCTTTGGTGGGGAACGTTCCTCGTGCTGCTCGGCAATGTCGTGGGGGCGGCGATTGCCTTCCTCATCAGCCGGAAACTTGGCCGTGGCTGGCTGGAGAACAAGTTCAAAGGAAGCCGGCGGTTCAAGGCTTTGGATACCGCGATTCGCCGGGAAGGTTGGAAGATCATTTTTCTAAGCCAGGTCCACCCTCTGTTTCCGACCAGCCTTCTCAATTACCTTTACGGGGTCACCAGCATCCGGTTCTGGCCGTGCATGCTTTGGGTCGCGCTCGGCCAGCTTCCGGGCTTGTTCCTCTATGCTTATCTCGGGACCCTCGCCCAGCTTGGCATCAAGCTCTTCCGGGGGCAGACGCACCCGGTTTGGAGCGAATACCTCATCTGGTTCGGGGGGCTGCTTTTGACCGTCATCGTCACCACCGCCCTTGGACGCCTTGCCTTAAAGCTGCTTGCCGAAGTGGAGCAAGTCCGCAATTCCGGCCAGGAAATCCCCGCGTCGAACCCGGCCTCCGGCCTTCCCGCAACCGAGGCCCAGCCGAGTCAAGGCTTTGACAGGGAAGGGTTCGATGTTAGGATAGGTCCAAGCCGGTATGCTTGATCTGCCGCCCAACACCACCCCCTCAATGAACGTCAAACCGTCCATCTTTCTCGACTACGGGGCAGACGGGGTCGCGGGCGAGGACGCAAAGTGCGAAATCTGCGAACGCGGGATGAGGTTTAAGTCCCGATGGCAGTTCACCCAGGGGACGGTGATGTCCATCGGCATTTCCTATGAGGATGGGGGGACGCGTCGGGTGGAGGCCGAAGGAGCCGTGATCGAATGTGATCCCGACGGAGAGTGCAAATACCTGACGACGCTCGTGTTTTTGGATATCCCGCCGGAACTGAGGCAGGCTCTCGGCCGCGTCGGGAACACTCTTACCGCCCGTCCGAGTTGCCCGGATTTTCCGCCAGAGCAGTAGCAGCGCGGGGTCAGCTTGAGAAGATCTGCTCCTCGCGCCGGAACGAACCGTTTCGGTTTGCCAAACCCTTTTCCGAAGCGTATGCCGATCCCATGAAACGCTCCTTGGTTGGATTAGGGTTGATTCTGGTGTCGGTTTGCTCGGTGCGGGCCGATTTGGTGATGGTGCAGAAAGTCGAAGGGATTGGCTCCGGCAAATCCGCTGAAATGACGCTCAAGGTCAAAGACGGCAAAATGCGCGCCGACGTTTCGCCGGAAGTCAGCACCATCACGGACATGAATTCCGGGGCGACCACGACCCTCATGCACTCTCAGAAGATGTATATGGAGATCAGTGCCGAGGCGACCCAGCAACTCATGGAGCAGATGCAAAAAATGCGCGGAGAGGCAAAGGACAAGGCCGCGCCCGTTGACAAGCCGTCCCCGCTTCAGACCACCGGCAAACACGAGCGACTCAACGGATACGACACCGAAATCTACACTTCCCAGATCGGAGCCGTTAAAGTGACCTACTGGATCGCCAAGGATTACCCGAATGCGGACAAACTCCGCGAAGTATTCAAGCAGATGCAGAAATCGGCCATGGTCCGCCTCGCAAAGGGGATCGGGCAGGCCCCGGTCGATTTTCCAGGGGTCCCGGTCAAGACCGAAATGACTCCCCAGGACGGTCGCACCATCACAACCACCGTGGTTTCCGTGAAGGAACAGCCGCTCGACGATGCCGAGTTCAGCGTCCCCGCCGGGTACCAGAGCATGCCTATGCCGTCGTTCGGAGCGGGACCCGGCCAGTAGATGGACGAAATGGACGGCATGGACCAGATGGACGGGCGACCTTTCCGGTGTCCACATCGTCCATCCTGTCCATAGTGTCCATTCTCTTTCCTATTCCCAAAGAAAACGAACAAAGCCCTTGATTTGCGACTCAGTCTCAATATGGTCATGGTCCGTGATGCACCGGTCCACTCCATCGCCAACGTCCACGCCAATGCCGACCCATTTGCTGAGCGCCTTGAAGGCGGGGCAAAAAGGCAAAATCGCCGGGTTCGACCTGCCGATGGAACACCGGACGCGGCTGCTGGAAATGGGGCTGACGAAGGGCGTCGTGGTGGAGCTCGTCCGTTTTGCGCCGCTGGGCGATCCCATTGAAGTCAAGGTGCGCGGCTATCATCTCTCGCTGCGCAAGCGCGAAGCCTCCGGCATCCAGGTGACGTTATGACTATTGCCCCTCCACCGGTCGCCGAAACGACGCGAAATGTCGCCATCGCGGGCAACCCGAATTGCGGCAAGAGCACGATTTTCAACGCGCTGACGGGCTTGCGCCAAAAGGTGGGGAACTACCCTGGGGTGACCGTCGAGCGGAAGATGGGGCGGTTTTTCGGGAGCCACGGCGAGCCGATGACCCTATTGGATTTGCCGGGCAGTTACAGCCTGCAGGTCCGCTCGCCCGATGAGGCGGTTGCCCGCGACGTGCTGCTTGGACGCCGGGCCGACACGCCGCGGCCCGATGTGGTGATCGCGGTGGTGGATGCTTCGAGCCTTGAACGCAGTCTTTATCTGGTGGCGCAAATGCTGGACCTTCAGATCCCGACCATCGTCGCGCTGAACATGGTGGATGTCGCCGAGCGGCGGGGGATCATCATCAACCTGCCCGCCCTTGAGGAAGAATTGGGCGTGCCGGTCGTCCCGATGGTGGCCACTAAAAGCCTTGGGATGGTGGAGCTCAAGCAGGCCGTTTCGCGCCAACTACTCGCCGCGCCCAAGCGTCTTCTGCCGATTCCGGAACCGATCCGCGCCGAGGCGGAAAGCATTGCCGGGGAGTTGAAGGTCTCGCCAGAGGTCGCGTTCGCGGAAGCGCTTTTGCTGCTGACTTTGCACGATCAGGCGCTGGGCGATCTGGCTGAGAATAATCCGGCGGTGGTTGAGTCGGTGCTCGCCGCGCAAGCGCGCCTGAGGGCATTGGAGATCGAGCCGCTCTCGGCTCTGGTCGAGGCGCGCTACGAGTGGATTCACGAGGTTTGCAGTCGCGTGGTTCACAAACCCGGCGAGTCCGGGCTGACTATTTCGGATCGGATGGACATGATTCTCACCCACCGCGTCTGGGGTTGGGTGTCGTTTCTCGGGGCAATGACCCTGATGTTTGTTTGCATCTTTACCCTGGCCCAGATCCCGATGGAGTGGATCGATAACGGCGCGAAATGGCTGGGGCAATGGGTCAGCACCCACATGCCGGAGAGCGATTTGCGGAGCCTGATTGTCGATGGCGCCATCCCCGGGGTGGGAGGCGTGGTGATCTTTTTGCCCCAAATCCTGATCCTTTTCTTCTTCCTGGGGATTTTGGAAGATAGCGGATACATGGCCCGCGCGGCTTTCATGATGGATCGGGTCATGTCGAGTGTGGGCCTGCATGGGAAGTCGTTCATTCCACTCCTGAGCTCTTTCGCCTGCGCCATTCCAGGCATCATGGCGACGCGCACCGTGGAAAACCGCAACGACCGACTGGCCACCATCCTGGTTGCGCCTCTGATGAGCTGTTCGGCGCGGCTGCCCGTCTATGCGCTGATGATCGCGGTGCTGATCCCGACCGCCTCCTCTTTTGCGAAGTCCGGGATCATGCTCTCAATGTATCTGGTCGGCATCGTTGCCGCGTTCACCATGGCTTGGTTTTTCAAAAAGACCTTGCTCAAGAGCGACACTCCGATGCTTCTGCTGGAACTGCCGCCTTACCGCCGGCCTTCGCTGCGCGGTATCGCGACCCGAATGGTGGAACGCGCCGGCATTTTCCTTCGGCGCGCGGGCACGGTCATTCTGGCCCTGTCGATTCTGCTCTGGGCGCTGGCGACGTATCCGAAGCCGCCGGCGGGAGCGACTCGCGCCGAAGCGATCTCCCAGAGCTACGCGGGGCGGATGGGCCACTTCATCGAACCGGCAATCCGCCCGCTCGGCTACGACTGGAAGATCGGCATCGGTCTGGTCGGTTCGTTTGCGGCGCGCGAGGTGTTTGTCGGGACCATGGGGATCGTCTATAATATCGAAGGCGAAGTGAAGGACGACACCAGCAGCCTCCGCGACACCATGCGCTCCGAGCGCCACCCGGACGGCTCCCTGGTTTACACCCCGCTGGTTTGCATCAGCTTGATGATTTTCTATGTGCTGGCCATGCAGTGCATCAGCACCGTGGCGGTGGTGCGCCGGGAAACCAACTCCTGGCGCTGGCCCCTGTTCCAGATCGGCTACATGACCGCGCTGGCGTGGCTGGGAGCTTTTGCCGTGTTCCATGTCGGGCACTGGATCGGATTTCAATAAAGGACCCCACGATGAACCCGCTTTTGGATCAACTGCTCGTAGCCTTCCTGATTCTCTGCGCGATCACCTTTTTTGTTGTTCGCATGCTGCGCAAACGCGGCAAGCCGGGCTGCGATGCCGGGTGCGGTTGTTCGGCGACCAAGCTTGGAACCGCAGATAAACGCAGATGAACGCAGGTTCAAATGCTTGGTAATAGCGCTCTAACTTCTTTTTCTGCGCAATCTGCGGTTAACCGGAATAGACTTGGCGCGGAGCAAGAATGACCCGAAATTAACGGACTTAAGCCATGACCAACGACACGAACATTTCCTGGGAACAAATCCGTGCGGACTTCCCGATTCTCGCCCAGCAAGTGCATGGGCAGCCGCTGATTTATTTCGACAACGCCGCCACCTCGCAAAAGCCGCGGGCCGTCATCGATGCGCTCCGGTATTATTACGAGCGGGATAACAGCAACGTTCATCGCGGCATGCACGAACTGAGCGCCCGGGCGACCGCCGCGTTCGAACTGGCCCGCCAGCGCATCGCGAACTATTTCAATGCCGCCAGCGAGGAGGAGATCATCTTCACGCGGGGCACCACGGAAAGCATCAACCTGGTGGCGCAAACCTGGGGCGCGAAGTTCCTCAAACCCGGCGATGTCATCCTGCTCACCGAGATGGAGCACCACAGCAATCTGGTGCCCTGGCAGATGCTCTCGGAGCGGACCGGCGCGAAACTGCGGTTTCTGCCGATCAATGAACAGCACGAACTGGCGCTCGATCGGCTGGGCGAATTCCTGACGCCGCAAGTGAAGCTCTTTTCCTTTACCCACATTTCCAACTCTCTGGGGACTATTAATCCCGTGGCCGACCTCTGCCGCGCCGCCCGCGAGGCCGGGGCCGTTACCCTGGTCGATGCCGCCCAGAGCGCCGGTCATTTGCCGGTGGACGTCCGGGCGATCGGGTGCGATTTCCTCGCCTTCTCGGGCCACAAAATGTGCGGCCCCACCGGGGTCGGCGCGCTATATGGCCGGCGTGCGATTCTTGAGACCATGCCGGCCTGGCATGGCGGCGGCGAAATGATCGTCAGCGTGCAATATGAGAAGAGCACCTGGAAACAGCCGCCGCATCGGTTTGAGGCGGGCACGCCGAATATCGCGGGTGCCATCGCGCTTGCCGCGGCAGTCGATTACATCGAAAAAATCGGGCGCGAAGCCATTTTCGAGCACGACCAGAAACTGGCCCGGTACGCACAGGGCCGGATGGGGGAAATTCCCGGCATGCGGATTCTCGGTCCGCCGCTCGGCCATGATCGTGGCGGGTTGGTGAGCTTCGTCATGGGGGACGCGCACGCCCACGACGTGGTGACTCTCGCCGACCGGAAAGGCCTTGCGTTGAGGGGCGGCCACCATTGCAATCAGCCGTTGATGCGCAAGCTTGGGTTGACCTCTTCCGCGCGCGCCAGCTTCTATTTCTACAACAACGAGGCCGAGGTCGATCGAATGATCGAGATCCTGGCCGAAATCGAACGCTTTTTCCGATGAACTTTGACGAACTTTACGATGCGGTGGTGATGGATCACAACAAGCGGCCCCGGAATTTCGGGGAGCTTGGGGAGGAGGCCGTGCATGTTCACGGGGACAATCCTTCGTGCGGCGACGAGATCCATCTGCATGTGAAATTCGGCCCGGAAAAGGTCGAGGACATCAAGTTCACCGGGGACGGCTGTTCGATCAGCAAAGCGTCGGCCTCATTGATGACGCTCAAGCTCAAGGGAAAAACCCGCGAGGAAGCAACCCGGCTGATGGGGCTCTTTCGCAATTTGGTGACCAGTCCCGAGGGTTCCGCCGAGCGCCCCCGCGAATTGGGCGACCTCAACGTGCTGGGTGGCGTCAGCAAATTTCCGCAACGCGTCAAGTGCGCCATGCTCGCCTGGCGGGCCTTTGAACAGGCGCTGCAAGAGACCACTCCCGGCGGCACCGAGGCGGAAGTCTCGACCGAGGATCAGGAGGACTAAACGTGCTCGCGCAGAGATTTTGCGCTTCTAAAAAGGGGCGTTCAAGCAACTCACGGTTACTTTCTCCAAACAGACGGCGCCGCGCCGAGTGGTGCTCGTTCCCAATCTCCTAGCTTGGTGGCATCCCTGCCGCTTCGGGTGCGCGTTTTCGGAGTCGGGAAATAGCCTCCCTCGTCTTGCAATTCGATTGCGTGTGCTCCACTCCTCCGAAGCGCGAAATCAGACCATGGAAGCGCATATCGGGAGAGTGGGATGGCGGTGCGCCTTTGACCCAGGCCGGGTAAACGAATTTTATTGCAACCTGCTTGCGTTTTAAATCGGCGGCGTTAGCCTGAACCGGATGAGAGCACTTTCTTTGATTCTGGCGACTTCGATGGCGCTGGCCGCTTCCGCGCAAGCGGCGGCGAGAATCGAAGTCTGCACGTTTTCCACGGTTCTCACCGAGATCGCCCAAAACATTGGCGGAGATCGCGTGGAAGTCACCGGGTTGGTGAAGCCGGGGATCGATCCCCACGATTACGACCCCTCTCCGTCGGACTTGCAGTGCGTGGCGGAATCGCAACTCATCCTCGCCTCGGGCAAGCACCTGGAAGGATACCTCACAAAACTCAAAGAAAGCGCGGGCGCCAAAGGGGATTTGGTGGCTGTGGGGGACCGGATTCCTTCGCTCAAGTTGCAGCCTGCGGAAGGCGAGAAATCCGGAGAGGCCAAAGAGATCGAGGACCCGCACTGGTGGGCCAGCGTCGAGAACGTCGAGCGGGCGACCAAGATTGTCCGCGACGAGTTGGATAGAGTCAGTCCGCCGGACAAGACGGCTTTCGATCGGAACGCGGCGGCTTATCTGGCGAAACTCGAAGCGCTCAAAAGCGAGTTGAAGCGCAAGGTGGCGGAACTGCCTCGCGACAAACGGAAGCTGGTGACGTCGCACGATGCGTTCCAATATTTCGCTCGGGATTTCGGTTTTAAAATCTATGCGATCGAAGGGGTGAGCACGGAGGATGAGCCATCCAACCAGAAAGTGGCAGGGATGATCGACACCATCAAAAAGCAGGGAGTAAAGGCGATCTTCCTGGAGGCGATCGAGAACCCAAAAGTGCTCAACGAAATCACGCGTGAAACCGGAGTGAAAGTCGGGGGGACGTTGTATGCGGACGGCCTCGGCGAAGGCGAGGAAGGGACTTACGCGGGGATGATGCGCCACAATGCGACGACAATCGTGGACGCCTTAAAGTAACTGGTTATGCGAGGTTCACCGATACTTCGAGCGGCGATGGCCGTCATTGTGCTGCTGCTATTGCTCATTCCGCTGCGCCGCCTGACGAGGCCCACTCAGCCGAGAGCCGCCGTGGACCAAACGCAGACACAGACGGTCGAGGTCGTTCCCGTTCAGCTTGAACTGACCACAACGCGCACCCCTTTCCAGTTTGAAGTGCGCCATCTGGGACACGTGGTCTGGAGCGGGGAAACCTCGGAAAATCGGGCCCGGAAGGAAATGGCGATGGAGTTTCCCAAGGAGGGCATCGAATTGGAACTCAAAGGCAAATGGACGGGGTCAACCTCGGTGGCCGCCGCAAAATTGACGCTGACTCAGGGCGACGGCCAGCCGCTTGAGAAATCGGTTTGGGCAACCGGGGAATTCGATGAAGTGCTCACCTTTCCGTGACTAGAAAAAAACAAACAGATTTTCGCGCCAAGGCCGCCGAAGCGCATTTCAGAATCGACTCGCGCAGAGGCGCTGAGATTTCTCCAAACAATGGAACCCTCTGCGCCTCTACCGTCTCTGCGGGAGAATAAGCAGGCTCCGTTAAACCATGTCGCATCGGCTCGAAATCAATAATCTGACGATCAGCTATCACCGCGTTCCGGCTGTTCACCACCTGAACCTGGAGATCCGGTGCGGCAACTGCGTCGCGCTCCTGGGGCCAAATGGCGCGGGAAAGACGACGCTCTTCAAGGGAATTGTCGGACAGATCCCCCTTGAAACGGGCTCAGTGAAATTTCACGGCCATCGCATCGGGTCCGACTCCATGCCGGTCGCCTATCTACCCCAACGCAGCGCCATCGATTGGGATTTCCCGATCACGGTGCGCGGGCTGGTGGAGATGGGGCGCTGCCGGCAACTCGGCTGGTGGCGGCGTTTTGGCAAGGCCGACGAAGCCGCCGTGAACTCGGCCCTTGCGCTCCTGCATTTAAGCGACTTGGCAGATCGGCAGATCAGCGCGCTCTCGGGCGGCCAGCAACAGCGCGCGTTCCTGGCCCGCTCTCTCGCACAAGAGGCGCACGTCATTTTGCTCGATGAACCATTCGCGGGCCTAGACACCAAGTCGCAGGAGACGCTGGGGCAAACTCTTCGGGAACTTGCCGCGCGGGGCAATCTCATCGTTGCTTCCCATCACGATTTGAAAAACGTGCCGGAGCTGTTCAATCAGGTCGTTTTCCTGAATGGCGAACTCATCGCCTTCGGGGACACGCCGGAAGTTTTCACGGCGGAGAACATCGCCAAAACCTATGACACCGACGCTTTTTCGGGAGTGACTCACGATGATGACCTGGTTGACTGAACCTTTTCGGCACGAATTTATGCAGCGCGCCCTGCTCGGGTGTGTGCTCATTGGATTCACCAACGGCTGCCTGAGTTCCTTCATTGTGCTGCGCCGACTGGCCCTGATGGCCGATGCCCTCTCCCACTCGCTCCTACCTGGCCTCGCGGTGGGCGTGATCCTTTTCGGACTGGCGCCGGCGGGGCTGTTCTTCGGCGCGCTGCTCGCCGCGCTGTTTGTCGCAGTCGGCGCGGAATTGATCTCGCGGAGTTCGCGAATCAAGGAAGACACCTCGCTGGGCATTCTCTATTCGGTCGCCTTTTCGCTCGGGCTGGTGTTGCTCACATTCGCCAAGGTCCGGGTGGAACTGCACCATTATCTCTTTGGGAATATTCTCGGGCTTGCCAACACAGACCTTTGGATCCTTTACGGGATCAGCCTGGCCATCGTTCCCCTGCTCGTCGCCTTGCAGCGACCGTTTCTGCTGATGCTCTTCGAACCCACCACGGCCCGCACCTTGGGCGTGCCCGTTGCGGCGCTCAATTACGTGCTCATTTTCATGCTGGTCCTTTCGATGATCTCGTCCCTGCAGGCCGTCGGCGTGATCCTCGCCCTCGGGTTGCTTACAGCTCCGGCGGCCACGGTGTATCTCTTCTCGGATTCCTTCGTGGCGCTCTTTTGGGGTGGCGGCTTTCTGGGGATGTTCGGATCGTGCCTCGGCCTGTTTCTTTCGTATTGGCTGAACCTTCCCTCGGGCGCTTCGATCGTTCTCGTTCTGGGCGCGTTCTTCTGCCTGGCTTACCTCTTCAGCCCGAAATACGGCATCGCTTTTCGGCTGCTCCATCGCCGGCATTTCCACGAGGAGTCGCTCGCGCGCTGGCAGCAGCGGAAGAAAAAAACGGGCTAGAAATTCGCCACTTCTACGAGGAGTCACTAGCTTCGGTGAAGTCCCATACTGCGCGCCAGCGTCTTGTGCTGTGGTCCTTCACATTTTTGGGATGGCGCTTCGGTTCGCATCGATGGGTTGCAGGTCCACATCGCCGCCCCGGCTGAGCGGGGCGGCTACAGGCCCGGCGTGACCCGAAAACGAAGCAGCCGGGGTTTACACCCCGGCTGCGACATTTAAGATCTGAGTTTTAGGAGCGCTATTACTTAGCGGCTGGTGTTGCCCCTGTCCCGGTGGTTTCGGGCTTTTTGATGTCCTTCAGTTCGACTTCGAAGATGAGGGCTTGGTTTGGTCCGATCATCGGAGGTGCATTCTCGCCGTAAGCAAGGGCTGGCGGGATCACAATCTGCCATTTTGAGCCAACCGGCATCATTTGCAGGGCTTCTGTCCAGCCGGGGATCACTCCCGTGACAGGGAACGTGGCGGGTTCGTTGCGCTTATAGGAGCTGTCAAATTCGGTCCCATCGGTCAGGGTTCCTCTGTAGTGGACCACCACGGTGTCATCGGCCTTGGGCTTTGGCCCCTTGCCTTCGGTGATCACTTTGTATTGCAGCCCGCTCGGAGTGGTCTTTACGCCCTCTTTGGTCTTGTTTTCCGCAAGGAACTTCTCTGAGGCGGCTTTATTCTTTTCGGCAGCCGCTTTTTGCTTGGCTTCCATTTTCCCCTGCATCTCAGTCTGGAAAGCGGTGAGGGTAGCCTTCATCTCTTCCTCGGTCATCACCGTCTTGCCAGCGAAGGAATCGCGGATCCCCTGGGCCAGAAAGTCGGGACTGAGCTCAAGCTGGGATTTTTTCAGATTATTGCCGATATCCGCACCGATCGAGTAACTGACCTTGTCTTTGGTCTCTTTCGGAACGTTGCTGGCCGGGGTTTCCGCAAGGAGATTCCCTGCGAGCGCCAGTGCAAGACCGGCCGTGAGTGCTAATTTCATAGGTATGTTGGTTTGTTTTGCGTGAAAGAAAAAACGGTGAGCACCACGACCATGGCCGCATCGGCCCAAAAGGTTGTTGCGCGATTCGCATCTTGAGAGGAACCGACTAATGCACGCGCCTTGTTAATCCGGGAGGTTGCCGAGGCCAAGCCTTTTTCTTTCAGCCTCGTAGAAATTTGTGGTTCTAATCCCAAATGAAGTGTT
Source organism: Verrucomicrobiota bacterium (assembly GCA_037130675.1). Classification (GTDB taxonomy): domain Bacteria; phylum Verrucomicrobiota; class Verrucomicrobiia; order Chthoniobacterales; family Chthoniobacteraceae; genus JBAXSN01. The sequence continues at coordinate 12,457 of JBAXSN010000016.1, forward strand.
CCAGCCGCAGTTGGGTCATGCGGGCTTTGGCTTCCGCCAGGCGAGGGCCGTTGAGCACGGACATTTTTTGATAAATGGCAATGGCGCTTTTCCATTGTTCCTGGGATTCGCAGAGGCGCCCGGCGTCGAACCCGGCTTTATAAAACCAAAAATACTCCTCGGGTTTGGCCACCCCGGCTGCGATGACATCGTAGTAAATGGTCAGCGCCTCGGCGGTCTTGCCGAGTTGGGCCAGGCAGCGGCCTTTTTTGTACAGCGCTTGATTTCGCCAGATGGCGGGCACTCCTTCGCTGGCGGCGAGTTCGCCATAGAGCGCGAGCGCCTGCTCGCGAGCAGTCGGGTTCTTTTCTCCCATGCGCGAAAGGTTGTCGGCTTTGCCTGCCATGGCGGCGAATCTCACCTCCGACGGCGGATTCCCCTTGAGGATGGCTTCGTAAAGGATGATCGCCTCGTTCTCTTTCCCCAATCGGTTCTGTGCGACCGCTTGCTGCAAACGCGCGTGGAATTTCAAGGGGCCATTGGCTTGGGCGACCTCTTCGAAGAGTTCGATGGCTTGATCGATTCCCCCATCGCTCATGCTTTTGATCGCCGCCTCTCCCGCAAGGAACAATGCGGTTTCGGCCAAGGGAGAATTCGGGGTTTCCCGGGCCAGGGTTTCAAATTGCGTGTGGGCGTTGGCAAAATCTTCCTTTCGGAAAAATACCTGGCCCAATTTCATCCGAACCTCCGCCACGCGTTTTGCGCCCGGGTGCTGATCGATGAAGGCCCGGCAAAGCGCGATCACCTTGTCGTCGTCGCAAGGCTTCGCGGATTCCGCCACGAAGATGGAGAGGTAATCGGATTGCTCGGCGGTCTGTGTTGGAGCGGGAGCCTGGTTGACGGCCGCGAGGTATTGGCTCGCCTGGACGGAGTCGTTTTTGGCAAATGCCAGCTCCGCCAGGGCGAGACGGGCCTCGGCTACCCGCGGATTTTCCGGGAAGTCGCGAATGAACTGCTGCAAGATCGCTGTCGCCCGCGGGTCGCCCTGGCGGGCCTGGAGCAGGCCTTCCTCGAGAATCAAGTCGCGCCGGAACGTGCTTTCGGGCAAGCGTTGGCTCAGTTCCCGGTAATCCTGCATGAAGCGGGTGTAATTCCCCTGGTGCAGCCACGCGAGGGCCGAGTTGTAAACGGCGCGCTCCCAGAGAGCGGGAGAGCGTTCGCCCGCCGAGCGGAAAACGGTGGCGGCAAGCACGTATTCTCCCGCGCGGAAATGAACGCTCGCGGAGGCAATCTCGATTTCCGCGAGTTGCTGGTCATCCCTGGCGGCCCGCATGGCGGCTTCGAGCGTTTCCTGCGCCGGCCCGAACCGACCTTCGTTGGCCAGAATGCCGCCCTGCATCAAGAGCGCGTCCGCCAGGATCGGGTGCTTGGGAAAGCGTTCTCCGAAGGCTTCGAGAGCGCGCAGCCCCTGCTCCTGCTTGCCCTCGCGCAGCCAGGCTTTGGCCAGGAAGTAGCAGGCAAAACCCGCCCGCCGCGCCGGTTCCCGCTCCGCCCATTTTTCAAGCTCGGAACGCGACGAGTTGGCCTCCCCCGAGTACACCTCGTCCAGCTTCCGAAAAATCGATTCCAGATGTTCGTTTTCGGGGTATTTCCAAATGAATTGCTCCAGAAGATCGTCCGCGGCAGCCAGTCCGCTGAGATCTGTGCGGGCCTGGGTCATCCCGAGCGTGGCACCCGCGATCAGGTTCGCCGTTACGTTCTTTGGATCACTGCTTAGCTCTTCAAAGCGCCCAAAGGCGGGCGCGGCATGCCCTTGACCCAGCAACCAGCGGGCCTCCAGGTAAAGCTTCCATTTTCGACTGGCCTCAGAGCATGGCCGGATCGACTTAAGGAGTTTCTCGCATTTCTTATTCTGATTTTGTTCCAGGTACAGTTCCGCCAGCCGGAGTTGCGCATTCTCCCCTGTGGCGGGCCTCTCCTCCAAGGTCGTCATCGCTTCCTGAATCCGCCCAAGCTTGTAGAGGCATTCGGCTTTGCCGAGCACCGCCCCCGGTTCTTCCTTCGCCGCTTCGTAAAGCGCCAGCGCTTCGTTCCAGTGGCCCTGCGCGGCGTCGATCCGCGCCTCAAGCATCGGAGCTGCCACCTCCGGGTCGCGGACCTGCCGTAGCGCGTCATCCAACAGGCCGGCGGTTAGGAGTGCTTCGGCCAGCTTCGTCTTGGCCAGCTTGCGGGCGTCCATTTCCAATGGAGTGGCAAGCTGTTCTTTTAGTTTGATGATCGCCACCTGCGGCACCCCTTCGTCGAGGGCGGCGATCGCCTGTTCCAGCGCGGCTGGGGAAGATGCGGAGGCGCGGAGACAGAGAGATGCGGAGAGGAGGAGCAAAAGGCAAGACGCGGAGAGAAGATGATTCGGCAAGAGCCGTGTCCATTTCGTCCATTCAGTCCATCTCGTCCATTTCGAGGGAGATGGACTGACACGGAAGAGCACGGACTGACACGGACGGGGAATCTCCCCTTCTCCGCGTCTCCGCGTCTCCGCGTCTCCGCGTCTTCCCTTCGCGTCTCCGCGTCTGTCTTCCGAGGTGGCTTTCATCAAAATCATGCAAGTACCCGCCGTAAATACCTCCCCGTGTGGCTGGCTTCAAGGCTGGCAATCTGTTCGGGGGTGCCTTCGCCTACGATTTGTCCGCCCGCCTGACCGCCTTCGGGGCCCATGTCGATAATCCAGTCGGCGCATTTGATCATTTCGAGGTTGTGCTCAATGACAATGAGCGTGTTGCCCGAGTCGCGCAACTTTAAGAGCACTTCGAGCAGCTTGTGGATGTCGGCGAAGTGCAATCCGGTGGTGGGTTCGTCCAGGATATAGACGGTCCGCCCGGTGGCTTTCTTGGCGAGTTCCGCCGCCAGCTTGACCCGCTGGGCCTCGCCGCCGGAAAGTGTCGTGCCTGCCTGCCCGAGGCGGACGTAACCCAGGCCCACGTCCTCCAGTGCGATCAGCCGGTCTGAAAGCGTCGGGACATTCCGAAAAAAGCGCGCGGCTTCGTCCACGGTCATGTCGAGCACGTCAGCGATGTTCTTCCCCTTGTAGGTAATCTCCAGGGTCTCTCGATTGTAGCGCCGCCCTCGGCACGCTTCGCACTCGACATAGACGTCCGCCAGGAAGTGCATCTCGATCTTGATCAGGCCGCCGCCTTCACAGTGCTCGCAGCGCCCCCCTTTGACATTAAACGAAAACCGCCCCGGTTCGTACCCGCGCACCCGGGAAGCCGGCAACTGCGCGAAGAGCGAGCGGATCGGCCCGAAGGCTCCTGTGTAAGTGACGGGATTGGAGCGCGGCGTGCGACCGATCGGCGTTTGGTCGATGACGATCGCCTTATCGATCTGGTCGAGCCCGAGAATGGCCCGGTGTTTTCCCGGCCGATCCTTGGAACCGTAAAAATGCCGGAACAATGCCCGGCGCAAAATGTCATCGACGAGGGTCGATTTCCCGCTGCCGGAGACGCCGGTGACGCAGGTAAAACAGCCGAGAGGGAACGGCGCGGTGATGTCGCGCAGATTGTTTTCGCCGGCCTTGGTCACTGTGAGCCAACCGCTGGAAAGCTCTCGGCTATCAAAGGCGAGTTCGCGGTTGCCTGCCGGGAGCACCCGGCGCCGCGGTACGGGGATCGTCAGCCGTCCGGAAAGGTAATCGGCCGTGAGCGACCCCGGCGTGGCGAGCACCTCTTCCAATGTTCCCTCGGCAACCAAATGACCGCCCCGCACCCCCGCACCCGGCCCGAGATCGAGGACATGATCCGCCGCGCGGATGGTCTCCTCGTCGTGCTCGACGACAATCACAGAATTCCCCAAGTCCCGCAGTCGCCGAAGCGTGCCGATGAGCCGGTCGTTGTCCCGCTGGTGCAGCCCGATGCTCGGTTCGTCCAAAACGTAGAGCACCCCGGCCAGCCCGGAACCGATCTGCGTGGCCAGCCGGATTCGCTGGGCTTCGCCGCCCGAAAGCGTGCCGCTCTCTCGGTCGAGGCTCAGGTAATTGAGACCTACTTCGTTCAAAAAACTAAGCCGCGCAAGAATCTCCCGGATGACTTCCACCGAAATAAGGCGCTGCTGGTCAGTGAGCCTCAACCCCTCTAAAAACGCCTTCGCATCGCCGATGGTCAGTCTGCAAATTTGCTGGATGCTCAGTTTCCGGCCCGTGGCATTCTCGATTGTCACCGCGAGAATCTCCGGTTTGAGCCGCGCCCCGTGGCAAACCGAGCAGTCGCGCCGGCTCATGTAGGCGCGGATACGATTTTTTGAGAGTTCGCTTTCGGTTTCGTCATAGAGACGCTGCATCTGCGGAACGAGCCCCTCGAACGGCTTTGAAACTTTGGTCCGGCGCGTGGCGTCCCCCCAGGCGATTTCAATCGAGTGATCGCCGGTGCCGAAATAGAGCGCGTCTTTGAAACGCTGAGGGAGTTCGCTGAAGGGCACGTCCATCGGCACCTTGAACGCGCGCGCCAGCGAAGCGAGCAGGCCCGCGTAATATTTTTGCATCCGCACGTTGGCCCGCGCCCACGGTTGCACCGCCCCTTTTTCCAGCGTCTTCTCAGGGTCCGGGATCATCAGGTCCGGATCGCACACCAGCTCCGTTCCCAAGCCGTGGCACGCGGCGCACGCCCCGAGATGGCTGTTGAACGAGAAATGCTTCGGAGTGAGTTGCGGAATGGTGAAGCCGGTATCCGGATTGGTGAAATCGGTGGAATACCGGTGCGTCGCCCATTCTTCCTGCCCTGGGCTTTGCGTCAGCACCGCCATCTTGCCGCCGCCCCACTTGAGCGCCGTGTCCACCGAGTCGGCGAACCGCTGCCGCACCGGGTCGCGCAGCACCAGGCGGTCCACCACCGCCTCGATCGTGTGACTCTTTGCCTTCTCGAGTTTCACCGGTTGGAGCGCATTCCCAATTTCGATAATCTCGCCGTCGATCCGGGCACGAACGAACCCCTCGCGCTTTATTTTTTCTAGGATATCGCGGAATTCCCCGCTCTGCGCCTCGATCAGCGGCGCCAGGATGATGAGCTTGGTGTCGGGCGGAAACGCCAGGAGGGCATCGACGATCGTTTGGGGCGTTTGCTTGTAAACCGGCTGGCCGGTGGCGGGGTCGTGCGGTTGGCCCACGGCGGAAAAAAGGACCCGCAGGTAATCGTAAATCTCTGTCGTCGTGGCAATAGTGGAGCGCGGATTGCTCCCGGACGTGCGCTGTTCGATCGCGATGGCCGGGGAAAGCCCCTCAATGAAATCGACATCCGGCTTCTGCATCTGGTCCAGGAACTGGCGCGCGTAAGCCGAAAGACTCTCCACATACCGGCGCTGCCCCTCGGCGTACAGGGTGTCAAAGGCCAGCGAAGACTTGCCAGAACCGCTCAGGCCAGTGACAACCACCAACTTCTGGCGCGGAATCTGCAATGTCAGATTTTTTAAATTATGCTGACGAGCTCCCGTTATTTTGATTGTTTCCGCCGCCATTTTACAAGATTTCTGGAACTTGGAACGAAAGCACAAGCCATCGCCGACCTCCAGAGCTAAATCCCGCATGAACACCAACACCGTCACTTTCACCGAAGAAGAATGGCGCAGGCTGCGCTCCGAGTTCAGTGAGTTGAAGCACTCCGTGAACAATGCGCTGGCCGTCTTTATGGCGCTTTCGGAATTGGCTCAGCGCAATCCTGCCAATTTCGAGAAGCTCACCAAGTCAATCGGGACGCGCACCCCGGAGATCGTGGCGGTAATGCAGAAGTTCCACGAACTGCTCGACCGGAAAGCGCCCGGTGCGCCGGATTCGGTGTAAGGAGGCTAATTCTCCGCTGAGTGCAGTCCGCCGGTGCCGGCGCGAAAGGCAATATTCATCCGTTCCAGATCATTGGGCAGGGCTTTGGAGCAGTTCCAGAGGCACGCTCCGCAGTGGACGCATTTCTCCCGGTCGAACGCCGGGATGCCGCCGGTCTCCCCAGGGGCAATCGCCTGGCCGGAACAGGCCTCGATGCAAACCTTCTCGCCGCATTGCTCGCAAAGTGCCGGGTTCAGGAACACTACGTGATCCGCGTATCCTGGAGGAGCCTGTACTTTCCCGCCGAGCAGGAGCGCGTCCTGGTGTGACATGAGCATCTGGCCTTCATACGGGATGGCGGGCCAACCGGCTCGTTCCATCAGCGCATTGTGGAGAGACACGCCTTTGGCCGCGCACTCTTTGCGGATCGCCGCGATCTCATTGGCCGGGATTTTCCCCTTGTAGTATTCCTCGACGGTCGGGATGCGTTTGTAAGGCTGAACCGGCTCGCTCCCCAGGTTGATCGCGCCCTTGGTGATTCCCGTCAGCGCCATGCCGAGCATGCCGGTGATAAAGCCGTGCTGGAACCCGTCGCGCGATTTCTCCGCGATGCGCCCTTCGGTTTCCACCCAGCTTGCGCGGCGGCGCGCAACGTAAGCGGCATCGAGGTTCTCTTTGGTGAACGGTTTGTTGGCCTTGAACAGTTCGAGAACGCCTTCGGCCAGTTGCACGCCGCTTGCCCAAGCCTCGTCAACACCCGACCCGGTGAGCACATTCGTCGTTCCCGAGCCTTCGCCGATCCGGGCAAAGCCGTCGCCGGTGAGATGCGGTTCGCCGTGCAGGCCGGATTCCCCTAGGGTCTTGGCGCCCCACGAACGGAGCTTGCCGCCCTCAAGATAGCGCCAGAGGTAAGGGTGGAGCATCCAGTGCTGGAGATAGCGGTAGGCCGTGCGCGTGGGGCTGTCGAACCAGGACGGCACGAAGATGCCGATCGACGCCACGTTGTCGGGATGCACGTAGAAGAAGCCGAAAATCTCGGGCTCAGGATAACCGAACGTGTGGAGCACCGTGCCCGGTTTGAGAGGAGTATTCTCGGGCAGATCGACCACAAATTTCATGCCGATGGCCCAGTCGCGTGCGTGGTGGCCCTCGGGCATTCCGAACTCGCTATCAAGCTGCTGGCCGATGCTGCCCACCGGTCCGTCGCCGATCACCGTGAGCGCCGCGTGAATGTCCATGCCCGGCATGAAGCAATCGCCGGGCTTGCCCTGCTTATCGACGCCCTGATCGAGCAGGCGCACGCCGACGACTTTCTTTTCTTCAATGAGCGCCTCGGAGACCGGGGTGCCCGGCCAGATTTGCACCACGCCCGTGCTCTGCACCTGGGCTCCCACCCATTGCATGAATTGGCCCATGGAGAGCACCATGCCGTTTTTCTTGTGAAGGAAATCGGGGGTCCACGGAAGATTCAGCGCGTCGTTTTCAACCGGCAGCGCCCATTTGAGCGCCTTGATCGCTGCGTCCGCCAAGCTCATCAAAGCGGGGCGGCGGCTTGCTCCCACGGGATCGAGCAAATAAAGCACCTTCTCTTGGCCGACCGGCGCGGACATCGGAATCCCGGCGGCCTTGATTTCAGGAAAGCTTTCCTGCAAAGCCCGGCCTTTGGTCACCACCCCGGAGACCCCGAAGCCGATGTCGTCCGCGCGTTCATAGCAAATCACCTGGGCCGGCATGCCGGGCATGACCGCGCTCTCGACGGCAGGCGAGCCGTCCTCATTGACGAGGCTCTTCGAGAGCGTGGAGAGAAATCCGCCCATCGCGGGGCCGAATCCGGTGCAGACGATGTCAACGTCCATGCGCTGACGGTCTTGGTGTTGTGGAGATTCCATATTAAAAGTTGAGTTAAACGGATGGCGAAGGAAGACGCGGAGACGCGGGGACGGGGAGACGCGGAGCGGCGTTTCCGCCAAGCTTCTGCAATGTTAGAAGGAACCGATCGGGAGGAGCGGCGGATCTGATCAATCAGCGCGTATCGCTCTGAAGCAGGAAATTCTTTCGTTAATCGGAAGACTTCCATCGCAGCATCAATTGATCGATTCCAGACCTTAAGTTCCCGAAAAGATCGAATGTTGCCCATGGCCTTTCTCGGTTTGCCTAACGCCTCTGCCAAAGATGCGCGTTGATTTCACACTCTCCGCGTCTCCCCGCCCCCGCGTCTCCGCGTCTTCCTCACAGCGGATAGTCAAGAGCTTCCGGAATCATCACCTTCGAGAGCGCGTCCGCCGCGCGATCCTTAGCCAGGCGCGATCCGGTCAGGCAGGTGTCGAGCTTGGCGCGCAAGCGCGTGAACGGCTCAATCCCGCAGGTGCAGGAGGCGCACGGGCCGGCTTTTGCGGCGTGGGCGGTGCCAGTCTCCGTGACGTCGGAAAACGCGCGGGCGCTGCTGGCGATGCCGGGGATCACGCCTTCGAGGAATTCGATTTCGTCCGCCCCGTAGCAGGCATTGCAACTTTCGTCGGTCCAAGCCGGGTGCGCGTTGTAGCCAAACACGAGTTCGGCGGAAATGCGCCCGACTTCTCCGGCGGCACGGGCACTCTGGACATGGCAGAGATCCATCAGGAAGTTGAGCGTTCCCGGCAGGCCATCGGCCATCGACGGATCGGCTGAGCCTTCGGTTTCCAACCGGAGCACATCAAGGATTTGCTGGCGGGAAGCCAGCAACCAGCAGAGAGCGTCCGCCATCGGGAAGGTTACGCCCTGACGGCTCTTGTGGTAGAGCTTCGCGCCGTCGGCATCGGTTGCATTTTGGAGGTGGTTGAGCGTCCAGAGCCAGAGCTTCATGGCCGTGGCCAGGGTGCAGGCTCCGGTGCCGGGCCGTTCGGACGCGATTCGCTTCATGTCGAGAATCCACTGCTTGAACTGCGTCAGGAAGAGCGCGTTCGTCATGGTCATCGAGAGCTGAAGCCGCTGCACGGCTTCGGGTCCCTCGTAGGTGGCCTCAAGCTGCGCGTCCATGTACTTCTGGAAGAGGAATCCGGGGCAATCCTCGGTGATCCCGTAGCCGCCCATGAGGCTGACGGCTTCGCGCATCATATTGGCGCCGTAACCCGTGTTCCAGAGTTTGCAGGCCGGGCAGAGGACGTTGGCCACCGAATCGATCATCGCATACTGAACGAGCGGATCGGCCTGGAGCGCTTCGATTCTCTCGCGGTTTTGCTTCGGCGTCGCGGAAAGCTTGATCAATTCAATGGCGTCCTGCTGGGACTTCATCATCTCTTTGAACGCCGCGCGCCCGGTGAGGCCTTTTTCTTGGAAAATGCGGTCCTTGGTTTTTTCCAGCACATCGACTTCGTCGTAGAGCCGTGCCGTGACGAATCCCAGGGAGGAACTCGCCTCGCCGGTTGCCCAGATGTCCACCAGGCGGTGAAGCGCGTCTTCCTTTTGCTGGAGACCGGACTCGAACCGTGGGGAGCCCGGGCCGACGCCATTGCCCCCCCGGAACCGGTTGCGCTGATAGCGGATGACCGGCTCGATGGCGGAGAGCAGCTTGGCGGAGGTCATCAGGCCGACCGTCACCCGGGTGCGGCGGAAAACCGCCTCGATCACTTCCGCGTGCGAAAAGCGGGGGATGATGACGCCATCCTTGATGGTGTAGCCGCCGATGATCCGGCTGGCCGGAACCGTTTGGTTGAAGACCGGATCGCGTGTCGAGGAAAGCTGGTGGACCATTTTCTTGGTCGGGGTGCCGCGATCGAAGAGACCGGGATCGGTTTCCTCCAGGATAACCATGAAGCTGCCCTTGATCCGCTGGTCGTCGGAATCGACGGCGGCGGTGATCACATCGGCAAAGCCCATTCCCGTGATGAAGCGGGCGCGTTTGTCGATCTGGAGCATCGGTTCCTCGCCGTCTTTCCAGGAGGCGACGCGGGCTTTTCCGCAAAGCATCCCGGTTTCAACGCCGGCAAAGGGGATCGGCTCGGTCAGCGCGAACGCGGCGCGGATCTGGCGGCGGTCTTCGCCCGGCTTGAGCGGGGCGGCCATGCTCATGTAATAGGCGCGCTGTTCGGGCGTGCCGCACTCGTGGATGGGCGCCAGGCCGAGATTGCTGGCCAGGCTGCCTGTCGCCGCGCCGGCGTCCACCCAGGAAAGTTCAAATGCGATCAGGGCGAACGCGAGGTTCTTTGGCCCTTCGATGAATCCGCCATGCTCGGGGTCGAGCGAGGCCGCGGTGATTCCGCTGTCGTCGTAAGCCGCCAGCAGGCTGTTCTTTTCCGGGGTCCATTCATGCGAGTTGCGTGCGCCTTCGGCCACCATTCGGGCGACAGGTCCGCGGGCAACGCCTCGGGCGGATTGCACCATCATGGCCAGATCATACCGACCGGAGTAGCCCCACAAGATTTGGCGCACATCGTCTCCGGGCAGAGTCTGCAATGTTGGGCGGGATTTTTCGACGGCGTGGCTATCCATAAATGGGCGGAAGAAGTTATTGGAGAAACAAAATCAAACGGGTGAAATCGAGCGCCACTTAAAAGGCGCGCCGGAACTTTTATGCGCTTCTTCAATATCGCGCAAGCGAAAGCAGCCTGTAATTGGTTTGTGGCGCCAGGGCTGCAGGTTCAGGCCCCGCGGAGGCCAATATTAGCAAATGTTGGAGGCAAAAAATGGTTACCCTCCGGTAATCTGGCCGGAAGTTCCCTTACAGTTCCAGAGGGCTATCCCTGTATTTTGGGGAATTTCCAAGCCGTTACTTGCTATTGGAGCGGGCACGGGCTTAAAAACTTAAACGGCTCGTTCAGCGTTCACCGTTAGTTTTCCTTATCGTTAGTGGCGGGCCAACAATTTCAATCAATGAACATTCACGAATATCAAGCGCGAGAGTTGTTCGAAAAGTTCGGCGTTGCCGCCCCTCGGGGTAAAGCCGCAAGCACCCCGGAAGAGGCGGAAGCCGCTGCCCGGGAGATCGGGACCGAAAAAATGGTCATCAAAGCCCAGATCCATGCCGGAGGGCGTGGAAAAGGGACCTTCACCAATGGTTTCCAAGGCGGCGTCCATGCGGCGAGCAGCCCGGAACAGATCCGGGAGCTGGCAGGCAAGATGTTGGGCCAGACGCTCGTCACCCATCAAACGGGGCCGGCCGGACGCTTGGTGAACAAAGTGTACATCGCCGAGGCGGCCGCGATCGCGAAGGAACTCTATGTGGCGATCCTGCTCGACCGTGTCTCATCGGCTCCGGTCTTCATTGCCAGCACCGAAGGCGGCATGGACATCGAGGCGGTCGCCGCGAGCACCCCGGAAAAGATTTTCCGCGAGTCGGTGCATCCGTTGCTCGGCTTGCAACCCTACCAGGCCCGCAAACTCGCCCAGCAGCTTGGTCTGACCGGAAAAGAAGCTTCGCAGGCAGCCAAACTCTTTGGCGCTCTCTATAATGCCTTCGTTAAGTGCGACTGCTCGCTCGTGGAGGTCAACCCGCTGGTCGTCACCAAGGGCGGCACCGTGCTGGCCCTCGACGCCAAGTTCAACTTCGACGACAACGCCCTTTACCGGCAGCCGGAGATCGTCGCCCTGCGGGACACCGCTGAGGAAGACCCTCGCGAAGTGGAGGCCTCGAAGCACGGCTTGAACTACATCGGGCTGGATGGCAACATCGCCTGCCTTGTCAATGGAGCGGGCCTCGCCATGGCCACCATGGACATCATCAAGTACTTCGGAGGCGAACCCGCCAACTTCCTGGACGTGGGCGGCGGCGCCACCAAGGAGCAGGTCGCCGAGGCCTTCAAAATTATCCTGGCCGACCCGAAGGTGAAAGGGATCCTGGTCAACATCTTTGGCGGAATCATGCAGTGCGACATCATCGCGGCAGGGGTTCTGGCGGCGGTGCAGGAAACGCACCTTAGCATCCCGCTCGTGGTGCGTCTGGAGGGCTCCAATGTCGAAGAGGGCAAACGCATCATCCGGGAAAGCGGACTGGCCGTCATCAGCGCCGATTCGCTCGCGGACGGAGCACGAAAGGTGGTCGAGGCCATCAAGGCGGCTTAATCGCGACCAACCAAATAACTACGAATATTTGATCTATGGCTATTCTTGTTACTCCACAAACCCGCGTCCTGATTCAGGGCATCACCGGTAGCTTCGGCGCGCGGCACACCCAGCTCTCGCTCGACTACGGCACGCAGATCGTCGCCGGCGTCACCCCCGGCAAAGGGGGCCAGCTTTTCGAAGGCAAAGTGCCGATCTTCGACACCGTTGCCCATGCCGCACGGGAAACCGGGGCGACCGCCTCGGCGATCTTCGTCCCGCCGCCTTTCGCGGCCGATGCCATCCTCGAAGGCGTGGATGCCGGTCTCGATCTGGTCATCTGCATCACCGAAGGCATTCCGGTCAACGACATGGTGAAGGTGAAAGCCGCCATCAAAGGGAGCAAAACCCGTCTGATCGGCCCGAACTGCCCCGGAATCGTCACTCCCGGCGAAGGGAAAAACTCCCACGGCGGCTGCCGCATCGGCATCGCTCCAGGTTACATCCATCGCAAGGGCAGCATCGGCGTGGTTTCCCGCTCCGGCACCCTCACTTATGAGGCGGTCTGGCAGCTTACCAGCCTTGGCTACGGCCAGAGCACCTGCGTCGGCATCGGCGGCGACCCCGTCAACGGCACGTCCCATCTCGACGTGCTCAAGATGTTCAATGACGATCCCGAAACCGAAGCGATCATCATGATCGGCGAAATCGGCGGCACCGCCGAGGAAGAGGCCGCCGCCTGGGTCAAGCAATGCTGCCGCAAGCCGGTCGCCGGTTTCATCGCCGGAGCCACCGCGCCTGCCGGACGCCGCATGGGCCACGCCGGAGCGATTGTTTCCGGCGGAAAAGGGACTGCTGCCGCCAAAATAGCCGCGTTCCGCGAATCGGGTATTGCCGTTGCAGATACGCCTTCCGTTATGGCCGAGACCCTGATCAAGCACATGAAAACCCTCAAAGGATAATCATTTGACTTGCGGTGGCGGAGGAATATCGCAACTTATAGATAAAAATCAGCAACCCGATATTTACTTATGCCAGTCATCGCCAAAGGTCTTGAAGGAATCGTCGCAAACAGCACGCACTTAAGTGACGTGCAGGGACTCGAGGGCAGGCTGATCTACGAGGGGTATGACATCGGCGAACTCGCCGGAAAAGTGAGTTATGAAGAGGTGGTTCACCTCCTCTGGCATGGTCATCTCCCCAACCGGGCTCAGCTTGCCGATCTCTCCCGCAACCTCCGGAGCCGGCGCGAATTGCCGCAGGGGGTCATCAACCTGATTCAGGGAGCGCCCAAATGGGCCAATCCCATGGACGTGATTCGGACAGCCGTCTCCATGCTCGGGTTTTATGACTCGGATTTTGAGGAGGACATCAACGTGGACCGGAACCGCATCCGGGCCTATCACATCACCGCCAAGATCGGGGTGATCGCGGCGTATTTTCACCGGGCGCGCCAGGGGAAATCACTCCCGCCGGTGCGGGAAGATCTCGGGGAAGCGGCGCACTTCCTTTACTTGATGGAAGGCGAGGAGCCGAGCGAGGATGCAGTCAAAACCCTCGACATGGCTTATGTGCTTCATGCCGAGCACGGCATGAACGCTTCCACCTTCTCCGCGCGGGTGACCATCGCCACACTGAGCGATGTCTATTCGGCCGTCACGTCGGCCATCGGCACCCTCAAAGGCCCGCTGCATGGCGGTGCCAACGAGGGCGTCATTCACATGCTCCAGGAGATCGGGGCTGAGGACAAGGTGGACGAATGGGTTGAGGAGCAGCTTGCCCAGAAGCGCAAGATCATGGGCATCGGACACCGGGTCTATAAGGTGCTCGATCCGAGGGCGCCCTTCCTGCGCGACATGGCGTTCAAGCTTTCCGCCCAGATCGGCGAGCCGAAGTGGATTCGCATGAGCCAGCGGATCGCGCAGGTGGTGAAGGAAAAGAAAGGGCTGGAGGCCAACGTCGATTTCTATTCCGCAACTGTTTATTATTCGCTGGGCATTCCGACCGACCTCTTCACCCCGGTCTTTGCCATTGCCCGCACGGCAGGCTGGACCGCCCATATTCTTGAGCAGTTGGCCGACAACCGGCTCTACCGTCCGCTGAGCGAATACGTCGGCCCGCACCCCGGAAAGAAGTTTGTCCCCATCGAGCAGCGCTCGGCGTGGAAAGATCCGGTGTAGGGCTTCGGAATGGGAAGCATGGGAAGCATGGGAAGCATGGGAAGCATGGGACTTATATCTGCCCCATAGGTCCCATCAGTCCTATCCGTCCCATTCTGCCTTTTATGCAAAACGAGCCACAGATTGCTCTGTGGCTCGCTTTACTAATTTCTCTGCTCCCGTGGTTACTCGGCAGCTTCTGCGGCTGGAGCGGCTGCGTCCAGCGCCTCGCCCACCACGTAGCGGGTGAAGCGGCGAATGATGATGTTCTCGCCGAGTTCGGCGATCTTGGATTTCACGAATTCCTCAATGGTCTGATCGGGGTTCTTGATGAACGGCTGATCGAGCAAGCAGATGCTGGCCAGAAATTTGTCGATTTTCCCGTCCACGATCTTCTCGACGATGTTGGCGGGTTTCGGCTTGCCGCTCTTTTTGCCTTCTTCCTCGATCTGGCCCACAGCGATCTCGCGCTCACGAGCGACAAGCGCCGGGCAAACCTGATCGCGGGAGACGCAGATCGGGCTGGAGGCGGCGATGTGGAGGGTGATGTCCTTCACGAAGTCGCGGAAGCTCTCGTTTTTCGCCACGAAATCGGTTTCGCAGTTGATTTCAACGAGCACACCGACTTTGCCTTGCATGTGAATGTAGGAGGCGATGACGCCTTCCTTGGTGGCACGCGTGGACTTCTTTCCGGCGCTGACGATGCCTTTTTTGCGGAGAAGATCCTCGGCTTTTTCAAGGTCGCCACCGGCTTCGGCGAGGGCGCGTTTGCAGTCCATCATGCCGGCGTTGGTCTTGTCACGAAGTGTCTTAACGAGTTGCGGAGTAATTTCGCTCATAAATAAGGTTGGGTTAAAACAGGCGCAGCCGAAGTAAGCCTTCGGCTGCGCACAGGGTTCGGTAGAATTGGAACTATTCCGCGACAGCCTCCATGGCTGCCTGCTCATCTTTACCCGAGTGGCCGCCGCCGGAAACCAGGGCGTCCACGAGCTTCTGGAGCACGATGCGGATGGCGCGAATGGCGTCATCGTTGCCGGCGATCGGGAAGTCGATCAACTCAGGGTTCGCGTTCGTATCGACAATGGCGACGACGGGAATCCCGAGTCGGCGCGCTTCGGCCACCGCGATGGCTTCACGCTGGGTGTCGATGATGACGATCGCATCCGGATATTTTTCCATGGTGCGAATGCCTTCGAGGTTGCGGAGCAGTTTGGCGCCTTCGCGTTTGACGGCGGCGATTTCCTGCTTGCCCATCTTGGTGTATTCGGGCTGCTTCTCGAGGTTCTCGATGTAGTTGAGCCGTCCGATGCTCTTGCGGATGGTGGCGAGGTTGGTCAGGGTGCCACCGAGCCAGCGCTGGTTGACATAGAACTGGCCGCAAGCGGTGGCGGCTTCCTTAACGGCTTCCTGCGCCTGCTTCTTGCAGCCGACAAAAAGCACCTTGCCCTTGCGAGCTGCGATTCCGCTCAGAAACTGGGTGGCGGCCTGAAGCTGCCGGACGGTTTCTCCGAGGTTGATGATGTAGATGGCGTTGCGTTTCTCGAAGATGAACGGCTTCATCTTCGGGTTCCAACGCTTGGTCTGGTGACCGAAATGGACTCCCGCCTCGAGGAGTTCCGTCATGAGTTCTGTGGACATGATGCGTGCTTTCTGTTTTTTCCAAAAGGGCGTTGGTTAAGCCCTTTGTTTTGAACGCAAGGGGTGTTTTAGTCCCTTCACGTTGCAGTTGGT
The DNA here is from genome assembly GCA_037130675.1 of Verrucomicrobiota bacterium. Lineage (GTDB taxonomy): Bacteria > Verrucomicrobiota > Verrucomicrobiia > Chthoniobacterales > Chthoniobacteraceae > JBAXSN01. The sequence continues at coordinate 28,144 of JBAXSN010000016.1, forward strand.
TGTTGGTTTTAGTCGGTTTGGTTTCGAAAAATGGGAGCAAACTAAAGCCGAACCCGCCGCGGAATGCAACGGATTTCTCTGGAGCGCGGCGGGCGGGCACGAACTACGGTTCGCGTGCGGTTTGTTCAGGGGCGATTTCCGGGTAAATGGAGACGCCTTCGCGAGCGATTTTCTCCAGGAGCCGGGGGTTGGCGGTTTGCTCTGGCCGGACGAGGTCGAATTCGTAAATGATCGGCGCTTCTTCGAGGGCTTCGGTCAGTTTCTGCCATTCCGCGGCGGTGGCGTCCGGAGCCAAAATGGCGAGATCGATATCCGACGCTCTTCGCGCGGTGCCGGTTGCGCGGGAACCGAAGACGCGGACCTCCCGCACGCACGGAAATCGCCGGAAAGTGCGGCGGAGGGTGTCGAGGTCTTTTTCGCGCAAGGCGAGCGTCTTCATGGCAGTTACTCCCACTCCAAGGATTCGATTTTGCGGGCCATATCGGCCAGGATGGGGGCGTAGTCGTGGGCGATGTGCTGGAAAATGCGGTTGGCCAAAGTTTCGTCGTAGGCGTGACTGGTCAGATTCCGGTCTTCGAGCATCTGGAGCCAGAGGTCCGCCTCTTTCGAACTGTCGATGAGGTTTTCGGAAAAAGCCTTCTTGAGGGTGGGGCGCGGTCCGCCGCATTCGTAGCCCTGGCGTTCGAGGTAGAGCTTGAGCGCTTTCCAGACAGCCTCGAAAGTGAACTCGAACCGCTGGATCGTGGCATCTCGAACGAGTTCGCTCTCCGGCAGGGCAACCGCTTCAGCAAGCCGGGCAACGCTATCGCGCACGTCGGCTTGACGCTCGAGGAATCGTTCTTTGCTCATGGATCAGGTCTGGTGGACCCCACAATCTTTAACCGGACCGGGTGCCGGATTCAATGACCATCCTCCCCATAATCTCCCTAGCTCATTTCCCCGGATTCGCTAAGGTGAGCAGCCTATGCATGAACCGTTTTTGTTCCCAGCACCCGCCCGGCTGCTCGATTTCATGAGGCAGGCGGATGAGCCGGGGTTGATCAATCTGGCCGCCGGGGTGCCGGGACTGGATGCGTTGCCGTTTGAAGCGTTGCGGGAATCGATCGATGTCGCCCTGGGGTCCGATGGCGCTGCGCTTTTCGCGTACCATCACCCGGAAGGCGACCGCGAGTTGCGAACCCTGCTCGCCGATCGGCTCCGGGCTCGTGGAGTGGCCGGGGCAACGCCGGAACAGATCGTCATTACGACCGGTTGCACGCAAGGCTTGCAGGGGATGCTCTCGGTGCTGGTTCGACCGGGGGACATCGTCGCTTGCGAAGCGCCGGCTTATTACGGGCTGCTGGAACTCATCGCGGAGGCCGGGGCGCGGGTCTTGCCGATTCCGGCCCGGGGCGGATCGGGGCTCGACGTGGCGGCGGCCGAGGAACTGCTCGCTCGCTGGAAACCAAAATGCCTGGTGGTTTGCACGTCGCTCTCGAACCCCTCGGGTGCCACGGTGCCGCAGAACAGCCGCGAGGCGTTGGTCGAGATTTGCCGCAGAAACGGGGTGAGGCTGATTGAAGACGATATTTACGGGGAGCTCGTGAACGGCGGGGCTCCCAAGCCGTGTCGCGCCTACGACGACGGCTCCACCGTCTCGTTCGTCACCAGTTTTTCAAAGACCGTCTCGCCCGGATTGCGGGTCGGCTATTGCCTGCCGGGGACGATTCACGAGGCGTTTGCCGCTCGAAAATGCCAGTTGGACCTCCACAGCGCCGTGCTCCCGCAAGCCGCCCTGCGGACCTTCATCGGGCGCGGTCTGCTGGAACCGCACCTCGTGTGGCTGCGTGAACGCAACCAGCGTCGCCGTGACTTGGTGCTCAACGCTATTTTGCGGAGCTTTCCGACGGGGACTGAAATCGACGCCCCGTGCGGCGGCTACATGCTTTGGGTGGAGCTCCCAGGCCAGGTGGATCTCGACCACGTGCGGACCGAGGCGAGAGCCGCCGGGGTGGTCTTCGCCGCCGGACACGTTTTCTTTGCATCCCAAAACCCCGGCAAGTTTATGCGGCTCAACTGCGCCAAGGCTGCGGAACCCGACTTGGAGCGCGGCGTGGAAATTCTCGGGAAAATCATTTCCGCCGCCGCGTAATTGGTGCATGTTTCGCTCTCTCATGTCCCAAAAAGTCATCATCTTTCACTACTCGCTCAGTGACGCGGACGGCGTCCAAATCGAAAACTCCAACGCCCGGGGGGAGCCGATTACTTTCATGTCGGGCGTTGGCATGATCGTGCCGGGCCTGGAGAAGGAAATTATTAATTTTGAGGTCGGCGACAAACGCCGGGTCGAGGTGAAAGCCGAGGAGGCCTACGGACTGATCGATTTCGGCAAGTACGTTCAAGTGCCTCTCGAAGCGTTGTCCAAGCCTGACTTGAAGGTCGGGGACGTTTTTCAATCGAGTGCAGCCCCGACGCCTTTCATCGTGAAGGAATTGACCGCAACCCACGCGGTTCTGGATGGAAATCATCCGCTCGCTGGCGACGATTTGGTGTTCGACGTGGAAGTTGTCGAATCCCGGGACGCGACTCCCGAGGAGATCGAAGAAGTTCGCCAGCAGATTGCGAACGGGCCAGAAGCACCGCTCGGGTAATCACTCCCCCCTCCGAGAAACTACTCCGTAAGTGCCGCATTTCCATCCTGCGTGGTGGGCGTAGCCCATGGGGACTCGTTCCCAAGTTTCACTTGGGAACGCAATTTTCTTCGAAGTTGACGAGGGGAAAATGGCACGGGCCTTCAGCCCTGGGTCCTCTTTACGTTCAAACCTGGGGCGCTGCCCCAGGCTGGTATGGGCCGCGCCGTTGGCGCTTCGGAATGATGTCCCAAATCGAATTTTGATGCGTTTGCCCTGCGCCGAAATGACGCCGCGACCACCCCATCGCGGCGCCAGATTCGACGTCCCGTCCCGCTCCGGCGTGGTCTAGGTGACCTGCTTGCCCGTAAACAGGGCAAGCGCGAACAGCACCAGACACACGACCAGGAACAGACCAAACAGGAATTTCGCGATGGCGGCAGCCGTCCCCGCGATTCCCGTAAACCCGAGCACCGCCGCAATGATGGCGATGATTAGAAATGTAAACGCCCACGATAACATATAGTTGGACTCCTCATAGAGGGATATCGGAGATAGCGCCGCTCTTGGACTCAACCGCGGCACGGGGACTCGCGGGATAAGGGCAGCTACAACTTTCCCTGTCTCCGTATTGTTTGAAGATCACTGGTGCGCCCATGACAACGATCGAACAGAAGATCCGAAGTGCTCTGGATGAAACCCGAATCCTGATCCTTGGCATCCAGGTCTTGATCGGACTCCAGTGGCGGGCGGCTTTCGAAAAAGGATACGAGACTCTTGCTCCGGGGCTGCAATATCTTGGGTTAATCGGATTGGTGCTGATGCTGGTCGGATTTTCGGTCCTGGTGGCTCCAGTATGCTATCATAACATCGTCGCGAAAGGCGAGGACACGCCCCAGATGCACAGCTTTGCGACCCGTTGCGCCGAGATAGCGCTCTTGCCCTTCGCGGCGGCGCTTGGACTCAATATGTTTATGACCGCCGACCGGATCGAGAGCCGCGGCATCGCGCTCCTTCTCGGGGTCGCCATGACCGTTGTCGCCCTTGGCTTTTGGTATGGCTGGGAAATCATGTGCCTCGGAGCAGAGCGCAAACGGAAAGAGCCTATGGAACAGAACGAGCCAACAAAGCTCTCCTCGAAAATCGACCATGCCCTCACGGAAGCCCGCATGGTGCTTCCGGGAGCTCAGGCGTTGCTCGGCTTTCAATTCGTTGCGGTGTTCGCGGAGTCTTTTGAAAAACTTCCCAAGACCTTAAAAGAGATTCACCTCCTCAGCTTGTTGCTCGTTGCGCTCTGCGCGGTGCTGCTGATGAGCCCCGCGGCGTACCATCGCATTGTGGAACGCGGAGAAAACACGGCGCGTTTCTACACGGTTGCGAATCGCCTTGTGCTGGCCGCGCTGGTGCCACTAGGGATTGGGATCAGCCTGGATTTCTACGTCGTTGCTCAAAAGATCATCCAGCACAACGGCGCGGCGGTCATCAGCGCGCTGGCGCTCGCGACAATCTATTTTGGGCTATGGTTCGGGGTCACCGGCTGGATGCGGAGCAAGGAGGCCGGGCACGAGGAGTGACGGCGAGGCCTTGGCATTTTCTGACAGGATTAACATGATTTCCAAGATTATCAGGATTTTGCCTGAAACCTGCGACGTCGGTTAGCATCCGAAATCTTAATCCTGTAAATCCTGTCAATCTCGTTATCATTTCCGCTTCTCCTGCTTCTCTTTCATCGCATCCCTCAGGGGCATAGCATCTTCGGTCGGCGTGATGCCGCAGCCGAGCCGTTTCGCATAGACCTTGGTGAATTCGGCCCCGTAGAACAGAATGCACGAGGAATAATAGATCCAGAGCAGAATGATAATGGCCGAACCGGCCGCCCCGTAGCTGGAACCAACGCTACTGGCGCCGAGATACAAGCCGATCAGCGTTTTTCCAATCGCAAACAGAAGAGCGGTTCCGATCGCCCCGATCCAGACATCGCGCCAGCGGATCTTCACATCCGGCAAAAATTTGAAAATCATGGCGAACAGCACGGTGACCACTGCGAAAGAGATCAGGAATTCGACTCCCTGCCAGACGATCGGCGCCAGAACCAAAAGGTTGCGCATGTAGGTGCCAATTGCGGAGAGCGCGGCGCTGATCGCCAGTGAAATCAGCAGCAGGAACCCAATGGCGAGCACCATGCCAAAGGAAAGAAAACGGCTCCGGATCAGGCTCATCACGGGCTTGCCCGGCTTGGTGACCACCCCCCAAATTGTGTTCAGGGCATTTTTCAATTCTCCAAAAACCCCCGAGGCGCCAAAGAGTAATACGATAAGGCCCGCTGAAGCCGCGAAAATACTAGCGCCCTTGTGGTCAGTGCTTTTTACGACGGATTGAATGGCGTTCCCCGCCTGTTCTCCCGCGAGGCCTTTGATCTGTTCGGAGATCTGGCCGCGGGCCGCTTCCTCCCCGAAGACCAGGCCGGCAATCGAGATGGTGATGATGACCAATGGAGCCAGCGAGAAGATGGCATAATAAGCCAGCGCGGCGCTCAAGCGCGGGGCATTGTCGCCGACCCATTCCGATGCCGCTTCCTTCAACAATCCAGGCAGTGCGCGAACTTGCATGAAAACTGATTCGTCCGCTGGCGCGACAAAAAGCGCGACCCTTATGGAACGATAAAGATTCGCCCGGTGTAGGGGTCGCGGACTTCCGTCCCGGAGAGTAGTCCCCGGACGTCCACGTAGCCTTCCTCCGGGGCGAACGGGCTGACGACGATGCCGCGCTTACCCGGAACCGGTTCCGCAGTGGGCCGGTGCCGGGTGGTTGATTGGATCAGTGGCCATGAACCGGGCGTAGTCCCATCGCCCGCAGTGGATTGCAATCCGGCGCCCGGTCCGGTTACGCTCGTTACAGACTGTTTCGGCGCGGTTCCGGTTCTTTCGGATGCAAGAAACCGCTCCGCTACAAGTGAGAGCGGTTCGGGTTTAGAAAGACGGCATACTAGCTGAGGCTGATCTCGACGCGATGCGGCGGCCTTTTCCGCTTGATCGGCTTCCCTCCGCGAAGCGACGCACAAGGCCACTATCTGGCGCTCCCGGCGCTGCAATCCACCCAGTCCGCGCCCTTCCTCGCGGATGGAGGCTAGCTTGAGTCGCTCCGTTTCGATGGCCTGCCGGGAAGTCAGGATTCTTTGCGCGAGCCCGTGACCTTGCAGCATTGCGAAAACCGCCAGGGCCACGCTCACCGACCGCCATGGCGTTCTCGCCACCCTTCGCCGGTTGTCCATTCCCCTTGCCATCACATGCTCGTTTCGGCTGCTGCCAAAACGCCGGGTGGCCCGGCAGGTCTTTCCGTGTTCCGAGTCAGTTCCGCCCCCGGCGGCGTGCCTTGCCGGATCATTCGTCGGGGAAACTATACACCTGAGCACCGCACGAATTTCTGGCTCCGTAGTAGAAGCGGCTTCCAGCCGCTTTCCCTTGGAACGAAGCGGCAGGGATGCCGCTTCTACTAACCCGGCGAGACTCTCGCCGCAAACCAAGTTTCAAGCCAGTTCCGCCCCCGGCGGCGTGCCTTGCCGGATCATTCGTCGGGGAAACTATACG
>JBAXSN010000160.1:0-7297 GCA_037130675.1 Verrucomicrobiota bacterium
GGACGGACACGGACGGACACGGACGGACACGGACGGACACGGACGGACACGGACGCGCTCCTTAATCTCCGCGTCTTCTTCACATCCCCATGATCTGGTAGCCGCCGTCGAGGTAGATCACCTGGCCGGTCATGGAACCGGAGCCGTCGCTGGCCAGATAGACGCCGGTGGCGCCGAGTTCCTCCGAGGTGCAACTCCGGTGGAGCGGGGCGCGATCCTGATATTGCTTGATGATCTGGCTGAAACCGCCGATGCCCCGCGCGGCGAGAGTCTGGACCGGGCCGGCGCTGATGCAGTTCACGCGGATGTTTCGCGAACCGAGGTCGTAAGCCAGATAGCGGGTGGTGGCCTCCAGGCTCGCCTTGGCCACGCCCATGACATTGTAATGGGGGACCACTTTCTCCGCGCCGTAGTAGCTCATGGCGATGATCGATCCGCCGTTGGTCATCAACGGTTCCGCTTCGCGGGCAAGCCCGAGCAGGGAATAGGCGGAAACGTCGTGCGCGATGCGGTAGGCCTCTCGGCTGGTGGCCAGGAAGGCTCCTTCGAGCGCTTCGCGCGGGGCGAACGCCACCGAGTGGAGCATCAGATCGACGACCGGGGTGTGTTCGCGCACCTTTTTGAAAAATTCCGTGATCTCTTCATCCTTGGTCACGTCGCACGGATAGAACGGAACATCGGGGCCGAATTCCGCCAGGAGTTCCTCCACGTTGTCCTTCACGCGCTCGCCCTGGTAGTTGAAAATCAGCTTCGCGCCCTCGGCAGCCCACGCTTTTGCGATGGACCATGCGATGCTGCGCTTGTTGGCGACGCCGAAAACGACGCCGACTTTGCCTGCCAGAACTTGGTTGCTCATGGCCCCTAACTACAAGCCGAACCGCGAAGTTCAAAGATCAAAATTCGCGATCTTCCACGTTCGCGCTGAATTTCTTGCAAATCCGGCAGGCTCTCCTAAAACGAAAGTCGCATGTCCCGGAATATCGTTTACTTCGATCTCGAAACCCAGCGTACCGCCAACGATGCCGGGGGTTGGGACCGAAAACGGGACATGGGAATGTCCATTGGCGTCACTTATTCCACCCTGCGTGGCGATTACAAAATCTACTCGGAAGACAAGGTCAACGACCTGATCAACGAACTGCTGCGGGCGGACCTCGTTGTAGGCTTCAATGTGATCAATTTCGACTACGAAGTGCTCATGGGATACACGATCCTCGATATCCCCAGCCAGGTGCGGACGCTCGACATGTTGGTGGAGCTGGAAAAAAAACTCGGCCACCGCCTTTCGCTCGACGCCGTGGCGACCGCGACCCTGGGGGTGGGCAAGACCGGCGACGGGCTGGACGCGATCCGCTGGTGGCGGGAAGGCAAGTTGCTGGAGATCGCCGAATACTGCTGTTTTGACGTGAAAGTCACGAAGCTCGTCCACGAGCACGGCCGCGACCAGAAGCGGCTGCATTTCGTGGATCGGTTCCAGCAAAAGCGGAGCGTGGAGATCGATTGGTAGCCGTGTAGCCGCTGGAGCGGGACCAGGCGCTTTCCCGCAATAGAATCGCCGCCTTCGCGTGAGTTCTTTTTGTGTCACGCGAAGGCGCGACGACCGGTGTTCGGCGTTTCAAGTTTAGAGAAATCTGAACGGGAGAGCCCCGATCCGTGTCACACTGGGAGTCCCATGTTACCAAAACTTCTCCCCGCCCTCTGCGCCCTCGCGATTTCCGGCGCCCATTGCACAAGCCTCGGCGTCGATTACCACGTCGGCCCCGGCCAACCCATGCAGACGATCGCACAGGTGCCATGGAAGTCGCTCGGCCCCGGCGACCGGGTCAACATCCACTGGCGGCCCGAGCCTTACAAAGAAAAGTGGGTGATTTGCAGGCGGGGCACCCCGGAAAAGCCGATCGTGGTGCGCGGAATTCCGGGGCCGCACGGGGAATTGCCGATGATCGACGGCGCGGGAGCCGTCACCGTGAAGTCGCTCAACTATACCGGCGAACAACGGGCGGTCATTAAGATCGGAGCGTCCCGGATTCCCGCCGATTGCGTTCCCGCAAACATCGTCATCGAAGGTCTCGATGTGAGCGGGGCGAGTCCGACGAACTCTTATGAAGGGATCAAGGGAGTCGCCGCGTATATGGGCTGCGCGAGCGGAATCTGGGTTGAAAAAGGCGAGCGGATCGTGATTCGCGGATGCGCCATTCACGACAACGCGAACGGGTTTTTCGTCAGCCACGCTTCGCGGGATGTGCTCCTGGAACGCTGCGATCTGTTCGGCAATGGGGTGGTCAAGAGCATGTATGAACACAACGCTTACACCGAGGCGTCCGGCATGGTTTACCAGTTCAACCACTTCGGACCGCTTCGCCCGGGCGCGCTGGGGAACAACTTGAAAGACCGCTCCTCCGGGTTGGTGGTCCGCAACAACTGGATTGAGGGAGGCAACCGGGAAATCCAGATTGCCGATGCCGAAGACTCCGTGGCGATTCAAAAAGAGCCCGCCTATCAGCGAACCGTTGTTTCCGGGAACGTCATCATCGAACCCGCCGGAGATGGCGGGAACCAGATCGTCTGTTACGGCGGCGACAGCGGCAAACTGAATCAGTACCGCAAGGGGACACTCGTTTTCGAAAACAACACCGTCATTTCAAAACGCCCCGACAGCACCACGCTGTTTCGGATGATGACCAACGACGAACTTCTGGCCGCGCGGAACAATGTCTTCTACACCGCCGGACCTGGAAAGGGCCTCGCCCTGGCCGATTCCGTGGGCCTGTTCGAACTCAACGACAATTGGATTAAACAGGGCTGGGTGAATGCGCATTCCAAGTTTACAGGAAGCGTTCGCCCTGGCGAGGGAAACAGCGGCGGGACCATGCCCAATTTTGTAAATATGTCGGCCGGCGATTATCGCCTCGCCCCAGGTTCGGACCAGGGAGCGCATCTGGTCCTTGTGAAGGGGCGATTCACGCGGGTGGAGGAGCGGTAGGGAGAAAGACGCGGAGACGCGGGGACTGGGAGACGCGGAGAGAAGAGAGAAATTTCGCGCACGCACGCATTCCAGCGTTGATCCTTTTCTTCGAGCGATCAGGATGGGCCGGTGATTGCGGTCCTCTTCGCGTTGCCGGAAGAAAGTCAGGATCTCGTTCGTGCTTTGAAACATCGCGCACGAGTGGGATCGGCGGAGCTTGCCGCAGTCCGGGGCACCTTAGGGGCGCATGAAATCGTCGTGGCCCACACTGGCGTGGGCCGAAAACGCGCCGATGCCGGAATGCGGCGACTCTGGGCCGAACATCACCCGGACCAGGTGATCAGCGCCGGGTTTGCCGGAGGCCTCGACCCTCGATTGCCGAAGGGCGCGCTGCTGCTGGCCGATAGCTTCTCCAGTCCCGAACTGCTTTACACCGCCCAATCCCTCCTCAAAGAACGCGCGTCCTCGGGTATGATGGCAACGTGCGACGATGTTCTTGAAACCCCGCAGGCCAAAACCGAGTTCGCCCGCCAAAGCGGCGCCGAGGCTGTGGACATGGAAACCGCCGCCGTTGCCGCGTTTTGCATGGAAACCGGCGTGCCGCTGCTGGCGATCCGCGCGATCAGCGACACCGCCAGCGATGAACTGCCGGTTCCATTTTCAGTATGGTTTGACGAAGCCTCGCAACGCCCCCGGCCCCTCGCCCTGGTCTGGTTTCTCGTGCGGCATCCCTCGCGGATTCCGAGGTTCGTCCGGTTCGTCCAAACGATCAATCGAGCCCGGCGCATCTTGACCGGAGCTTTGCTGGAACTGTTATCTGGACTTCAGGAGGCATCCTCAACAGAATTGAGCATCAGCGATAAACTGTAACCGCTTGCCTTAGGATCGAAGCGGCAAGATGCCGCTTCTACTATAGTTGCCCTGACACGGTGTATCCTCCTTAGTAGAAGCGGCTTCCAGCCGCTCCTCCGTGGGAATCAGCCCTGTTAAGTGGACGCACATGCACTCTGTCGGGGGCGGCGATTTTATCTCCGCGCCGCTGCATTCCCCCCGGCGGCGACCGAGCGCCGCAGCTACAAGATCCCCTCCCGCGCCTCTCCGCAGATCACCCGCTTCACCCTCTGATCGTGGTCTTCCATGGGCAACCGTGGCACGATCTGCTTGGCAAAACAGATGCCGAAAGTCGGAGCCCGAAAATTCTCGCTTCCCAGCAGCCGATCATAAAACCCGCCGCCGCGCCCCATCCGGTGGCCGTCGCGCGTGAACGCCATCCCCGGCACCAGCAACAGGTCGATCTCGCTCAACGGCACCTCCGCCCCGTTCTCGTGCGGCGGTTCCAGCAAGTTCCACCGGGACTCCAACAAAGCCGAACGATCCGGCACCCGGATGAAAACAAGATGCTCTCCCACGACCCGCGGATAACAGACCGCCCGGTTTTCGAGCACGGACCAGAGCAGATCGACGTTCGGCTCGGAACCAAGCGGGGAAAAGAACCCGACCACCCGCGCGTCACGCCATTCCCGGGTCTGCGCCACCTCGCGACAGATCGCCGCCGAATTCTCGGCGCGCGCCTCCGCGGAGATGCTTTGGAGGCGGAGCCGGATGGCTTTGCGCAGTTCGGTTTTGGTCACGCCCTTAGGAAATCGTCAAATCCCCCCGCCCGCAAGCCGCAATGCCGCTCCCGCGACCCTCGCGGTGTTTTCGAGATCGGCCTCCGTATGCGCCATGGAAATAAAACCGGTCTCGAATTGCGAAGGGGCGAAATAGACACCGCCATTGAGGCACGCATGGAAGTATTTGGCGAACGCCGCGCGGTCGCTTCGTTGCGCATCGGAAAGATTCAGCACCGGTTGGTTCGTGAAAAAAAGGCAGAACATCGAGCCTACCCTGTGGAAGGTCATCTCGCGGCCCAATTGCCGGAGGGTTGAGCGGACGGATTCCTCCAGCATCAAGCCAAGTTGTTCCAGGCGCGCCCAGCCGTTCACGCGTTCCATTTCCCGCAATTGCGCCAGCCCGGCGGCCATGGCGAGCGGATTGCCCGAGAGGGTTCCCGCTTGGTACACCGGGCCATCGGGCGAAAGCCGGTCCATAATCTCTGCCCGGCCGCCAAACGCCCCCACCGGCAGGCCACCTCCTATCACTTTGCCAAGGGCCGTCAGGTCCGGGGTGATCCCAAACAACTCCTGCGCGCCCCCGCGAGCAACACGGAACCCGGTCATCACTTCATCGAAGATCAGCACCGTGCCACACGCCGTGCAAAGCCGCCGCAGTTCTTCGAGGAATCCCGGTTTTGGAAAATACAATCCGGCGTTGGCGGGAATCGGTTCCAGAATGACCGCCGCGATTTCGTGGCCTTCGCGCGCGAAAACCGCCCGGAGCGCTTCCTCGTCGTTGAAGGGAAGCGTGAGCGTCAGATCGGCGAAAGCGCGAGGCACGCCAGCGCTGTCGGGCTCGCCGTGCGTCAATGCGCCGCTCCCGGCCCGCACCAGCAGGGAATCGACATGGCCGTGATAGCAGCCGTCAAACTTCACCACCTTGTCGCGCCCGGTAAACCCGCGGGCCAGCCGCAGCGCAGACATCGTCGCTTCCGTCCCCGAATTCACCATCCGTACTTTTTCAATGCTCGGCACCCATTCGCAGATCAGCCGCGCCATTTCCACCTCCAGCGGATTCGGAATCCCGAAGCTCACCCCGTTCGCAGCCGTGTCGCGGATGGCCGAAAGCACCGACTCCGGAGCGTGTCCCAGAATCGCAGGCCCCCACGTGCCCACGTAATCGATCAAGTCGTTCCCATCGACATCCCAAATATGACTGCCTGCGGCGCGATTCACAAAAAACGGCTCGCCCCCCACTCCCCGGAAAGCGCGAACCGGGGAGTTCACCCCGCCGGGAATAAAGCGTTTAGCCTCGGAAAAAGCGGCGACGGAAGCAGTGCGTGGATTCATTTCCACGGACAATAATCAGAAATAAAGGCTGAAACAAGCGATGGGACGAAGCATCCGCCGCACACCGGACCCTCGTTTTTGAATACGGTGAGAGCACGAACCATGGAATGCGGTGCATCCGGCCCGGAAGATCGGTCCCCGGCACGAGCCAAACTTCACGGATTGCGCCTCGCTGGAGAAAATCAGCAACAAATCCATTGCAAACTGGGGGCTTGTTCGGCATTTTGTCCGTCCAGTCTCACGGCGGGGTAGCCAAGTGGTAAGGCTGAGGTCTGCAAAACCTCCATTCGCGGGTTCGATTCCCGCCCCCGCCTCTCTTTTGAGTCCTTCGCTCGCGAAATCCCAAACCGGCCATAAAAGCCGTTTTCAAGCACTTATGAAACCGGAGGGAAGGACCGTGTCCCGGCCACGTTCGGTACCATCCCCGACTATTTTCCGTTATGGCGTTTCTCCAGAAATGCCGCTATCGGTAGCCGATGAACGCGAAGAAGATCGATTGGCGCTGCCCCCAGACTGCCCCCAGACTGCCCTTGTGCGACCCTACCCGTCGCCGAGTTCGACGTTCCAGTAGGCCAGATCCAGGAAATGTTTCCACGCATGATCGTGGGGAATGCCGAAGGTGATCTGCATGAACGGGCGCCATTTGGGGCGCTCGGGCTTTCTCTTCAGGCGCATGCCCGCTTCATGCGGCAAGCGGTTGGCCTTGCGGGTGTTGCATGGGATGCAGGAGCAGACGATGTTTTCCCAGGTAGTCTGGCCGCCGCGGTCCCTCGGGATGACGTGATCGAGATTCAACTCTTTGCGATCGAACGTCTTGCAGCAGTACTGGCAGGTGTTTTTGTCCCGCTCGAAGATGTTGTGCCGGGTAAACTTGATCTCCTTTTTTGGAGCGCGATCAAAAATCAGGAGAACAATCACCCTGGGAATCCGGATGCGGAAGGAGATGGTGTGGACCATCTCCTGCTCGGGTTGGCGGGCGGAAAAGTCGCGCCAGCTCTCGAAGTCGTGCGTGGCGTAATTGTTCGCGCCGTCCGTGGAGACAATCTGTGCGTGGCCTTGACATAGCAGAGTGAAGGCCCTGCGGACGGTCGTGATGTTTACGGCCTGCCAAAGCCGGTTGAGCACCAGAACCTGTCGATTGAGGAGTGAATGATTCCTGTCGAAGATGGCGGAAAATATCACCCTGCGTTTTCCGTGTCAAACGACGAGGCGCTTTATGCTAAAAACAGTGGAAGCCTCTCACGCGGAGACGCTGAGGCGGCAGAGAGGCAGCTACGGAGGAGCGTCTGGAAGCCGATAGCAGAAGCGGCATCCCTGCCGCTTCGATCCTATTTTCAAGCTAGTTCCGCCCCCGGTAGCGTGCCTTGCCGGATCATTCGTCGGGGAA
>JBAXSN010000161.1:0-7284 GCA_037130675.1 Verrucomicrobiota bacterium
ACCCTGCACCAAATTGTGTGTTGTTTTCAGAGAAGGCTTCGGAGTTCGGGATAAGTTCCATCTACCCCGATTATCCCGCCGTGCTGCAAAGGCAGGTCCAGATATCTCCAAACTCGGTCTTTGCCCGGGCTTCCAGCGCGGGGCCATCCGCAACATCACGCAGCACCGCGAAACAGGTCGAGCCCGAGCCCGACATCAACGCGCCGGCAGCTTCGGGTTGCTGCTGCAACCAGCGCTTCAGCAAAGCCAAAAACAAATATTTTTCAAAGACCGGCCGCTCCAGATCGTTATACAACCGTCCCCAGGCAAACTCTTGGGCCGCATAGGAGATATTCGGAATTTCTTGCGAATCGCGCCAGCGGCTGTAAGCCCAAGGCGTCGGGACGCCGAAAGCCGGCTTGACCAGCAGCAGCGGAAGAGCTTGGGGAAATGGGACCGCCTCGACAATCTCGCCTCGCCCACGGCAAATCGCAGCCGACTGCGCCAGGAAAAACGGCACATCGGAGCCGAGCTCCGCCGCCAAGTCGTGCAGCGTCTGAGTAGAGAGCGAAGCGCCGAACATTGCGTTCAATCCCAGCAGCGTGCTCGCCGCGTCACTACTGCCGCCGCCCAGGCCCGCGCCATGAGGCACGGCTTTCTGAAGATGAATCCGAACCGCACCGGAAGCGCCGGAGGTTTCAAAAAATCGCCGAGCGGCGCGCACCACGAGGTTGGAATCGTCGCACGGCAAAGTGGTGTCGCTGCAGGTGAAGGCAATCCGGTTTGCGCTCCCCGGAGAGCGGCAGGATGCCGCTTCTACTTCAGAGGAACCTTCGAATGGCGCAGCTGGGTCGATCTGGTCAATCGTCAGGGAATCCGCCAGAGTCAGCGGAACCATGAGCGACTCCAGTTCATGGAAACCGTCGGGGCGTTTTCCGAGAATTGAGAGCGAAAGGTTGATCTTGGCCGGGGCACGAAGTTTCACCCCGCCAGATTGCGCCAAAACCGGTGCGCCGTGCAAGCCGGAGGAAGAAATTAACCGCAGATGAACGCGGATGGTGCAATTCCTGATCTGATTGCTCAATGTGAAATCAATGGCTTCCCCCAAAGCTGTGGAGGACCACAGCACAAAACGCTACCGCGAATCAGAGGGCGTCAACTGCCGCGCGCCAGCGTCTTGTAGTGCGGGCGGTGCTCCGCCGCTTTGGGATGGCGCCCCGATAGCACTCTGACCTTCGATTTGAAATGCCGCTGCGTTCACCCCCTGGCTTCACGCAGCACAGCGATCACCCGATCGATCTCCGTCTCGGTGTTGTAGAAGTGAGGGCTGAACCGGAGATATTCGCGCCCGGAGCGATCATGCCGCAGCGAGGCAATGACGCCGTTTCGCTCCAACTCCTTGAACAGGACCGCCATGCTGGCTTGGGGATGGAAACAGGCCGTAATCCCGGACGCGTTGGGGCCATCCGCCGGCCCGTGAATCTCGAAACCCAATGCGCGGAGTCCCCGGACCAAATGTGCCTTGAGTTGAAGGATTCGAGCCGAGACGTTTTCGAGTCCGAATCCGCCAATCAATTGCAGCGCTGCCCGCATTCCATAGATCCCCGAGGCGTTGAGCACGCCGGGTTCATATCGCATGGCTGAATCGGGAAACTCGACCCGGTCTTGCGCGATGAAATCGGGCGACCGGACATTCCACGCTCCCAGCAAGGTCGGCCGGAGCAGGGCGAACCGCTCTTTTTTCACAAACACGATGCCAATCGCCATCGGCCCGAGCATCCATTTGTGGGCATCGGCGCTGAGGAAATCGACGTGAGCGACCGAAACCGGAAAAGCACCCAGGGTTTGAATGGCATCGAGCGAAAACAGGATCCCCCGCTCTTGCAAGATGCGTCCGATCGCGTCCACGTCGATCCGGTAGCCGGTCAGGTAATTGCATGAAGCGAGCGCGACCATCCGGGTGCGCGGAGTCAGCGCGGCGGCCACCAGTTCAGGAGTGATCTCGCCCTGGCGTTCCGGTTCGAGATAGCGCACCGTTACCCCGAGCCGGCGCAGATCGATCCACGGGTAAACATTCGCCGGGTAATCGTCGGCATAGCAGAGCACTTCGTCCCCCGGTTCCCACGGGATCCCATTGGCAAAAAGGCTCAGCCCCAGCGACGTCGGGCCAAGCAGCGCGATTTCGTCCGAGCGCCCCCCGATGAACTGCGCAGCGATGGCTCGCGTCTGCTGGATATCCTTGAGAACCGAGCCGAATTCCTGGTGCTGTTTACTCGCCGCCCGGGTGTAGTCGATGACGGCATCGGCCACTACGCGGGGCAACGCGGTCACCCCCGCATGGGCCAAAAAAATCGAGTTTCGGCAGACCGGAAATGCTTCCAGGCGAGCCGCTTCGTTTTGCAGGATCCGATCAAAAACGCTCATTCCCGTTTCTGCATCAGTTGATCCGGCATCGCCAGCTTGGTCCTGACCTGGTATTCGTGGTACGTGATGTGTTCGCCGGTTTTCTCGTCCACCCAGCTCGCTTCCCTGGCAAAGAAATTCGGGGGCGCAATGAAGGGCACTTTCGGCAACGGATTCGCCCCTGAAATCAGCGCAAAGGCGACGAGATGCACCAGGACGACTCCCGTGGCCAGAAAGAGCAGTTGCCTGCGGTTCATTGTTTCCTCGACTGCTCGCCTTCCTTTATCAACTGCCAAAAACCCGGCTTCTCCGCCAGCGTCCGGTCTTCCTCCACCATCGGCAAACGAGTGCGGAACAGGAAATCCCGGATGGTGTTCTTGTGCATGACCCGATGAATCGTCACGCCCTCGGCGGCTTTTTCAAAATAGATCCGGTAATCCTTGGCGCGGCAGCGGAAGAGCGTCTTGCCGTCGCGTTCCAGCTTCCCAAAGCGTTCCGGATCGAGTTTGTCCAGATCCTCGGGCAAAATTTGGAACTCCGCCAGCAGGTCGAGCTGAAGCTCGGTGGGCAGGGCGGACATCTCGGCGGCGCTGATTTCGTTGAAGACGATCTGGAACATCGCGCCATTGTGTAACCCAGGATGAGCCGGGTTGCGAGTGAAATGGGAGGGCAATAGGAGGGCTTGGAAAATGGGAGATATGGGAATCGTGGGATCGGAAAACTCCGGTCCCATTCATCCCATTATTCCCATTATTCCCATTCCGGACTGCCCCTCCCCTACAAATCCAGCAGCAGCCGCATCGGTTCTTCGATGCACTCCTTCACTTTGATCAGGAAGGTGACGGCTTCTTTGCCATCGACCACCCGGTGATCATAGCTCAGCGCCAGATTCATCATCGGGCGGATCACGACCTGGCCTTTCACTGCAATGGGCCGTTCCTGAATCTTGTGCAACCCGAGAATACCGCTCTGGGGCGGATTGAGAATCGGCGTGCTCAAAAGGGATCCATAGACGCCGCCGTTCGAAATCGAGAAAACGCCGCCCTGGAGGTCTTCCACCTTGATCTTCCCTTCGCGGGCTTTGGCCGCGTATTGAAGGATATCTTTCTCCAAATCGGCAAAGCTCTTCTGGTCGGCATCGCGGATGACCGGCACGATCAAGCCGCGCTCAGTCCCCACGGCGACGCCGATATCGAAAAAGTGATTTAAGACCAGATCCTCGCCATCCATCCGGCTGTTGATGGCAGGGACGGCTTTGAGCGCTTTCACGGCGGCCTTGATGAAGAAGGACATGAACCCGAGTTTCACGCCATATTCCTGGGTGAACGACTCCTGCATGCGCACCCGCAGCTCCATTACGGCGCTCATGTCGCACTCGTTGAAGGTCGTCAGAATCGCGGCGGTCTGCTGCGCCATGACGAGTTGCGCGGCGATTTTGCGGCGCAACGGCGAGAGCTTCTTGCGGGTGGTCCGGCCTTCCTGAACCGGTTGCAGGGCGAGCTTTGGTTCCGGCTCGGCTTCCACCTCGGTTTCGCGGGCCTTCGACGTGAGCGGGAATGGGACGGTTTGCGGTTTTTCGGGGGCGGGTTCCGGCTTGGCGGCGGCAGGCGCGGGAGCGGTCCCCTCCTCTTCGATGGTCGCCACGACCGTGCCGATTTTCACTTCCTCGCCCTGAGGCACGAGGATCCGGAGCACCCCGGCTTTCTCGGCGGTGATTTCGGTGGAGACCTTGTCGGTGTCGAGCGTCAGCAGCGCGTCACCGATCGCGACGCTTTCTCCATCCTGTTTGTGCCAGGTGGTGATCAGGCCGCTGGTGATCGATTCGCCAACCGCGGGAATCTTGACTTCAATGCTCATGATGGGGTGATGCTGGTTTGTAAAACGACAGGTAAGGTCTCGAAGGACGTGTTTGCGAGTGGGGGAAAGGCTACAGAGTGAATGCCTCCGCGACAAGCTGGCGTTGTTCGATCTTGTGAAGAGCGAGCGCCCCGACTGCCGTGCTGGCGCCCTCGCCGCGCCCGGCGTAGAGGACCGGGCTGCCGAGCAACGCGCTGAGCCGCGGCGCGAGATGGGTCCAGGCTCCCATGTTCTGCGGTTCTTCCTGGCACCAAACGAACTTTTTGACGGAGCCGAACGGCGCGAGCGCCTCTTTGATCGCCTCTTCGTTCAGCGGATAAATCTGCTCGATCCGGATCAATGCGGTATCCGCCCGGTTCTCGTTCTGCCGCTGGTTAAGCAGGTCGTAATAGACTTTCCCGGTGGAGAAGATGACGCGCTCGACTTGCTCGGGCTTCCCAAGCAGCGGGCCTGGCAGAATTTCGTGGAATCCGTCCGAGGTAAAATCGTTGATCGACGATACGCATTGCTCGGAGCGCAGCAGGCTCTTGGGCGTCATCAGAATCAGCGGCTTGCGGAAGGGCCGCTTCATCTGCCGGCGCAGGATGTGGAAATACTGGGCCGGAGTGGTGAGATTGGCGACCTGCAGATTTTCTTCCGCGCAAAGCTGGAGATAGCGTTCCAGCCGTGCGCTGGAGTGCTCCGGCCCCTGGCCTTCATAACCGTGCGGAAGGAGCAGGACGATGCTGCTGGGCCGCTGCCACTTGGATTCGGCGGAGGCGATGAACTGGTCGATGATCACCTGCGCGCCATTGCCGAAATCCCCGAACTGCGCTTCCCAGAGGCAAAGCATCTCGGGATAGTTCAGCGAGTAGCCGTAGTCGAATCCGAGCACGGCGGCTTCGGAAAGCAGGGAATTGTAAACGCAAAACCGGGCTTGATCCTCCGAGACGTGTAACAACGGAATATAGCGCTCGCGGGTTTTGGCGTCGTAGAGCACGGAATGACGCTGGCTAAAGGTGCCGCGCTGACTGTCCTGGCCGGAAAGGCGGAGCGGGATGCGTTCAATCAGGAGGGACCCAAACGCAAGCGCCTCGGCAAACGCCCAGTCGTACGGCCCGCTATTGCTGTGAACTGCGGCACGCCGATCCAGGAGCATCCGCTGAATCTTTGGCAGGACGTTGAACTCTGCCGGAACATGCGTGAGCGCGTGGACGATCCGGTCGAGCGTTTCCTTCGGCACCGACGTATCGAACGGGCCAAAGGAATAGTGCGGCTGGAAAACCGCCGTCGATTCCTTGAAGCGGTCCGGCGTGCTCTGGTTCTGTTCCCGATCCGCACTGCGGACCTCTTCCAGGGTGACTTCGAGTTTCTTTTGGTATTCGGCATCGAGCGCGCCGGCCTCGGTCGCCGTGAGCGTCCCGGAATCAACCAGCCGCTTGGTGAAAATCTTCCCCACCGACGGTTGCTTGCCGATTTCGGCATAGAGCGAAGGAGCGGTGAAAGCCGGCTCGTCGCCCTCGTTGTGCCCATGCCGTCTATAACAATAGATATCCACCACGACATCGCGCCGGAACTGCTGGCGGAACTCAAACGCGAGTTCGGTCACGAAGCGCACCGCCAGCGGGTCGTCTCCGTTGACGTGCAAAATCGGCGCCTCGATCATCTTGGCCACATCGGTCGCGTACTTTGAGGACCGGGCATCGGCCGGGAGCGTGGTAAACCCGATCTGGTTGTTAACGATGATATGCACCGTGCCGCCCACTTTGTAGCCGGGAAGCTGGGAGAGGTTCAACGTCTCGGCCACTACCCCCTGCCCCGCGAAGGCCGCATCACCATGGATGAGAACCGGCAGCACCTTTGTGCGCTCTTCCGTGTCCCGCCAGATCCGCTGCCGGGCGCGCGCCATTCCTTCGACCACCGGGTCCACCGCTTCCAGATGGCTCGGGTTTGCGGAAAGCCGGATCTCGATTTCCTGGCCCGTGCTGGTCTGGCGCTTGGTCTCGTAGCCGAGATGGTATTTCACATCGCCGTCGCCGCCAACGAGTTCTGGGATGTAGTTCTCCGAGAACTCGGTGAAGATGAGCTTAAGCGATTTGCGGAGGAAATTTGCAAGGACGGTCAGGCGGCCGCGGTGAGCCATCCCCATCACGATTTCTTTTACCCCGTGGCCCGGCGATCCCTCGAACAACGTGTGCAACGCCACCATGAGCGACTCGCCGCCCTCCAGCGAAAACCGCTTTTGGCCAACGTAGCGGGTGTGAAGAAAATGCTCGAAGCTTTCCGCCTCCAGCAATTCCCGCAAAACGGCTTTCTGCACCTCGACTGGCACCGACGACGCAGGCGGCCGCGTCTCAAGCCGGTCCCGGATCCAGTTGCGAACCCGGGGGTTCTGGATGTGCATGAACTCCGCGCCGATCGTGTCCGCATAGATCGCTTGCAATGCGGCGATCAAGTCGCGCAGGCGCATTTTCTCGCCGCCGTGGAAAAACTTCGAGGAGACGAGGAGATCGAGGTCTTTTTCGGAAAACCCGAGCTCGCGCAGGGAGAGCAGCGGCTGTTCGGGGCGCTCTTCGTGGAGCGGATCGAGCTTGGCAATGGTGTGGCCCAGAGTCCGGTAAGCATAGACCAGCCCTTCCACCCGGGTTTGAAGCGGCAACTCTTCCGCTCCTGCAGGCGCGGCAGTCTCCGCCTTTGCCACCGCTCCGTTTTTCGCCTCCAGGGTGCCGAGCTCGAAGCCTTCGAAAAACGCCGACCAGGTCGAATCCACCGAAGCGGGATCGCGTTGCCAGCGTTCGTAATTTTCATCCAACAATCGGGCGTTGAAGCCATTCACCAGCGAGGTTCTCATGAGAAATATGGGAAATCGTCGGATAAGCTAAACTTGTTGGAGTGGCGCTATCAATTAAAAAATGTGAAGTTTAGAGCAAGAGAGGGTTGGGACGGATGGGACCGATGGGACCGATGGGACCGATGGGACCGATAGGGCGGGAAAAGCGGATTTGGCTTCGGAAGCTTCCTGAGCGCCAACGGCGCGGCCCCATATCAGCCTGGGGCAACGCCCCA
>JBAXSN010000162.1:0-7094 GCA_037130675.1 Verrucomicrobiota bacterium
CGACTTGGGCTGACAACACAGCCCTGGGCCAAAAAGACAAGCTGGATGCGTCATTGTACGTGTTACAAGCTACTAGGTCCCGTCGATCCTGGGCAAATTGTTCCAGCAAAAACCGGTTACGCCTAAGCCCACTACTTCCACTGCCGGGAAAAGGCGCACTTTGGACCCCACAGTCCTCCACGAACAGCTATTCGGCGGTTAGGGCGATCTTTAGCAGAAGGAATATGATAGGGAACCATCGGCATGCGGAATTCTGTTTCCATGTCAATAATTTCCATCTTTTTGTCAATCGCGTCCATGGATCGAAGCCAGGTCGGCGGCTAAGTTTTTGAGCATGAATCCGCCTCCCCCTTCGACCCGGCTCCGCACCTCCGCTCCAACCGCCCCTGCCTCCATCGAAACACCGCCCGTTCAGCTCGTCCGCAGTGAACGCATGCAAAACCTTGTCGACCGACGGGACCGCCTCGGCCGCGAAGGCCGGCGCAGCAACTTTGTCGATAATGCGGAATTTCTGGTTTACCATTGGTCCGGAGTGGGCGAAGGATTCGCCCCGCCGACCGGGGAACAAGCTGTCACCGGTCGGATCAACGTGGGGGACAATAATTGCCGGGTTTTTTTGGGCACACCATTTCCGCACACCGACGAAATGCCTTCGCGCATCGACGGGCATGTTGACGAGATTCTCAACTGGGCGCGGGACTACGCGTTTTTCCTGGATCACAACCCTTGCGAGATCCATCCCGAAGAGGAGGTGGTCGGGGAATTTCATTGGCAATTGGACGAAGCCCGCTGCTTCCGCTACCCGGACGAAGTCAGGGAAGCGGGTTTTCAATCTTGGGAATTAGGCGCAGGAGGGATCAGTTACGCCCACACCTGCCCGGACCTCTCCATCGGCTTAGAACTGGGTTGGGGCGGGTTGCTCAAGAAAATCCGCCATTGGAACGCCCGGCATGAAGCCAACGGCAACGAACCGGCGGCGCGCAACCTTTCCGCGCAAGAACTAGTGGTGGAAAGCATCCAGCGCTGGGTCAAGCGCCACGCGGAAACAGCCGAGGCCCTTGCCTCCAACGCCCCGGAATCCCTGGCCCGCCACTACCACAGGGTCGCTCAAACTTGTCATGCGATTGTCAGCGACCCGCCCCGGACTTTTCTCCAAGGGATACAATGGATCCAATTCTTCCAATTGGCCGAGCGGATCATTGCCCACGGCAACGGTTACGGCAGGCTCGACCAGTTGCTGGCAGATCTTTACCGACGCGACTTGGCGGCGGGTCGGATGACTCGCGAAGAAGCCCGCGGATGGGTGGCCGAGTTGTTCTGCAAATACGGGGGCAACTACTTCTCGGTGGGTGGCCGCAACCGGGAGGGGCGGGATGCAACCAACGAACTGAGTTGGGTGATCATGGAGGCTTACGATCTCAACGGAGGCGACAACAACCTGGGGGTCATGTGGCACGCCGACATGGCTCTGGCCTTCTTCACCTATGCTTGCGATGTTCTCGGTCGCCACGGAACGGGAACGCCGGTCCTGATTAATTATGACGTGCTGCGCGACAGTGAACTGCGCAGCGGCGTGAGCGAGGAGCACGCATGGAATGTGGCCTACTCCGGCTGCCAGTGGTACTGCGTAGTCGGGAGGGAATACAACGACCAGGACCTCAATTCCCTGGTGCTGATCCAGCCGATGCAACGGGCCATCCGCCGGGCCGTGAAAGCGGGTGTGAATGATTTCGACGATTTGTTTCGCCTCTTCAGCCGGGAAACCTTCGCCACGGCCAAGGCCCTGCGCGACTTCAAGAACAGCACCTACATGTGGCAAAGCCGGGTCTGGCCGGAGATGGTCACCTCGCTTTGCATGCACAACTGCATCGAGCGGGGCCGGGACTGCACGGACGCCGGAGCGGTGGATTACAACCTGACCTCGGCCAACGTGCTCGGAGTGCCCAACGTCTCCGATTCTTTCCACGCCATCAAAACCCTGGTATTCGATCAACGCCGTTACTCTCTGGCTGAAGTCGAGCAGGCCGTGCTCTGCGACTGGAAGGGCAAGGAGGCCATGCGCCAGGAGTTTCTCAACATCGAGAAGTTTGGCAATGACCTCGCCGCTCCCGACGCCATGATGGTCAAGGTGGCCGAAATGGTCCGCACCCATCTGGAGTCGTTGCGGCATAATAAGGGCGGCCATTTCCGCGCATCCCTCTTCCAGTACATGGGACACACCTACGCCGGCCCGATGCTTGGCGCCACCCCTGACGGCAGGCATGCTGCCGAACCACTTGCCCACGGCATGAATCCGATGCACGGACGCAATACCAAGGGCCTCACCGCCACAGCCAACTCCTTCTGCAAGGTCGACTTCCGCAAGTTCCAGGGCGGCTCATTCCAGATCGAGCTGGAACCCTCCTATTTCCCAGAAGATGCCGATCGCAGCGCGCTGGTGGAGACCTTTGCGCGCACCTTTTTCAAACTAGGCGGGGTCCAAATTAACCTGAACATCATCTCAATGGAGAAACTCAAGCAGGCCATGGAACAACCCGAATTGCCCGAGCACCAAGCCATCGTGGTCAAAGTCACCGGCTATTCCTCCCATTTCCTGATCATGGACCAGAAGTTCCAGGAAGAGTTTCTCCAACGGGTAAATTATCCTGCCTTGTGAATGGCCCGCATCAGGCGGAAGCCCTGGTTTTCGATCTCCACCGCAACTCAACGCACGACGGGCCTGGAATTCGGACCACGGTCTTCCTCAAGGGCTGCCCGTTGCGTTGCCGCTGGTGCCATAACCCGGAAAGCCAGCGGGTCAGCAAGGAAATCTGGTGGACCAGCCAGACCTGCATCGGATGCTACACCTGTATTCAAAATTGCAAAAAGGAGGCGCTCTCCGCATCCGAGGCCGGGATCGCGGTGGATCGTTCCCGATGCGATGGTTGCCAGGCTTGCGCTGACGCCTGCCCTCCCCGGGCGATGCGCCCCCTTGGCACTCGCCGGCCCTTGGATGAATTGCTCGCTGAAGTCGAGTTGGATCGCCCTTGGTACGAAGCCACTGGCGGCGGGATCACCCTCTCAGGTGGGGAACCGTGCGCCCAACCGGGTTTTGCAACTCAATTCCTCAAAGGCTGCCAGGAACGGGATTTGCATACCGCCCTTGACACCTGCGGCCAGGTGGCTCCGCCGGTTTTCAATCGGATTCTCGATCATGCAAATTTGGTTCTGTTCGATCTTAAGCACATGGATCCAACCGTCCATCGGGAGTTAACCGGCGCCGATTTATCCACCATTCACGCCAACCTCCGTGAAGCCGCCCGGCGGGTACGCTCGGGAAATTTGAAGCTATGGGTGAGGACCCCGCTTGTTCCCGGCGCAACGGCCCAGCCGACTGCCTTAAGTGCCATTGGCAGGTTCCTTCGTGATGAATTCGAGGGTACGGTGGAGCGCTGGGAACTCTGCGCATTTAATCCTTCCTGCAGCACCAAATACCACCGCCTGGGCATGACGTGGCCCTACGAAGATTCGGGCCTGCAGAGCGAAGATCAAACCGCCAAGCTACTCGCTGCCGCGCAAGGAGCCTGCGGCCAAAACGACCTGGTCCGCCTGAAAGGGATCCGGGCGAAGTCACCTTCCCCGCTGAAGAACCGGCGCTCAAACCCAAGATCGGGATTGGAAGGGGATCGGTCCATCAGGGACTTCGCCCCGTAGAGGGCCACTCCAGCCACCATGGAGAAGGCGTGGAGGGGGGCTTGGTGGAAAACAGTGACTAGATTGGCCCGGTGCCGCTGGAGGCTGCAACGCGCGATCAAGCGAGCGATGGGTGATGCTCTGGTCTGTGCGTTGAACCTCGCGCAAGGTGCGTTTGAAGCAGCGGAAATATCGAAAAAAAGTCCCGATTTTCGGTTTTCCCATTTCCCTGGTTTCGGGCTATCCCTTTCAACCAGCCATGAAAATCATCCGCTATCTCGACGGCCAGGGGGACACGCATTACGCCATTCAACATCCCGACGGGACTTTCGAACGGCTGGCGGGCAGCATTTTCGAGTCGATCCAGCCGGCCGGCGAACCTGCCGACGTGAAAAAACTACTCGCGCCAGTGCCGCCTGTTTCTTTGCTTTGCGTCGGCCTGAATTATCGCCGCCACGCGGAAGAGACAAAGGGGCAAATCCCGGAGTATCCGGTGCTGTTCATGAAAGGGGTCAACGCGGTGCAAAACCCCGGCGATCCGATTGAGCTGCCGCGCCACCTTCGGAGCGATGAGGTGGACTACGAGTGCGAACTGGCCGTGGTGATCGGTCGCAAGTGCAAGAATGTCAGCCGGGCGAATGCGCTCGATTACGTCCTTGGCTACACCTGCGCCAACGATGTGAGCGCGCGCGATTGGCAGATCCGCCGGGGCGGAGGCCAATGGTGCCGCGGCAAAACATTCGATGCTTTTGCTCCGCTCGGCCCGTGCCTGGTCACCCCGGATGAAATCGCGAACCCGAACGCCCTCGGCATCCGGACCATCCTCAATGGAGAACCGGTTCAGGACTGGACGACCGGGGACATGATTTTCGATGTGCCCGCGCTGATCTCTTTCTTAAGCGGAAGCACCACTCTTCTTCCCGGCACGGTGATCCTCACCGGGACGCCACACGGGGTGGGGATGGCACGGCGGCCCCGACTCTATCTCAAGCCGGGCGACCTGGTGACGGTCGAGATCGATGGGATCGGCGCGCTTACCAATCCGGTGATCGAAGAAACCTGCTTCGACTGAGCAGGCCGTGAACTTGAGGTTTGAGGAAACTCGCGAACTGCTGATTTCTGCGGAGCGTTCTCAAAGGCGGTGGCCCTCCACCGCCTTACGCCGCGCTACGGATTCGCACCAAACCTTTTTTAAGTTGACGCGCATGCGACTGAGCGGGGCGGTGGTAAGTTTCGGTTTACGCTTTCGGATCGAGCGCCTCCGTGGTTGAATCGGGCATAATCCCGGTTGCCTTGCCCTCTTTTCATCTCACCAATCCTTTGAAATCTTTGGCCGTTTTTCTCTCCGATCCTTCGCTGCTATGAGCCGAATCCAGCTACTATCCGAAGAGGTGGCCAGCCAGGTGGCGGCCGGCGAAGTGGTGGAACGGCCGGCCTCGGTCGTGAAGGAACTCGTCGAAAACGCAATCGACGCCCAGGCGCGCCGCATCGAAGTGATGATCCGGCGGGGCGGAATTTCGCTGATCCGGGTGGTGGACGACGGGATGGGGATGGATCGCGACGATGCGCTGCTCGCCATGGAGCGCCATGCCACCAGCAAAATCCGCACTGGAGCCGATCTCGCGGCGATTCACACCCTGGGATTTCGCGGCGAAGCGCTGCCGAGCATCGCCAGCGTCTCGCGCTTTCGGCTTACCACCCGGGAGCACAATGCCCTGGCCGGGACGGAACTTTCGATCACCGGGGGCAAAATCGATTACGTGCGGGACAGCGGCGAGGCACCCGGCACCCAGATCGAAGTCCGCTCGCTCTTTTTTAATCTACCGGCGCGCCGAAAGTTCCTGCGCACGGAGAATACCGAGATCAGCCATGTGGAGCATCAGCTTCAGCTTCAGGCGATCGGGCATCCGGAAGTCGGGTTTGTATTGATGACCGACGAGCGCCTGATTTTCCAGATCCCCCCGGTGATCAATTTGAGGGACCGGGTTCGGGATCTGTGCGGCGGCACTTTGGCGGGGGAATTGCTGGAGGTCCCGGAAATCCCGTTCGATGGGATGAAGATTCGCGGACTGATCGGCAAGCCCGGCATCAGCCGCTCCACCCGGGCACAGCAACTGGTGTTCGTCAATGGGCGCGCCGTGGAGAACGCCACGCTCAACCACGGATTGCGCGAGGGCTACCACACCGCCCTCATGAAGGGGCAGTTCCCGGTCACTTTCCTTTTCTTGGAAATGGACCCCGCCGCGGTCGATGTGAACGTGCATCCGGCCAAACGCGAAGTGCGGTTCCGGGAACCGTCGGCCATTCGCGAGGCGGTCGTTGAAGCCGTGCAGCGCACGCTCGAAACCGGGCGCGAGCGCTGGAGCGGAAGTTTCGCAGGGCCGGGCAGCGAGATCAATTCCGGCGCAGGAACCGCCCCCGAGGCCGCCCCGGAGTTGCCGGCGCTGGTGCGCCAGCCCGACTTTTTTCACGCTCCGGCGGAGCGGCAAATGGAAGGGGCTTCTTTGGCGCCCTTGCCGCCGCTTCCTTCAGGTGCGCCATCGGCATCTCCCGACGGCCAAAAGCCGGATCACGCTTTGCACGAACTGGCGACTCTGCCAGAGCGCACCCTGGCGACGAATCCGGACCAGGCGATGGTTTCCCAAAGTCCGGTGCCGACCGGGCAATCGCAGGCCCTTCAACGGCTTGCCCCGAACTACCCAGCCCGCACGGAGAACCCCGGCGAACCGCAGCAATTCCGGATTCTGGGAGTCCTGGGCAAACTTTATATTCTGATGGAGAACGCCAATGGGCTGGTGCTGGTGGATCAGCATGCCGCTCATGAACGGATTTTATTCGAGGAATTGCGACGCCGGATGGAGGAGGTCGGCGTGCCCGGGCAGCGCCTGCTCATGCCGATCACCCTGCAACTCGGGCCGCGAGACAGCGACTGGGTGGCGCAAAACCTCGAAACCCTTCAAAAGATGGGCATCGGGATGGAAACCTTTGGCGGGGGCACCTGGAAACTCGACACGCTCCCGCAGTTCGTCCGCTCGACGGAACCGCAGGACCTCTTGCGCGAGATCATCGACGAGTTGCGCGAAGTCAGTTCGCAAAGTTCCAAATTGCGGCTGGGCGAGGATGTGATCGCCAAAACGGTTTGCCGGCACGCCATCAAAGCCAATGACATTTTGCGGGAACCGGAGATGATCCGGCTGATCCAGGACCTGCTCCGGTGCGATCTGCCGTATTGTTGTCCGCATGGCCGCCCGACGATGATCCAGATTTCCTACGCGGAACTGGAGAAGAAGTTCGGACGAAAGGTTTAACGGCACAGGGCAAACGCATCAAATTTTATCGACTCCTTTTTCAGCGCTGAAGGCGCGATCCCATACCAGCCTTGGGCAACGCCCAAGGTTAATCCACATTGAGGAGCTAGGGCT